>JAZSNN010000040.1:0-2677 GCA_045536425.1 Oscillospiraceae bacterium
GGCGCGTTTTTCTGGTATTTTGCCGAGGTCAACGACTATAACCGAGGCAGACCCGCGTGCGTTGACGGTGTACTTAAGGAGGCGCTCGTCGATAAATACAGACGTCCGAATCTTATTTTCAACGCTTTTTGCGAGGGACTCAAGCTTTTTGACGCCGATCAAGATGACGTCGCTTTTTGGCTAAACGAAGCTGAAACATTTTCCGATATGTCGGATTATATAAAACTTGAATCTCCGAAGGATGACAGATTCTTTGAGCTTGTTCCGAAGATCGACGTTAACGAGAAGCATAGAATCAGAGCGAGGCAGATAAAGACGGGACCGATATTTGAATCGGGCGCGTCGATAGATAAGATCCCCTTGGTTGTATCTTCGGAAAGGAATTTTTCATTTAAGCTTGGACGTCGCGCCGATATCATTTCGATCATAGGGCTCACGTCGATAACGTCGGGCTATCCTCTCGGCGGGACATACGGTGAGGATGCTTGCTGTGTAAGTATAAACTATAAGAGCGGCAAAACGGAAACGATATCCCTGAAAAACGGTGTTCATATAACTACGGCATTTGCACTCAAAGGCTCGTCGAGGATCGATCCGATCGCCACAAAATCGGGAAGATTTGCGACGTTTGGATATGACAAAAACTTTGAGATATATGTTGCCAACCGCCTCGATATTACCGTTGATTCCTCGGACACGGTCGAAAGCGTAAGCTTTTCCGCCGATAGCGACAAATATTCAACTCTGATTTACGGGGTGTTTGCAAAATAAAGAAGACTAATAAGTCCAAAAGGGGCTGTCATAATAGCCCCTTCATTTGCTTACTTTTCTATCATTTTTCCTGACAAGCACTGCTTTTGTAGACACAAAAGCAAAATGGGGCTGTCACACTAAGCCAGCCCTAAAAAAAGAGGTTCTTCATAAATTCTGGTGTATGAAACCCAAAGGTAAGGAGAGGAAGCGGATATAAGAGAAAAAGAAATCAAGATTGCGAAAGCCATAAGCGTTACGTTTAGCAACCTTGATCTTGTTGTTAAAGCCCTCAAGTTTGCCGGTGTTTATAGGGAATTTAGCATGAGCAACAAGGCCATCCAAACGTTTGAGCTTCTGACGACCGAATTTGGAAAGGGCTGGGATGTTACTATGTATGGCGGCATTAAACCATTTAGTCCACCTTTCTTGCGCTTCGGTTTCATCCGTAATCTGAAATAAAGCAGCAAGCTCCTCTTTCATCGCATAACAAATGGCAAGGTCTGAATGGGTATTCAAAATCTCATTCAGGCTTTGTTGTTTATCCTGTTCAAGCTTATCCTTGTTCTGCAAAAGAACCCAGCGAGCACGTTTCACTTTGCTATACAACCTTTTTTCCTGCTGTATTAGCTGCTTTTCTCCTCCATTAAAACGCAGTTTCTTTGCCGCCTCATTATGAGCTCTTGCCGCATCCAGTCGAACTCTTCCAAGTACATCTCGTCCAAACTGCGCCTGTACGTGGTACCGATCATACACAATTTCAGCTTGCGGCAAATGCTCTTTTACTAAAGCGTTATATGAAGCGTTCATATCCATAGCTACAGCTTTCACACAAGAGAGGTAATCGGTTGATGAAAAAGCATCGAAAAACCTTAGAAAGTCCTTGATGGTTCTTCCTTTCCCGACCCACAGGATATCTCCGCGAACCAAATCCATAACGCATGTAGCATAACGATGCCCTTTTCGTATAGCGAATTCATCTACTGCCAGATAGTACGGTCTATACATAGAGTTTGGGGCGGATAGATCCCACTCATCCAATATGAAATCCATACGCATTTTCTCCAGTTTTCTGACCGTATTCCAGTGGATTCCCAGAATGCCTGCTATATCTGAGGTTGAAACCTTGTATTTCAGTAACTGAAACACCCATTCTACGCACCGCTTTGTCAAATGAAATCCGGGGACTTTGAACGGATTGTTCTCGGTATAGGTTTTATTACACGACCGACATCTGTATCTGTGTTGATATACTTCATAAATTGTTGCTACACCGGGCAGAAGAGGTACATCGGTTAAGCGTACCTTGCGAACACCATTTCCAAAAACACTTCCTCCACAGTGTGGACATACCTCTTCTGTTGCTCTATGCTTGCTAAAAAATCGCATTACGTTCTTTCCGTTTTCACTTTTTTCGATTTTTTCACAAATAAACCCTTGATATTCTACTTGTACTGTGGTATTATATATGTGAGCCATAACTTTCTCCTTGGTCAATGTTTGTTTGGTCACTTACATTATACCATATTTGAGAGAGTTATGGCTCATCTTTTTTATTCTTTACACCACTTTTTGTGAAGAACCAAAACTTTGAATATGAAAAACAAGCAGTTGTCCGTTACGGGGAGTAGCGTTCAACTGCTTGTTTTGTTTCAGGCTATTTTGTGTAATAGCCTTATTGTTATGCTGTAATTAAGATTCCAATCAGATCTCGGGGATCTCGATAGCAATTTCCTTGCCGATAGCGGAGGACTTTGCGATACCGTCGATGATTGCCTGGTTGTACAGGATCTGAGAGGAGGGAACGGGAATAGGAGCGATGCCCTTGCAAGCGTCGAGGAAGGAACGGATCTTCTTGTCGAAGAGGCTCATGTTCTTGTCCTCGGGAATGATCGGGATCTCGGTGCAGGTCTGCTGTCCGCATACC
>JAZSNN010000009.1:0-23136 GCA_045536425.1 Oscillospiraceae bacterium
ATATCGACGGGCGCATCCGTGAGTTCTTCACGCCTCTCGACCTCACCGTCAAGGATCTGTCGGGGGATGAGATCAACGGGTTTTACACCTACCTTCGTAACGCAGGGCTGAAGGGCTCCACCGGTCAACGCTATCACGGCGTTCTTCACAAGGCATTTAAGGATGCGGTGAAGCGACGGATCATACCGAGCAATCCCGTTGACCAAGCCAACCGTCCGAGGAAGGAGCAGTTCATCGCCGCCTACTACAACGCCGAGGAAGTGAAACAGCTGCTCGAGCTGGTCAAGGATGACGAGATCTATATCCCCATCCTCCTTGCCGCTTACTATGGGCTCCGACGAAGCGAGGTGATCGGGCTGAAGTGGTCGGCAATCGACTTTACCGAAAACACGCTCACCGTTCGCCACACCGTACACTCCACCGAGGAAGGCATCGTCGCCAAGGACAGGCTGAAAACAAAATCCTCCTACCGTACGCTGACGCTGGAGCCGTTCGTGAGAGGAGAGCTGCTCCGTCATCGCGAGAAGCAGGAGCAGATGAAAGAGGTGATGCGCTCGGCATACTCCAAGGAGTACACCGACTACGTCTGCGTGGATGCACTTGGCAAGCTGTACGATCCCGACTTCGTCACCGGACACTTCGGACAACTGCTGAAGAAGCATAACCTGAAGAAGATCCGCTTCCACGATCTTCGCCACTCCTGCGCCTCGGTGCTTCTCGCACAAGGCGTGCCAATGAAGCAGATCCAGGAATGGCTCGGACATAGCGACATGAGCACCACGGCGAATATCTATAGCCACCTCGATGCCGTCACCAAAGCAGACACCGGCGCGGCAATGAGCAAGGCGCTGGGGTGATAAGGGCATAAGGAAAGGGCTGACCTCACGGTCAGCCCTTGTAATTATAAACTTACTTTTTGTTTTTGTGATATTCTTTCGCGGAGATTAAAATGTTTTCAGCTTCACTATATCTGATGTCAAAATGCTTAACTAACATTTGCTTGATTACTTCGTCTTTGGTTTTTAACTCTAACATGATATCAACAGATTTGCAAATTCCGTAATCTAAAGCTTTATTATCAATGACTCCAGTAATAATTTCTCTGAAAAAATCTAATCCTCGTCCCACAGTAAATTCCTTTCGATACGTTGAATGCAAATAATAGTTGATAAGTAATGTAATCTATGTAAACACAAAATGTGAAAAATGCGTATGCGGGACTCGAACCCGCGACTACCCCTTTTTGAGAAGGGCGCTCTATCCACTGAGCTAATACGGTAAAAAATACTAAGCGGAGTTGCAGAAGCAACTCCGCCTTGGCGGAGAGAGAGGGATTCGAACCCTCGTGCGCGTGAGCGCAAACTGATTTCGAGTCAGCCCCGTTATGACCACTTCGATATCTCTCCGTATTCGATTGTGTTTGAATTTTGCACGGCTTTTGCAAGGCCGATGTTAAAATGCGTTCACTCAAAATTCAAGAAAAATGAAGCATTTGCGAGGAAATCGAAGAATACGCGAGCTTTCGCACATTCGCAAGTGACAAGGTCGGCTACCTTTCGAGTCAGCCCCGTTATGACCACTTCGATACGTCTCCAAATATACTGCTAGATATTTTATCACAATTATCTTTTCAAGTCAATAGTAAACGTGCTATAATATATGTGGATTAGTTTACATTTTGTTAACTAAAAATCAGTCGAATTATTGTAGAATATAATTGTAATACTAAAACTAGGGGACAGATTATGTTTGGTTACGTAACTCCTTTCAAGCCCGATTTGAAGATAAGGGAATATGAGGCATATAAATCGGTCTACTGCGGTCTCTGTCGGGAGATGGGAAAGCGGTTTGGGCCGTTTGCAAGACTAACTCTGAGCTATGATTTTGCGTTTCTTGCAATGTTTGAACTCGGCGTTAAAAACAAAATGCCTGAGTTTCAAAATTGTCGTTGTGCCGTGAATCCCTTAAAAAAGAAAACCTGTGCCAAAACCTGCGACGAGCTTGATTTTTCCGCTTCGGTCGCGATGATAATGCTCTACCACAAGGCCATAGACAATATCCGCGACAGTAAAGGAATAAAAAAACTAGGTTGGCTTTTGCTAAAGCCTTTTGCAAATTCAGCACACAAAAAAGCGGCGAAGAAATACCCGAAAGTCGAAGAGAGCATCAGAAACGCGATGAATCGTCAGTATGACGTAGAAAAAAACTCGGACTGTTGTGTTGACGAGGCTGCTGACCCCACCGCAACGGCTCTTGCGGGAGTGTGCGGATGTATGGACGAAACAAAAAGGGAAGACCTTGAAAAGTTTGGTTATTTTCTTGGAAGATGGGTTTATCTCATAGATGCACTTGATGACATAGAGGACGATATAAAGACCAAAAACTACAATCCTTTTCTCAAAGGTTGTGGCAATACCGTTGAGGAGATTAAAGATTACGCGCGTGGAAGCATCAACGCAACTGCCGCAGAACTTCAGTTATGTCTTGAAAAACTTGACATAAATGTTTTTAAGCCTATAATATATAATGTCGTGTATTTAGGATTAGCAGACACTTTAAAACGAATTTATAGTAAAGAATGATTTTGGAGGACACTATGGGAGATCCTTACAGAATATTGAATATCGACAGTTCCTGCAGTGACGAGGAACTAAAGCAGGCATATAGAACTCTGTTAAAGCAGTATAGTGTAGACCTCAGCTCACCGAGCCCTCAATGCGAGTTCGCCCAGCAGAAGATAGACGAGCTCAACGATGCGTATGATGCGATTATGAATATGCGCAGAGGAAACGGAAACAGAGGTACTTCCACCTTTTCTGACATTCGAAGAATGATAAATCAGAACAGAATTTCCGAAGCAGACGAACTGCTTGAAGGCGTACCGCAAGCTTCGCGAGATGCAGAATGGTATTTTCTAAAGGGTAGTGTATTGCACTCTAGAGGATGGATTGACCGCGCGATGAACTGCTTTTCTCGCGCTGTAAATATGGAACCCAACAATGCTGAGTACCGCGCGGCACTCAATAATATGACCTATCAGAGAAACACAGGATATAATCAGAACGGTGGATATAGACAGACTCAAACGGCGGGCGGATGCAGCGGATGCGATATGTGTTCGGGACTTCTTTGCGCTGATTGTTGTTGTGAATGTATGGGCGGAGATTTGATCGCCTGCTGCTAATTTTGGAGGACGGTATGGGTAAGAATAAAAGTGCCAGCAGTGTGGCATTCGGCGGAATAGTTTCAGCTCTTGCGATACTGTTGATGTTCTTCACGGGTGTGTTCCCGTTTGCGACCTATGCTCTGCCTGCACTCGCAGGACTACTTTTGGTTGTTATAGTTATTGACCACGGAATGAAATGGGCTTGGTGCGTCTATGGTGCAATATCCGCACTAGCGATTTTAATAACGCCCGATAGGGAAGCGGCGGCTATGTTTGTGCTTTTCTTCGGCTACTATCCTATCTTGAAATCCGTGCTTGAGAGGATTCGTTCCAGAGTAGTGGAATATATCCTAAAGTTCGTTATTTTCAATGTAGCTATAGTAGTTTCATACCTGATTATAATCAACGTTTTGGGCATCTCTGAGATACTCGAAGAGTTTGGCGAACTGGGAAAGTACGGAGTGTGGATAATGCTTGGAATGGGGAACGTAGTGTTTTTACTATACGACATTACCATAACCCGACTCATTTGCATATATACAGGATGGCTCAAGCCCAAACTTTTCAAAAGCGGCAGATAACTACTTTACAAAGATGAGAAAATATGCTAAAATAGCAACAGTGATGCTGTTGCTATTTTTATTTGCAGTAGACGACAAAAGCGCCTGACCACTCATGATAGAGGTGGAGACGAGGAGCGGGATTTATCGAAATACTCGGCGGATGTCCCGTCGGTCTCGGTCGACCGAAGATTGTTGACAAAACGTGTCAGTAATGATACAGTACAAAACAACAGTCAGACCGTGCTAATATATTTGCGTCAGCATCCGTATATTATACGGTACGAACAATGCACAGGGATTTTTCTGTGCTGAGTTTTCGTTGCCGAAATTACGGGGGTTTTTTTATGTGCGGAATAGTTGGTTACGTTGGTAAGTTAAAAGCGAAAAACGTTCTGCTAGAAGGATTGGCTACTCTTGAGTATAGGGGATATGACTCTGCCGGAGTTGCTTTGTTTGAAGAAGGTAAGATTCAGGTTGTCAAGGCAAAAGGACGTTTGACCTGCCTTGAAGAAAAGATTGAAAACAGCGGATACGATTTCAAGTCGAGATGCGGAATTGGACACACCAGATGGGCAACCCATGGTGAGCCTTCTGACGTAAACTCTCATCCTCATTGCGGTAAAAACGTGGCATTGGTACATAATGGTATCATTGAAAACTATGTGGATCTTAGAGAGATGCTCGTCAAAGAGGGCTATAATTTTGAGTCTCAAACTGATACCGAAATCGCGGCAAAAACAATAGACTTTTGCTATGGTTCCAATCCTACAGAAGCTATCAAGAAGGCGATAGGGCTTCTCAAAGGCGCGTATGCGTTTGGAATTATGTTCAGCGATAAGCCCGACTGCATATATGCTACAAGAAAAGACAGTCCGCTGATAATCGGATTGTCAGAAGAACAGAATTTTATAGCTTCCGACGTCACTGCAATACTAAAATATACCAACAAGTATTATCTGCTTGAGGAAGGCGAGATTGCAGAGATAACAAAAAACGGAGTCATTGTTACAGACCTCGACGGAAACAAAATTGAAAAACAGGTACATACCGCAGATTGGGATGTTGCCGCAGCGGAAAAAGGCGGATACGCCCACTTTATGCTCAAGGAAATAAATGAACAGCCTACAGCGATAAAGAATACTATAAATCCGAGAATAAAGGATAATATTCCTGATTTTACGGGCGAGGGAATTACAGACGACCTTCTCAAAAAGTACAATAAGATTCATATTGTCGCTTGCGGAACTGCAATGCATGCGGGTCTTGTTGGAAAAAACCTGATCGAAAAATTTGCCAAGGTTTGCGTTGATGTAGAAATCGCTTCTGAATTTAGATACAAAGACCCAATTCTCTCTAAAGACGACCTTGTGATTATAATTTCCCAGTCAGGAGAAACAGCGGACTCTCTTGCCGCTCTCAGACTTGCAAAAGCTGCGGGAATTGATACTCTTGCGGTAGTAAACGTTGTTGGATCCTCTATAGCTCGTGAGGCTGATAAGGTTATTTATACCTGGGCGGGACCCGAAATCGCGGTAGCAAGTACAAAGGCATATTCGGTTCAGGTTGCAGTTATGTACCTTTTGGCACTTCGTCTTGCTTTTGTAAGGGGTAAGATGACAAAGCAAGAGGTAGAGAAAATCACAGCCGAACTCTGTAAAATACCGCATGTCATCTCTTTGGTTTTGAATGACGTTTCTGCTTGTGAGGAAACTGCTAATAAGCTTTCTATGAGCGATGACGCTTTCTTTATCGGCAGAGGAATCGACTATTCTGTTGCGCTTGAGGGCTCTTTGAAGCTAAAGGAAATATCCTACATACACTCTGAGGCATATGCCGCAGGAGAATTAAAGCACGGAACGATTTCCCTGATAGAAGAAGGGCTTCCTGTTTTGGCACTATGTACACAGACAAATCTTCTCGAAAAGATTGTCAGCAACGTCAGAGAGGTGAAGGCAAGGGACGCATACGTTATTGCGATTTGCCCCGAAGACGTAAATCTCCCCGAGGATGCGGTTGATCAAATTATTCGAATTCCGCACGTTGACGACATTTTGATGCCGCTTGTGAGCGTCGTTCCTCTCCAACTCATCGCATATTATACCGCAGTGAATAGCGGATGTGATGTTGACAAACCGAGAAACCTCGCAAAATCCGTTACAGTCGAATGATACAAAAAATCCGTTCGGAATTCCGAACGGATTTTTCTATTACTCCAGCAAAAACCTCTTCATAGCATTGAGCAGTTTTTTCTCCTTTCGGGATACCTGCACCTGTGTCATGCCGAGTTCTTTTGCCACCTCGGATTGTGTTTTGTTTTTGAAATAGCGCAGAATAATCATCTGCCTGTCCTCAGCACCTAGTGTTGATAACGCTTCCTTTAGCGCTAATAGGTCAACGACCTTGTCTTCGTGCGAGCTGATGGCTATGTCGATCTGACCCGAGCCTTCTTCTTCACTTTCGGTCAATGAAATTGTAGGCATTGATGCTCCTATTGCCTGCGCGGCGGTTTCTTCATCAATATCGAGAGCAACGGCTATCTCAGAGACAAGCGGCTCTCGTCCTTGCTCTTGCAAGATGTTCTCGCGAATTCGCCCTGCTTTCAGAGATAATTCTTTTAATGTTCTGCTAACTTTGACAGAGCCGCCATCACGAAATATTCTTTTTATCTCTCCGAGTATTACGGGTACAGCATAGGTTGAAAATCGCACCCCTCGGGAAAAATCAAATCCGTCTGCCGCTTTGATGAGCCCAATACACCCTGCTTGAAAGAGGTCATCATATTCAACACCTCTTCCGCGAAAACGGTTTGCACAGGAGTGAACTAATCCTAGGTTGTTTTCTATAATTTCACTGCGCCCTGATAACGTGGTTTCAATCATAAGCTCCATACCTTTCAACTGTTATGTATTTCATCTGGAGCTTATCTTTTTCTCCATAATAACCGTCGTTCCTCGGTCAATAGCAGAGCTAACCTTGATTTTGTCCATAAAGGATTCCATAACTGCAAATCCAAGACCCGCGCGTTCTTCTCCGCCTGTGGTGAAAAGCGGCTCCATGGCTTGCTTTACATCTGCAATACCGCAGCCTCTGTCGCGGATTTTGATTTTTACAACATTTCCCTCGTACAGCTCACAAACGACTAAAATCTCTCCGATTTTGTCCTTATAGGCGTGTACTATGCAGTTTGTGACTGCTTCGGATACTGCGGTTTTAATGTCTGCAAGTTCGTCTACCGTGGGGTCGCACTGTGCAACAAATGCGGCAACACAGCTTCTGAGAAAAGCCTCATTTGCAGAACGACTGAGAGCATTAATTTTGATTTTGTTCAGTACCTGTCTTTTCATTTTCAACATCCCTCTCTAATCTTTGCCAGGTTATCAAGTCCGGATATTTTCATAACTTTTTTGATGTGAGAATTCACGTTTACTACTTCCAGTTCTCCGCCTAGCGAAGACATAAGCTTGTACCTTCCCATAACCAGTCCGATTCCTGAGCTGTCCATAAAGGTCACCCCGCGAAAGTCGAGCACTAGCATTTTGGGGCTTGTCCTTTCAGCTGCACAATCGATGACCTCGCGAATTTCCTTTGCGCTGTGGTGGTCGATCTCGCCACTTATATATGCGACGATAGACTCCTCACCGACATCAAGATTTATTGACAAAATAATCCCTCCAAATTAAAAAGTCCTGTACCTTATGATACAGGACTTTTTTTGAAAACTTTATCGCTTCGTGTCGCCAGTTTCTATTTGCGAATGAAATTTGAAATTCTTTTGTAAAGGAAGAAGGTTAGAATGGAGTTTATACCCGCCTTTATAAAGTTAAAGCCGAGAATAAACGGCATAAGAGCCAATACCGCCTCACGAGTAGTGTTCATAAATATCGGAGTGATAATCAGATTTGCAAAGAACATAACGAAAGTCATAGCCAGAGTTCCCGCACCAAGTGCAACAGCTGCTCTAACCTTGGTTTTCTTTTTGTTGTAGATAAGACCGCTTGTAAGGGAGAGCACGCCTGTTGCAATAATGTGCATTATAATTCCATATATTCCACTTCCAAAACTGACAGTAAACCCTTGAATGAGAGAAACAATAACCGTCAACAACAAACCTGCAATAGGACCAAATGTAAATGTGCCTATGAGTATCGAAACGTCCGCAGGATCATACTCCAAAAACCAAACCGCAGGGAAGATGGGGAAGCGTATAAAATAAACTAACACAATTGAAATTGCACACAGTATGCCAAGCTTTGCAATTGCCCTTACACTGTACTTTGAATTTTTCATAAAATCACCTTTCTAAACAAAAAAATATCCCCCTGAAATTCAGGGGGATAGAAATAACGTCAGCGTATAAAACGCCCATAGTTTCTCTCATCCGGACTATACCGTCGGTTTCGGATTCTAACCGAATCAGTCAAAAAGACTCGCAGACTTGTTGCAAAAGCACATCACTGCCGGTGAGGAATTACACCTCGCCCTGAAACTAATATAATTATACGTCTTTTTTGGATTTTGTCAATGATTAGAGTATAATATTAAATTCATCAAAGCTTGTTTTTGTGAATCGAATATCTCTCTTAACTTCTTTTCCGTTTGCAGAAGCGGTAATCTCATAATCACCGTAGAAGCCCTTAAACCAGTAGTAGTCGTTTTCAGCAAGAACATCAATGTTTGTCTTCCACTCGTGGTTGATAAGACGGTCGAGCACCTTATAAGCGGGTCTCTCGGAGAAGTCGTCACGGATAAGACCGCCTTTGAACTGACGCTCACTCCAACCGGAGTCGTTTTCAATAGCGCCGTTTTCACCGAGATTCCAGTAAACTATGGAGGAAACAGCAGCGTGGCTGAACCACATTCTGTAAAGGTTGTAGATTAGTTCTTCCTGAAGTTCTTCGTCATATCCGTTAACGGTAATTTCTGATATAGAAATTGGCTTGTTGAACTCTCCAAAGGTGTCGAGAACGGTATAAATCTCTTTTGGGTTAAAACGGCTCTGTGCTAGTTCGGGTAGATTCTTCGCTTCGGAGAAGATGTGGTACTGAAGACCGATTTCGTCGATACGGCATCCTTTGAGCAAAAGATTTTCGATTAGCATATAGAAAGGCATACGGCGCTTTTTAGATCCGTTACCCCAGTTTCCGCCTGCTTCGTTGAGGATAAGTCTGCTTTCATGGAAGAATTTGTCAGCCATCTTGAACATATACTCGGGGAATCCTTCGGAAATGGGCAGAGAGTTTCTATAGTCAGAAGCCTTAGGCTCCATTTCGTTTGAAAGAATGGGAAGTGTAAGTACTTCGTTTACACAGTCAAAACTCGGGATAACTCCGTCATAACGCTCAGAGATAGCCTTGAGTCTTCTGATGATGTGAGGCTTTATCTGTTCAAAATCCTTGGGCAGCCACTTGGGCAAGAATGTGCCCCAAAACAGAGGATGTCCTTTAGGTTCGATGTTGTTTTCTCTGCAAAACTCCAAGATAGGCTCGGAAGGGGGTCTGCGGTCGATGAAAACACTGTCTTTTTCAAAGCGCATTTTTCCTTCCTCGGGCTCGAAATCGCTCCAATAGAAAGGAACAACTGCGAGGTTAAAGAGTTTCTTAAAGCGCTCCTCATACAAAGCGTTTTCTTCTTCGGTGGGGAAACATTTATATTTAAAAATGTTGCATCCGAATTTGAAAGCGTGGTTTTTCTGCTTGATGCTGAGTTTAACGTTGTTTACGGGTTTTCCTTCTGTGTCCATAAACTTCAGCTTGGCAAAACCCTTTCTGTTTGTTTCGATTCCGTGTTCGATTCTGTCTTCCATATAATCGCGTTGCTCGGTCATAAATCTGAGCACGGCTTCTCTGTCAACTACCGGATTCTCGTTTGCCATAAGATTACCTCCGTCAAACCTAATTATATGATAATTATACAACTCGGAAAACCCAATTTCAATAAAATTTAGAAAAATACAGTTGAAACAAGAAAACGCCCGTTTGTCACGGGCGTTTAGTGTTGTTACAGTCTTCTGCGCTTGACAGACTTAGAATCGGAAAAATTTCTGTACGAATAAACCGATGTTTTCTGGTGTTTGCGCTTGTAGTTCGCATATGCAATACAAAGGATGATGTAGATTACAAGGAGCGCCACAAAAGCAATTGCGCCGAGGATAAACCAACCACTCTTCATAACGGTGCTAAGACAATCGAGGATGTGCAATAGGGTAGAACGCGCAACGTCCTCTGTTGCTACCAAATCCACAGTTGCGACAACCTCTCCCATCAAAAGTACGGTTCCTTTACCGATGACGTCACCGGCTTTAATGGGGGCTTTGACGTAATCAGGAGTTTCGATCTGCAGAACGACGCTTGAAGGCTCGATGTTGACAGGGACAAGCGCAGTTACACTTTCAGAAGCTTTGAGCAAAACGTGGTCGGTATCAGAAGAAAGTTTTACTGTGACTTCAGTGACTGCCTTTTTTGTGTCGAGAAGAGTTTTGACACGGAAATTTTCAAAAGCCCACTCATATAGCGCTTGTGTTGCTTGATAGTGGCTTGTACTGTCGGAATATCTGCCGCCCATTACAACACAGAGGTAGTTGTATCCGTCGCTGCTGGCGGTTGTGACGAGATTTCGTCCGGATTCTTCAAGAGTGCCGGTTTTAATACCTTTCATTTCTGGCATATAGTAACTGCTTGTGGAAAACAGCATTCTGTTTGTATGTACGAGGTTTTTCTGTGTTCTCAGTTCATTTGCAACTATAGTGTAGTTTTTGGTAGAAGCGATTTCCATAAATCCGGGAACGCTCATAGCATATTTGGCAATCAAGTACATATCGTGAGGGGTGGTATATTGATTTTCGTCGAACAAGCCGTGTGCGTTTACAAAATTTGTGTTCACAGCCCCGATTTCTTTCGCTTTTTCGTTCATCATATCGACAAACATCTCAATGCTTCCGCCGCCAACGTGGTCAGCGATAATGCTTGCTGCTTCACAGGCAGAGTTCAGCATAAGCGCATAGAGGAGCTCGCGCATTGTAAAAACTTCACCGCGGGCAATTTCCGCATTGGAAACACCTATTCCGTAGAACTCGTTGAAAATATAGGCGGGAGCCTTTACGTCCATTATGTCGAGATTTTGTGTCTTTTCAAGAGCAATTATTGCCGTCATTATTTTGGTAAGCGAAGCGGGGTATGCCATTGCATCACCGTTTTTTTCATATACGACGGTGTCGGTGTCCAGATTTACCAGATATGCATATTCGGCAGGAATATCAAACCCCGGTGATGCAGCACCTGCGGTTGTGCCGAAAATGGCAAATATAATAGAAAGACAAACGGCAAAAACTACCAATCTTTTCATAACACAAAACCCTCCTGAGTTACTATATAGTATAGTATAACATATATGTGCGGGATTTCCAATAGAATGTTGCGTTTATTTTGTTAAATTTTTGTTGACAAAGAGGACGAAAAAGTATAATATTTATTTCAATCACACAATCTAACGAGAGGAGGAGACCTTTTGAAGATAGCAGTAGTGGGAATGGGATTGATTGGCGGTTCTTTTTGTAAAACGCTGAAGAAAAATACATCTCATACGGTTTTAGGTATCGATAGAGATTTGAATACACAACAGAAAGCTATTGCCGAAGGCACAATAGATGAAATAATTGAGCCAAACAGACTTTGCGAATGTGACGTTTGTATCGTCGCTTTGCATCCACAACAGACTATAGATTTTATACTTCAAAATATCTCCCAATTTAAAAAGGAAAGTGTGGTTTTTGACGTTTGCGGCGTCAAGAAAAGCATCACCGACGCGGTAGAAAACAAGCTGTCGCAAAAAGGAGTTTTCTTTGTCGGAGCGCACCCAATGGCAGGAAGAGAGTTTTCGGGATATGAATATTCGCTTGATACGATGTTTGATAACGCAAGTTTTATAATAACCAAGACTGAAAATACAGATTCGTCCGCTTTGGAAATTGTTAGAAACCTTGCAGAAGAAATGAAATTCAAGAGAACTGTTGTTTCCACACCCGAGCTTCATGACAGTATAATAGCCTTCACGTCACAGCTTGCACACGTCGTTTCAAACGCATATATAAAAAGCCCCACACTTCAGCAGAGAAGCGGTTATAGCGCGGGAAGCTTTCTTGATATGACAAGGGTTGCAAAGCTAAACGAGGATATGTGGACCTCGCTGTTTATGATGAACAAAGAGCCACTTGTAAACGAACTAGAAACAATCATTGAAAATCTCACAAAATATAAGGATGCTCTTGAAAAATCGGATGCTTCAGAACTCAGGGAGCTTTTGAAAGAGGGAAGAATAATCAAAGAAAATAGCCTTGAGGCAGGGGACAACTAATCTGAATTTGCGATTTTGAAAGAAAAAACAGTAAAAAATTCAAAAAACATCTTGACTTTGAGCCAAGTTGTAGTATAATAGTAAATGCACTTTGCGATGCCCGATTGTGTAAAGGTAGCACGACAGACTCTGACTCTGTTTGTCTGGGTTCGAATCCTAGTCGGGCAACCATCTTCTCAAAGTGCATTTTTTTTCGCCTTTTTCAAAAAAAGGCGAAAAAATCACCTCGAAAGCACCAAAATTCGAGGCGTGGCTCAGTAGGGTAAGAATTATAAAATGTATCGAGGCGTGGCTCAGTTTGGTAGAGCGCTGCGTTCGGGACGCAGAGGCCGCAGGTTCAAATCCTGTCGCCTCGACCAAAAAGGGAAGGTACCCATCGGGTACTTTCTTTTTTTATTGTAAGCAACTAGAACCTGGGCCTGTGCATTGTCATCCCCGAGCGGTTGCCACGAAAGTGGCGAGCGAGTGGGGACATTAGCCGCCTACAAGTTCAAACAAAGACCAAACTTTTGATAAAATTTTGAGCAAAACAGCTCAATACATATAAAAATAAGTTGCAAAAGCACCATTGCTGTGATATAATTAATAAAGTTAACGTTTGTTTTACAATGTAAGGATTTGGCAGGTGCATAAAATGAAAGAAAACAACAATGAGTTTGATTTTAGAAAGCTTTGGACTATTTTCAAAAATAATTGGATAGTCATTGTAGTGTGTGCAACAGTTCTGTCTATTGTAGGGTTTGGTTATACTTCGCTTTTTGTATCACCTACATACTCTGCAACGCTTCTCCTTTGTGTTTCCAACACTACTGAGGGCTCGGATCAATATGTGTATTACAATCAAACAGACATCGTCGCCTCTAACAAACTTGTAAATGCTTGCAGAGAGATTATAACAAGTGACCGTGTTCTTGGCGAAGTTATTGAAAAAAGTGGGCTTGATTATGGTATAACGGCTCTTAGGTCTATGATATCCATTAGCTCTGATGAGGAAAATCAGATTTTCAGGCTTACCGTTTTGGGTCCCGACCCCGATGATGTTGCAAATATCGCTAATACCATTGCAGAGGTTTCCCCTGAGAAGATAGGTGAATTTTTAAAACCGTCTTCCTTGATGATTATTGACTATGCTGTTCCATCATACTCTCCGATTGCTCCTAACGTTATGCGCAATACTATTATTTTTGGATTTTTGGGACTCGTTATCGCATATGCCTTCTTCTTCCTTAGACTTCAGTTTGATATCTATGTTAGAAACGAAGACGATGTAAAGGAGCTTTTTGGCGACGTAGCTGTTCTCGGCACAATCCCGATGATTTCCGGCGAAGTTGCATCCAAAACCAAATACAAGAAGGGTATTTTAGGCATTTTTAAGAAAAAAAATCGTGTGACAAAACTCATTCCTTCCACAGAACTTCTCAACAATAAATCCTCTTTCTTTGTTAGAGAGGCGTATAAGGATTTGAGAACAAACATACTTTTCAGTTTGCCCGATGCAAAATGCAAGGTTATAGCGGTAGCAAGTTCCGTTATGTCTGAAGGTAAGAGCACAACCTGCATCAACACCGCCATCACTTTTGCGGAAATGGGCAAAAAAGTCCTTGTAATTGACACAGATATGCGTAGACCTAGATTGCATAGACTCCTAAAGAGCACCGCAACTCCTGGACTTTCCAATCTGCTTCTTAATCTCTCGACATATGACGAGAGTGTTTTTGCAACAAACTTCCAGAATCTCGACGTAATCTTTGCAGGAGACATTTCTCCTAACCCCACAGAGCTTCTTTCTTCCGGCAAGATGAAAGAGATTATAGATGAAATGTCTAAGCACTATGAATATATATTTGTTGATACACCTGCAATTGCTCCTGTAGCGGATACTGCAATTATAAGCAAACTTGTTTCCGGTCTTATTATTGTGGCAAGACAGGGCGTAACGGAGAAAAAGGTGATTGAGGACTGTGTTGAGAGAATGCTCTTCTCCAACGCAAAAATTCTCGGTTTCGTAATCAATGGATATGACTTAAGTGACAATGCTACGTCAAAATACAAGTATAATTATAAGTATAGAGAAGAATATAAATAAGTCGTAGGATGGCGGAATGATAAATGGTAGATTTTCATACTCATATTTTACCGGGGATTGATGACGGAAGCGATTCTATAGCTACCTCGATTGAGATGCTCGGTATGATTAGAGAACAGAACATACAAACCGTTGTTGCAACTCCGCACTTTGCCCCGCAATCCGAAAATATTTCCGAATTCCTGGAGCGGAGGCAAAATGCCCTTGCACTTTTGCAACCTCACCTTGACGGTATAAATATCATTCCTGCCGCCGAAGTCAAATATTGTCGAAACATCGCAAGGGTAGAGGGCCTAGAAAAATGTGGCCTAGCCGACTTGGGATATATCCTTGTCGAAATGACCTACCGTGAGTGGACAAAACAAACTGTTGACGACGTAATTGCAATTATGGATAATACAGGATTAGTTCCGATATTAGCTCACGTCGATAGATATTGGAATAATACTACTCTGAAGTTTTTTGAGCGTTTTATAGAAGCGGGGGTGCTTATGCAGCTTAACGTTTCTGCATTAAAGGGCTTTTGGGAAAGACGGAAATTCATAAAACTCATAAGCGAAGGGAAAATAAATTTTCTGGGTTCTGACTGTCATAATATGACAAAAAGACCTCCTTGCTTGAAAACAGGTTTTGATGTTCTTGATAAGTATGATTTGACGCCCATAATAGAGGCAAATGAAAATATGATTCTTGACTTGAGAACACAAGCCTTAGAATAATTTTATACAAGGTGTTGCACGTTAAAGGTATGAAGAAACGAACACTGCTTGCAATCGTTCTCGCGGTTTTGTTGGTAGGTTGGATGTTGTTTATTTTTTTGCTATCCTGCGAAGATGGAAACAAAAGCGGACAGACCAGTAAAGATGTGGCTACTGAAATAACCGAAATTGTAATGCCCTCAAAACCCGTAGAGGAAACCGAAAAAATTATAGAAGAAAACCACAAAACCATAAGAAAAAGCGGACACTTTCTAGTATATATGGTTCTCGGTGTGCTTTCCGTTAACTTTCTTTCATCGGTTGTTGATACAGAACTGAAAAACAAACTGCTGCTAAGCTCAGCATTCTGTTGTTTCTATGCTGCTACCGATGAGCTGCACCAGTTTTTTGTGGTAGGAAGAAGCGGAATGGCAGAAGATATTTGCCTCGATTCTGTGAGCGCTTTTGTGGGTATTATTCTTGTGCTGATAGCAGAAAAGGCATATAGGAAAATGAGAGCAAAAAGGCTTTATAATTCTTGAAACCATATTGACTTTTAATACTCGGTGTGGTAATATAATCAAGTGTTATGCGGATATGGCGGAATTGGCAGACGCGTATGGTTCAGGTCCATATGTAAGCAATTACATGCAGGTTCAAGTCCTGTTATCCGCACCATAACAAGACGCCCTTTTCTTAGGGCGTCTTGTTATAAAATAAATAATATGCGCGGGTGTGGCGGAATTGGCAGACGCACAAGATTTAGGTTCTTGCGGCAACACCGTGCAGGTTCAAGTCCTGTCACCCGCACCAAAAATACAGAACAGAGCTTTGCTCTGCTCTGTATTTTTTATGATAGAGGACTTGAAGCTGGGAAGTTTGGCGTATTTACAATATCGCATTAATTTGATATAATAATGTAAAATAGCAATAATAGAGGAACGAAAAATGACAGTAAGCGAAAGATTTTTAAAATACGTTTCTTTTGGAACAAATTCCGATGAAAGCTCTGAAACCTGTCCGTCTACTGAAAGTCAGCTTGTGTTGGGCAGATATCTTGCGGAAGAACTGAAAAGCATTGGACTCACCGAAGTTGAAATCGACGAAAACGGATACGTCTACGGAGTGATCGAAGCAACAGAGGGTAGGGAAAATGACCCTTCCATCGGATTTATTGCTCATATGGATACAAGCCCTGCTGTAAAGGGTGACGAAATTAAACCGCAGATTGTAAAGTACCTTGGTGGCGACATAAAGTTAAACGAAGATGTTGCTATTAGGGTCAAGGATTTCCCTTGTCTCGAAAAGTATATCGGATGCGATATTATAACAGCCGATGGAACGACACTTCTAGGCGCCGATGACAAAGCGGGAATAGCCGAAATCTTCACTGCTTGTGAATATATTATTTCACATCCCAAAATAAGCCACGGAAGAATTGCTGTTGGCATCACTCCCGACGAGGAGATAGGCAGGGGAGCAGATAGGTTTGATATAAAGCGTTTTTCGTGCGATTGGGCATATACGGTCGATGGCGGGGAATTAGGCGAGATTGAGTATGAAAACTTCAATGCCGCTTCCGCAAAGATAACAGTCCACGGAATTAACATTCACCCGGGTAGTGCAAAGAACAAGATGAAAAACGCGAGCCTTTTGGCTGCAGAGTTTATAAATATGCTGCCGAAAGCAGAAACTCCGGCTCATACTGAAGGGTATGAAGGATTTTATCACCTCTGTGGTATTCAGGGTGATGAAACCTTAGCGAAGCTGGAGTATATCATCAGAGATCACTCTATGGAAGCATTTCTAAATCGCAAAGAATTCATCAAAAATCTTGTTGATTATCTCAACGGCGTTTATGGCGAGGGAACTTTCGAAGCCGACATTCAGGACAGTTATTACAATATGAAAGAAAAGATAACCTCCTTTATGCATATCGTCGATAATGCAGTGAATGCAATGAAGTCCGTTGGCGTCGACCCAATCATAATTCCCATACGCGGAGGTACAGACGGCGCACGACTGTCTTATGAGGGACTTCCTTGTCCCAATATTTCCACCGGCGGTACTAATTTCCACGGTCTTCACGAGTTTATTCCCGTTCAGTCTATGGAAAAGATGGTTGAAGTAATTGTAGCGTTGATGAAGAATTAGGAGATTTGTTATGGCGATTACTACAGTTTTATTTGACCTCGACGGAACATTGCTTCCAATGGACCAAGATATATTCGTAAAGACCTATTTTGGACTTCTCGCCAAAAGATTGGCACCTTTAGGATATGAGCCCACAGAGCTTATAAAAGCGGTTTGGGCGGGAACAAAGGCTATGATAAAAAACACGGGCGAGAAGACAAACGAAGAGGTTTTCTGGGATGATTTTGCGTCGCGCTATGGGGAAGAAGCGAGAAATGACCTTCCGGAGTTTGATGCATTTTACCGTGAAAATTTTGACCAAGTCAAAGAAGTCTGTGGATTTAATCCACGAGCGAAAGAGGTTGTGGACCTGCTTAAAGAAAAGGGTATACGCGTGGCTCTTGCGACAAACCCGATTTTTCCTGCGATAGCGACAGAGAAGCGAATAGCTTGGGCAGGGCTTTCTCCCAAAGACTTTGAACTTTACACTACATATGAAAACTCGAATTACTGCAAACCCAATCCCGAGTATTATAAAGAGATTATCAACAAACTTGGTGTAAAACCCGAAGAGTGCCTTATGGTTGGCAACGACGTTAGTGACGATATGGTTGCACAAAAACTTGGTATGAAGGTGTTTTTGCTAACCGATTGTTTGATAAATAAAACAGATGCGGATGTGTCTGAATATCCAAACGGAAACTTTGATGACCTTATAAACTACATTTCTAGATGAGAAAGGAAGACAGAAAATGAAAGCAAAGACTAAAAAAGGACTCAAAATTACCGCGATTATCTTAGCTTCTATAGCTGTTGTTTATGCGATACTCGTTTTGATTCCCAGACCCGACAACTTCAAGCTTGACAACCCGATGATGAAGGACACAGAAATGCCTCTTCTTATCGCCCACGGTGGCGGAAACAAGGAATTTCCCGACAACACCTTGGAGGCGTTTTATAACGCTTATAGCGTCGATGAGAATGTTATGATGGAAACCGACGTCAGCATCACAAAGGACGGCGTAGTAATCCTTTCACACGATACAACACTTGACCGCAAAACCAATGTTACGGGCGCGATTGCCGATTGGAATTATAGCGACCTTATGGCACAAAAGGTTGACTTCGGCTATACAAATCCCACCAAAGATGGCGTGCTAAACGGAGAAAGAAAGCATTTTGCTGACGATAACGGTGTAGAGAAATATCCTACAGACGTTACATACCCCGAGGGTGTTACAGCAAGAGATGAAAAGGTGTTCCTTGCAACTACTCTCGAAGAACTTATAACTTCTTTCCCGAACAATCGCATAAATGTTGAGATAAAACAAGACGGCGAGCTTGGAATGAAAGCTCTGGCCGAGATAGTAAGACTTCTCGAAAAACACGATGCTTTTGACCGCGTTGTTCTCGCAAGCTTCCACGACGACCTTTATAACGAGTATAAGAGAATGCAGAAGACAGGAGAGGTGCCTGAAGAGTTTATGTACTCACCCGGTACAGGCGGTGCGACAAACTTCTTTGTTCTTCAGCTTTTGGGACTTGATGTCTTCTTTACAGACGGAATGTGCGTGTTCCAGCTGCCTATGGAACAGCTCGGTTTCAACCTTGCTACAGAACATCTCGTAGATACAGCGCATAAACATAATCTTGCAGTTCACTATTGGACAATAAACGACGTTGAGGATATGAAATATCTCATAGAAATCGGTGCAGACGGAATTATGACCGACTATCCGCATAGACTCAAAGAAGTTTACGAAAACTACACAAAAGAGAACTAACAAAAATCCCCACCGAGAATGAACGGTGTTCATAAGATAGATAACAGCCACAGCAAATTGCTCTTCTGTGGTTGTTTTTGTTTTATGATGCTGTGTTATAGTATAAACAAACCTGTAATTCGGAATTTGCATATAGGACAGCTATGTCTAATTGAAGAAATACGGCATTTCTCGCTTTGTGTCGTGTTCAAACAATAAGACTTGTGCTATATTGGCAACGAAAGGAGGAACCCGTATGAATCAGATCAAGATAGGAGCATTTTTGAAAGAACTTCGAAAAGCAAAAGAAATGACGCAGGAACAATTAGCAGAGAAGCTAAATGTATCTACAAGGACGGTATCACGTTGGGAGACCGGAAGCAATATGCCTGATATCGATATGCTGGTTGAGATAGCTGATTTTTATGATGTCAGCATACCCGAAATCATTTATGGAGAAAGGAAAAGCGAGAATATGAATCAGGAAACGAGAGAAACTGCTGCTGCTATGGCAGAATACAGTCGAAATGAGGTAAAGGCAGGAAAACAAAAAGCAATTGGCATTCTAATGTTGGCATTCGGCATATTTATCATTGTGTCGGCACTGTCTATATTTCCAAGTGACAGTAGTTGGGGAAGTATTTATTCGATTTTGGGAAGTATTTTCTTAGTTATTGGTATATACCTCATTATTCAGCCGATAGTGGTTAAAAAATACTTACGCATACTGATAATCCTTGGATGCATTAGTTTATTATTTGGAACTTTTACGCTATCCGATTATGTTGCGGTTACGCAGTTAAATCAAGTGCCAAGATTTCGTTATGAGACAAGTTACGATTCAAGAAATCCCAATCAAATAGTGTATAAAACCATATTTTTCACGGCAGTTCAGAAAAATCCCGGAACAAAGGAAGCCCAAGTATTTATTGTAAAATAGTTTTTTGCAAAGTATTGTAAAAATCCGACCTGTGATCGAAATCATAGGTCGGATTAACTGTTTTATTTTTGAGTTCCTCTTGCGATGAGGTCATCAATAAGCTGCTTTGCCGCACGGGCGGAACGACCGCCACGGGAAAGAGCAAACTGCTCTGCAAGAAGCTCGAGTTCCTTTTCGGGAAGAGATATCCCGTTTTCCTTTGCGAGATGACTGACAATGTCAAGATAGGTCTTTTTGTTGGGCTTTTGGAAGGTGATTTGAATACCAAATCTGTCCGAAAGAGAAAGCATCTCTTGCATCGTGTCATTGCGATGAACGTCGTCACCCTCGCGGTCGGAGAAGGTTTCTTTGACGAGATGACGGCGGTTGCTTGTTGCATAGATGACCACATTAGACGATTTTGCAGACACAGAGCCTTCGAGCACAGCCTTTAGTGCGCTGTAATTGTCGTCATCTTTTTGGAACGACAAATCGTCGATAAATAGGATAAACTTTAGAGGATTTACACTCAGTTCGTCAAGTAGGGCAGGGATTTCTCTGAGCTGTTCTTTTCTGACCTCAATAATGCGAAGTCCGCGGTCATAGAGCTCGTTGACAACCGCCTTTACAGTAGAAGATTTGCCCGTGCCCGCATCACCCGTAAGTAGAATGTTTGCGGCGGGTTTGTCTTCGAGCAAAGCTACGGTGTTGTCCACGATAATCTTCTGCTCACGCTTGTAATCGATCAGCGACTCGAGTCGGGTGCCGTCGGGATTTTTAACGGGAACGATGCTGTTTTGCTCGTTGACGTAGAACATATGATACTGAGCGTATATTCCGTATCCGTACTTTTGGATGTTGTCAACTCTGTGCTTGTAGTCTACAGCAATGTCTACATTCGAGGTGTTAAAGGACGGCAAGAAACCTGTCCAATCGAGACAAGAACGGAGAAGGTCAGGAGTGAGTGAGGAGATTTCTTGCAAAATTTTCAACTCTTCTGAAACACACTCTTCAACTATTTTCTCAACCGTCTTTTTGCAACCAATTGTCTTGATATACACGTTTTCATCGTTGTTTACGATGTTTCGTATATATTCGGTGAGATTTCCATTGCCGTTTTTGTAGATAAGCGAAACAAAATCAGAATATGCAGACACACTCTCTGATAAACCGCCACATTGCAGGGAAGAGAGATAACGGCACAGAGCCTTGATAACTGGGTCGTCAAGCAACGCTCTGAAGACCGTCAAGGTTCTAATGCGGATATTAAGATTTTCAAGATTTTTGTTCATATCAATCATCTCAATTAAGTACTGCGCCTGTTGCACCGCTCGAAACAAGTGCTGCATAGCGCTTTAGATATCCCGAAAGTTCCTTTGTCTTTGGAACAAAGTTCTTCATTCTTCTGTCGATTTCTTCCTGAGAAACTTTGAGTTCGAGAGTGTTTTCGGGAATATTGATGCTTATGATGTCGCCATCTTCGACGATACCGATAATACCACCGCTCGCCGCCTCAGGAGAAACGTGACCGATACAAGCGCCTCTTGTAGCACCGCTAAAGCGTCCGTCGGTAATAAGAGCAACACTACTACCAAGTCCCATACCTATAATAGCAGAGGTGGGATTTAGCATCTCGCGCATACCGGGGCCACCTTTGGGTCCTTCGTAGCGGATAACAACAACATCACCTGCAACGATTTTTCCCGCGTTGATAGCTTCTTGAGCATCTTCTTCACAGTCAAATACCTTTGCGGCTCCTTCGTGTACAAGCATCTCGGGGAGTACTGCAGAGCGCTTTACAACGCTTCCGTCGGGAGCAAGGTTTCCTCTGAGCACAGCAATTCCGCCTGTTTCACTGTATGGATTCTCGATAGGACGGATAATATCGGTGTTAAGGTTTACGCAGTTAGCGATGTTTTCACCGACAGTCTTTGTTGTAACGGTCATACAGTCGGTGTTGATGAGATTTCTCTTTGTAAGCTCGTTCATAACCGCGTAAACGCCACCCGCTTCATCGAGGTCTTCCATATATGTATTGCCTGCGGGTGCAAGATGACAAAGGTTTGGTGTCTTTGCACTGATTTTGTTAGCAATATCGAGGTTGATATCAATGCCACATTCGTGTGCGATAGCGGGAAGATGAAGCATACTGTTTGTAGAGCAACCGAGCGCCATATCAACAGCAAGCGCATTGTAAAATGCCTTTTCTGTCATAATGTCACGCGGACGGATATCCTTTTTGAGAAGCTCCATAACAGCCATACCTGCGTGCTTTGCAAGTTCAATTCTGCGTGAATATACAGCAGGAATAGTTCCGTTTCCGCGAAGACCCATACCAAGCACTTCGGTGAGACAGTTCATAGAGTTTGCAGTATACATGCCCGAACAAGAACCGCAGGTGGGGCAGTTTTTGCACTCATATTCGTTGAGCTTTGCTTCATCAATCTTTCCTGCAGAATAAGCGCCAACTGCCTCAAACATACTCGAAAGACTTGTTTTTTTGCCGTCAATTTTACCTGCGAGCATAGGTCCGCCGCTGACAAATACAGTAGGAACGTTGAGCCTTGCCGCAGCCATCAAAAGACCTGGTACGTTCTTGTCACAGTTCGGAACCATAACAAGAGCGTCAAATCCGTGAGCCATAACCATAGCTTCGGTAGAATCTGCAATCAGGTCACGGGTAACAAGGGAATATTTCATTCCCGTGTGGCCCATAGCAATTCCGTCGCAAACAGCGATAGCGGGGAAGACAATCGGGGTTCCGCCTGCCATCGCAACGCCAAGACGAACAGCTTCAACAATTTTGTCTATGTTCATATGTCCGGGGACTATTTCGTTATAAGAACTAACAATACCAACAAGCGGTCTGCTCATTTCTTCTTCTGTAAGACCGAGCGCGTGATACAAAGCACGGTGGGGCGCATTCTGCGGTCCAAATTTAATCGAATCGCTTTTCATAGCTTTCCTCCTTATAGGGAAAATACAACGAAAGGGGAAGGCGCAAATCTGCACATTCCCCAAGGTTAGCATTAGTTGTTGATGAGCTTGTCTTCGTCGCTCCAGCTGTAGAGCTTACGAATATCCTCGCCAACGATTTCAGAGGGATGCTCAGCAGCAAGCTTACGCATAGCCTTGAAGTGTACCTGTGAACCAGCGTCTGACATATCGAGCAAGAAGTCTTTTGCAAAGGTACCGTCCTGAATATCTGAAAGAACCTTTTTCATAGCCTTCTTTGTATCCTCTGTGATGATCTTGGGTCCTGTGATATAGTCACCGTACTCAGCAGTGTTTGAAATTGAGTAGCGCATACCTGCAAAACCGCTCTGATAGATAAGGTCAACGCTAAGCTTCATTTCGTGGATTCATTCAAAGTAAGCGTTTCTTGGGTCATAGCCAGCCTCAACGAGAGTTTCGAAGCCTGCCTGCATAAGAGCACATACACCGCCGCAGAGAACAGCC
>JAZSNN010000011.1:0-57062 GCA_045536425.1 Oscillospiraceae bacterium
CCTCTTCCCCGAGGCAAAGACGGTTGCTCTCTTGTATTGCTCCTCTGAGCCCAACTCTGCATATCAGGTTAAGGTTATCAAAGAAGCTCTCGAGAAGAAAGGCATCACCTGCATTGACAAGAGCTTTACCGATTCCAACGACGCTACTGTTGTAGCAGCGGCTGCCGCTACCGAAGCTGACGTTATCTACATTCCCACCGACAACACCGCTTCGGAATGCTCCGCTTCAATCGACGGCGTTATCGGCAACACTCCAGCTATTGTTGGTGAGGAAGGCATCGTTTGCGGTGTGGCTACACTCACTATCAGCTACTACGACCTCGGTGTTGCAACCGGAAAGATGGCTGCTAAGGTGCTCAAGGGTGAGGCTGACATCTCCGAGATGGAAATTCAGTATGCCGAAACCTTTACGAAGAAATACAGAGCCGAAAAGTGCGCACGGCTTGGTATCGACACAGCGACACTCGAGGCTATGGGATTTGTAGCAATTACTCCCGCTGAATAATCGGCTGAAAGGAATTTTGAAATGGAAATCTTCTTTAACTGGCTCGGCACTCTGCCGGGTGCCGCCGCTCAGGGCTTTGTCTGGGGCGTTATGGCGATTGGTCTTTACATCACCTTTAAAATACTTGACGTTGCCGACCTTACTGTTGACGGCTCTATCTGTACCGGTGCGGCAGTCTGCACCGTCCTCATAACAAAGGGTGTTAACGTGTGGGTTGCAATGCTCTGCGCTCTGGTTGCAGGAATGCTCACAGGTCTTGTGACGGGACTTCTGCACACCTTTATGGGAATCCCCGTTATCCTTGCAGGTATCCTTACACAGCTTATGCTCTGGTCGGTAAACCTCTTGATTTTGGGTGGCTCTTCAGTCGCTCTCACAAGATTTAAATATGCTGACAAGGTTATCATTTCCTCCGAGGCTTCGGCACAGAGTATGGAAATCTACAAAACCTTGGGCATACTATTACTGCTTTCTGCAGTTTTGATCGCGATTTTGTATTGGTTCTTTGGTACCGAGCTTGGAATCTCGCTCCGCTCTACAGGTAACAACCTCGAAATGAGCCGTGCGCAAGGTATCAACACAAACTTCACAAAGGTTTTCGGACTTGCTCTTTCTAACGGTATCGTCGCTTTTGCGGGTTCACTTCTCGCTCAGCAGCAGGGCTCTGCGAACATCAATATGGGACGCGGTGCTATCGTTATCGGTCTTGCGGCGGTCATCGTCGGCGAGGCACTTTGTTCAAAATCCACCACAAACTTCAGCGTTCGTCTTATCTTTGTGGTTTGCGGTGCTATCATCTACTGGTTTGTTTATCAGACGGTCGTTTTCTTCGGTCTGCCGAGCGAACTTCTCAAGATGCTCTCCGCTTTGGTAGTTGCTTTCTTCCTTGGCGTTCCGCACATTAAAAAGACATATTTTGCAAAAAAGAAGGGAGCGGTGAAAGGTGCTTGAAATCAAAAACGTTTTTAAAACCTTCAACGAGGGCACTATAAACGAGAAAAAAGTCTTTTCCGACCTTTCTCTGACCCTCAAAGAAGGCGACTTCGTAACAATTATCGGCGGTAACGGCGCAGGTAAATCCACAATGCTCAACGTTGTTGCAGGTGCTTATCCCGTTGATGACGGACAGGTTATCATCGACGGTGTTGATGTTACAAAGCTTCCCGAGTACAAACGTGCCGCTTATATCGGCAGAGTTTTCCAGGACCCCAGAATGGGTACTGCTTCGGATATGTGGGTTGAGGAAAACATGTCGGTTGCGGACAGTCGCGGACTTCGCAGAGGTCTTCGTTGGGCTATCACCGCAAAGGACCGCGAGAGATACAAAGAACTTCTCACTCAGCTCGACCTCGGACTCGAAAACAGACTTTCGACAAAGATGGGACTGCTTTCGGGCGGTCAGCGTCAGGCAATTACGCTTTTGATGGCGGCTATGAAAAAGCCAAAGCTCCTTCTTCTTGTCGAGCATACCGCGGCGCTCGATCCCAAAACTGCCGCAAAGGTGCTTGAAATCACCGACAAGCTCATCGAGGAAAACGGACTTACCGCTTTGATGGTAACACATAATATGAAGGACGCTATCGCACACGGCAACCGCCTTATTATGATGAACAACGGAAAAATCATCCTTGACGTCAGCGGTGAGGAGAAGAAAAAGCTCACCGTTGAACAGCTCCTCGCAGAGTTCTCGAAGCTCAGCGGACAGGAGTTTGCTAACGACCGCGCTCTTCTTTCATGATTTTTACCTATAAAAAGACAACCGCTTGCGGATTTCCGCAAGCGGTTGTCGCCTTTTATTCTATGGTTTTTAGTATGTTTTCGACTTCTTCTCTATAATTACCGTTTGGACCGTAAATCAAGGTGCGAGCCTCCATCAGTATTGTCTTATCACCAACGCTGATTACGTAGTACGAATAGGTTTCCGTCTGGTCAAGACCGCTTTCTTCGGGAAGCGGAATTTTTAGTATGTACTCATTCCAACGGATGTCATCAGAATCATATGTGAATTCTTTTACAAAAAACTCGCTTTCCTTGTATTCTTTTTCCGCATATGAAAGCAGGCTTGCCGCTCCGTCTCCGCTTTGAACGTTGAGTAGCTTTATAATCTCAATGTTTTTGTTATTGTCAAGTTCCCAATAATAAATACTGTTGTCCTTTACCCTCATATCCTTGGGAACGTGCATTGAAAATCCGGAGAAATCCACTTTTTCTGTAGTGAATTCGGATTTCAAATATTTGAATCCGTCTTCGGTTTTTTGGATTACCAGTGTTCTGTATTCGGTATCGAGGAAATCTCCTTCGAAGGACAACTCTATCGGGATATACATCATATCTCCGTCGACAGTTGGGAGCTCTTCGGCAAGTCTTACCTTGTATCTTAAATTGGGAGCAGCAACATACTCGAGATTGTAAATGCCATCCTCGGCGTGATAGCAGTACTCGTCACTGCGAAGATGTTCTATCGAAACGTCAAAGCACTTTTGCATATAGGCTTCAAACTCTTCCTGCTGATATGACCAGCCCACTTCATAGTTTTCGTGCGTGTAACGCTCTAATCGCTCCTCATAGGTGGTGATAGAAGCGATATAATCCACATACCAGAGATAAAACCTATGCGGCCCTATTTCCTCTGCGCTCTCCCAAATGCCTGCGTTGTGAAGCACACCAAAATCCACCGCCGCCTTTTCGGCAAGTGCAAGGTCTTCGGCAGAGATTGCGGGCTCGTTCATAACCATCTCTGCAGTACACTCGAAAGAGTTTGCGATAGTTTGAATAAACTCTATCGTTTCATCGGAAATTGCGGGAGAATCCTTTGGGCAGTGCTCATACACAGTAAAGCGGATAACATATTCACCTAAGGTCGCATCAACAAAATGTATATGTGTAGTTGATTTCTCGGTTTCGTCGCTTGGATAATAAGACTCTATAACGCCGTTGTTTAAAGATGTTATCACTATTTCCCGCCCACTTGTGGTGCGTAGGTATGGGTGAATATACTCACAGTATTCGAAATACTCTTTAGCATCTACGAGTTTTACGCCAAAAACAGCAACGGTTGTATTACCGTTTGTCCAGGTTTTTTCGGTTTCGTAGTCACCAGTGTTTTCGGTTTGGTAATACCCATTCGGCAGTTTGAAACTTATGCTTTGAGTGCCGTCGATATCTCTCGACTCGCCGTAAGTAAGTTTTTCGCCGTCACGAAAAACATGACCCTCATACACGGGAACGTCACAAAAAACAGTTTGCCATTCGTCTTTTTTCTTTTCACACCCCGCGAGTAGAAGTGTGGTAACAAGCGTGAGGGCGAGCAGGGTTTTCAGAAAGTTTTTCATAGGGAACTCCTTTTCAGGCATAGGGCGGATGTCTTCTTGTTTTTATTATAAACTGTTTTTATCTGCTTTTCAATAGTGTAGCACTTGCATTCGGATTGATATTTCGTTTTTTCTTGTATTTGATAATGTTTTGTAGTAGAATGATAATAGATGTTCGGCGTTTCTGCCGAAATACAGGGGGAAGATTACGTGTTATCTATTATAATTTCGGCTATCGAAAGCGATACCGAGCGAATTTTCATAGAAAAGTTATATTGCAAATACTACAGTTACATCCTAAAAACCGCCACACGATTGACAGAATATGACAGTGACGAAGCGATGGAACTTTTGCAGGAAACTGTAATACGACTTATTGAACATGTAGATTACATAATGCAACTTAACAAAAACAAGCTACCGTCATATATAGGAGCTACCGTGCGAAATGCATATATAAACCATTCCAAAAAAATCCGTTTTGAGAGAGATTTTTACATCGATCCTGATGAATCGCTTTATGCCCCCGAAAATATGCCAGAAGACCTATGTATAAAAAAAGACCTTATCTGCAAGCTGGAACAAACCTTGGAAATACTTCCCGAACATTACCGATTGTTGTTGGAAGCAAGATATATACTAGATTTAACAGACGAAGAGATTTCAACCCAATTTAAAATTCCAAAGCAAAACGTGCGCACCTACATAATGCGTGCGAGAAGGAAGGCATACTCTTTGATGAAGGAGGATTTGAATGTCTGAGAGAAAACTTGATCTTTCACAAAATAGTTTACAAGAAGAATATGAGGACCTGGTTTTTAAAAAGGTTATGGACTCTTATTGTGAGAAAGAAAGCCGTGAAATCCTTAACGAAATTGAAAACGAAACCGACCGTCAAGAGCCTGATATGAAACTCTTTAACAGACTTATGAGAAAGAGTCAGTCGAAACAGACTTTGAAAACTGTGGTTGTCGTTTTCAAAAAGACCTTGGTTTACGTTTCTGTATTCTTTTTCGTCTGTATGCTTTCTTTTTCTTCAGTGCTCGCCGTTTCTGCTGAGGCAAGAGAGTATGTAAAAGAAGCTTTGTATCATCTGATATTTGAATACGATGAAAGATATACCGCTGTTGGAGTAGGCAAACCTACTGGATTTGTTGACCCACACCTCTACACTTGGGAGGGCGCATACGCACCAACATATATCCCCGAAGGGTATGTGTACAGCGAAGAGTATAGTGATTTAGATTATGATAGCGGTACAGCATTTACGGTTTATTGTAAAGACGCTAAGATAATCGTCTTTACACAGTCAAACGATTCCTCTATCGCCTATGTTGACACCGAAAACGCTGACCGTGTTGAACATATTGTGATAGGCGAAAGTGAAGCTTTGCTTGTGGAGAAGAACGGCTCAACGACTATAACATGGTCTTGTGGCTCAAAAATGCTTATGGTTGATGGCAATGATGTAACTGCTGAGATTATCAAAGTTGCAGAAGGAATAAAAATTTTCAAATAGTTTTGGAATAAAATAGTTTTACTTGTCCTATACTTATAGCAAAGGAGTTGATTTATATGAAAAACAAAAAAATCCTATCGTTCCTGTTTGCAATTGTTGTTTTGGTCGGCTCTTCCTTCTCCGCTTTTGCAGCATTGCCGCCGGAAAGTACCGTTTCACCTCTGTATATTGAGGCAAAAAGCATCGTGCCTTCAATTGCTTATTCAGGAAATAACGCAACAGCAAAAGCAACAATTTCTACTTACAGCGGGTGCACTGTAAAAGTAACTCTTACAATTCAAAGCTATTCCAGCGCAGGTTGGACCGACTATGCGACTTTCCCCACTCAAACGGTAAGTACTATCGCTTATATTCCAAAATCCGTTTCAAACACTTCCTACAACATTCCCGACGGATATTATAGAACAAGTGCTTATTTTGAGATTTACATGAATGGCGTTTTTGTTGAAAGTGACACCGTAACCTGCTCGATGAAGTACAAAGGCTAAATAGTTTATTCCGACAGAGGTCGCCGAAAGGTGACCTCTGTTTTTTTGCATCAATCGTTCCCCAAATGTGAACAATCTGTAAACTTGTGTCGATTTTTGTCGAAAAAGTGTTGCAAAAACTCGATTTAGTTGTCTTTTTATACGAGGGGTTTGGAACACAGACGGGATGTCGACTCTCGAAAGCAAATTGACTTTTGGGGGGATTTATAAAATTTAATATAGTTTTTTAGTTGCTTTCGGTTTTTGCGTTTACAAAAATGCGATTTCCATCTTCTTGATTTTTGAAAGGTGGTATCGCTATGAAGAACGAACTTTTGGAGAGCATAATTGAAGCACAAAAAGACCGCAACGGAAAACTTGTTGACCTTGTTAACCGTTTCAAACCGTTGATGAATAAGTATGCTTACCGCTTGAGATACGAAGATGCCTTTTGCGACATACAGCTCAGGTTTATTGAAATAATTTTAAACTTAAATACAAACCGTCTTGAAGCATTGGAGTATGCTGAACTGCTGACATATATCTGTGCCTGTGTGCACAACGCATACATATCTCTTTCCAAAGCCAATTGTCAATATAAAGAAACGTTCTTCCCCGTATCAGAAATATTTGAACAAACAGAGGAAGGCGTGTATGACGATTACAAAGAACTTGTCTTTTCAGATATCAAAAGTGTTCTGAACGAATCTGAATTCGACGTCGTTTTCAAACATTTCTTTGCAGGGATGAAAATAGAAGACATAGCTACACAAAAAGGCGTTAGCAGACAAGCTGTAAACCAAATCAAAAACCGCGCAATTAAAAAGTTGCGAAAGGCTTTTGAAGAAACCTAAAAGGAGGTGTGATAGATGGATTTCAGTTCGATATTGACCTATTTCAGTGCAGAAGGCATTTGGGCAATACTAAGCGTTTTCTTGATCTTTTATATTATCAAAGACCAGGACAAGCGTGACGAAAGGCAAGACCAACGGGAAGAAAAATATCAGGATATTATCGCAGGACTTACAACCTCGTTGAAAGACGTTGCGGAAATTAAAGATATGCTCAAACAAAAACTGAAAAATTAACCGATTAGTACAAGTCACAGCCCTGTTTTTACAGGGTTGTGACTTAATTTTAAAATTTTTCAATTTCAGCGTTTACAAATTGGCCTTTTTTTACTTCTTGATTAGTGTAACGCCGAAAAACTGCTGCAGAGGTTTTTGGTGTTGCAAATTGACATAGATGCAAAGCTTCGGTGCCGAGTCCTTTGCCTTGTGTTGTAAAACAAAAACAAAATTTTAAAACGAAAGGAATTTAAATTATGGCAGTTACTTCAGGTACAACCTACAGATTTACAAACGCACAGTTCCCCTCAAAAGCGCTCAACGTGTATGCATCGGGAACAACAATTTCCGCAAGAAGAAATGTATGCCTTTATACAAACGACACCAGCGATGTTATGCAGCAGTGGGTGCCTGTAGGCAACGAAACGGACGGATACTTTTTGAAAAGCAACGCTACAACTGCTTATTCACTTCACTATAGCACGGGAACAGATGCGGCTTCTTGTACAGGAAATGCGGATGTTGAAAGCGGAATTGCAAAGAATCCGGAACAGTTCCGAGTTAATTTTGAGTATCTCGGAAACAACATGGTAAAAATCAAACACCGTTATACAAATAAATATCTTACAGCATACAGTAACGCAAACGGTTCTTCTAACAGCATAACAAATGTTGCAACAACAGGCAATGTTTATTGGTCAGCCAACAGCTCTCTCGGCAATAAGCAGGTTTGGAACATCAGCCCGAGTATTGATGACGAAGAGGGAACACCTACGACGAACTCCTTAACCACAAATATTGTCGCAAATACTGCATACACATTCCAAAACGCATACTCAAGCAAAATGCTTAACTTGTACGCTGGATATACAACAGATTCAACCAACGTTTGTATGTATTATTTTGATGCATCTACAGAACAAAAATGGACACCAAAAGTTAGCGGTAACTATTTTAAGCTTTATACCGAAAGCGGAAGCGGTAAGTGTTTACATAAGGCATCTACAGGCAACGCAGAAATATATTCTGACGAAAGTTCTCAAAACTCAAATCAGCAGATCGTAATTGAGCCAAACCATAACCAAGGCTATGTCAAGATAAGACTTGCCAGTTCTCCCACAATGTACCTCACTGCATCCTACGATGCGGCAAACGGCGGAAACACTACCACACACAAAGCCCCCGGTGCTACAGGAAATGTGTTCTGGGCTACCGCTACAGATGCGAACGTTAAAAGCGAAATGCAGCAGAGGTGGTATGCAAGACTTGCTTCCCGTGCAAACGATGACGTCGTAACCTGCAGGCAGAGCAAAAATCAGTGGTGTTGGGCAACTGTTGCAAGAGAAATGATACGTTATAAAAACAAGATATCCCTTATTGTACAGATAGTATGAGGGATGTAGACGTTCGCACATCGGCAGAAACGTGTCCGACTATTAATGGTGTCAAGATGGCAGATAACGCAACCGCACAGCTTGTAGTTGATGTTAATACAAATGCAGCAAATGTAAGTGGATCAAAAGAACAAATAATCTACCTTATAAAAAAATATACAGGTATAGAGCCTTTAATATTCGGAGCAGTCAGCGGACAAGATATTAATGTTGATGAAAACATAAGGAATTATGTTGATGCGCAACTTGCACATGGGCCTATTGTGTTAAATGCATTTACGACCACTGGAGATAAAGGACACTCTGTTCTAATCGTTAACAAAACAACCAGCGGACTATATAATATGTGGGATCCTTATCCCGGAACTTTCCAAGAAATGACTGCCGCACAACTTTTCAAAAGCGATGGCTTTAGATGTGATGCAATAAGCGGTTCTCCGCAAGTTTATGGCTGCGCAGTTATCTTTTTTGACCACTAACTCTTAGTTGTAATTTAGTTGGTGAATAAAGTATCCACCTGTTGAGTCCCAAATCACGTTTCCATTTTCATCAAAACAATCGTACTCGGTCAACATTGATACAATTTCTCCATAAGAATACAGTTTTTCGTATTCCGAAATGACAGTGGGAACATTTTTATAGTCAAACATATCATAATCGTTTGTTCTCATAAAGTATTCGTGTTCTCCGTCAGAAAGGAGAAAACCATACCCGAATCCCGAAATTGTGATTTGTGTTGCAATAGTCTTTGAGAGGTCAAGTTGAGACTCCATCAAACTTTTCTTGCGGTTATCGTTTAGAGAAAACTCAAACCAAGTCCATCTATATTTATACACCGACGGAAATTGGACGTCGTACATCATATCTATATACGACAACTGAGGAAAGATACTTTGATATAATACACGTGCCACCTTTGAACAATCGTCATTAAATATGTATATGGGATTAGATGTTTCGGCAAGGCTCAAAAGACTACTGTTTTCTTTGATTTTTGTCAACAGTTCATCTCTTTCGTTTCGTGTATCAAAATATATACTTTGGGGAACCAAAACGCAGTCGGCACTCAGCACCACCTCTCTTCCAACCACGTCGTATGTGAAAGGTTTGATATCCTCGATTAGTTTTTCCCAAGTGCTGTACTGCTGAGAAAACGGTGAGCCGGGCAAATCCTTTGTAAACTGCGAGTCGATAATTTTCTGCCAAATCTCATCGGGAACATCTGCAACATTGGTATAATCCGAGGGTGCGGCAGAGGAAATGTCTGCAGAAGAATCTTGGACAGAGCTTGTATCTAAAGATTCCTCATAAGAGCTATCCTCGCTGACAGAAGAGGGAACATTGCTAATATACGACGATATTTCGCTCGAAACATCGGTTGTATTACAACCCGAAAAAACAAATGCTGTTGCGAGAGTCAGGGTGAGCAGGGCTTTCAAAAAAGTTTTCATAGGGGTCTCCTTTCTTGTCGCGGGGCGACGGCGAGGTTTTGCAAAAGCGGGGCGGTTGCTCCGCTTTTGCTTGTACGAGGTGTTTTTTGGTTGGTATTTTTTCGGAATTTTTTATCTCAGAAAAAACCTTCCATATATATAGACAACAAAAATCGATTTTTGCAACACTTTTTTTCAAAAATTTTTTTGATTTTTTGAAAATCAGCATTTTTTGTCTGTTTTTACGAAATTTTTGTCCCAACCTTCTTTAATTTTATTATAAACTGTTTTTGTCTGTTTTTCAATAATATTGTATCAAAATATGAAAAAACCTTCGGACGATTTTGCCCGAAGGTTTTGGTTTGTTTTTTACAGTATTTTTATTCCTGCTTCTTTGCAGGTTTTGAGGGTTTGGTCGTCCCAAACCGAGCACTGTACCTCGCCGATGTGAGCTGAGCCGAGAAGGAGCATACAGAGTCTTGACTGACCGACGCCACCTCCGATTGTATAGGGGAGTTTGCCTTCCAAAAGTGCCTTATGGAACGGCAGATTTCTTCTATCATCGCAACCTGCTATTGTGAGCTGGCGGTCTAATGATTCGGGGCTTACGCGGATACCCATCGAGGATATCTCAAAGGCCTGACCCAACGTATCGTTCCAGAACATTATATCTCCGTTGAGTTCCCAGTCGTCATAGTCGGGTGCTCTGCCGTCGTGTTTCTTGCCGGACTTTAGGGTTTTGCCAATCTGCATTATAAACACGGTTCTATATTTCTTTGTTATAGCGTTTTCTCTTTCCTTTGGGGTGAGGTCGGGGTACATATCCTCAAGCTCCTGTGAGGTGATAAACTTGACGTCGGGGTTTGCCATCGGGTTTTTGACAAGTGCGGGAAAAACGGTGCGGAGTGTCTTTTCGGTTTCGCAGATAGCGTGGACTATCTTTGTGACAACGTCTTTGAGGTAGTCAATATTTCTATCCTCGACCGAAATGACCTTTTCCCAGTCCCATTGGTCAACGTATATAGAATGGAGGTTATCGAGTTCTTCGTCGCGACGGATGGCGTTCATATTGGTATAAAGACCATAGCCCTCATAAAAGCCATATTCGTGGAGAGCCTGTCTTTTCCATTTCGCAAGGGAGTGCACGACCTGTGCATCCTTTCCAGCATCCTTTATATCAAAGCCTACCGCTCTTTCAACTCCGTTGAGGTCGTCGTTGAGTCCGCTGTTCTCCTCAACAAAGAGAGGAGCGGAAACACGGCGGAGATTTAGCGCACCGCTGAGCATATCCTCAAAAAGTCGGCTGATAAGACCGATGGCTTTTTGTGTATCGTAAAGTCCCAAAGCGGCTTTATAGCCCTCGGGAATGAAAACCTTTGACATTCGTTTCACCTGATTTCTTCATATATAATATATACTCTACCACAACATTATTCAAAAGTAAACCAAAAAAATGTAAAAAAATTCAGATCGGCTATTGACAAGCTTGACCTGAAGTAATATAATAGTATAATGTACCATAATGGCTATATATGCCCTTAGTGTAAAATATAGTATAACACAACGACGAAAAAAATGCAATAGTTTCCCGTAAAATTGTTTGATTTTATGCGGTTTTTCGGGGGATTGTCAAAATAAAGAAGGAGTGAACGCGCTTATGGTAAATGACATGAATAGCCGTATTACAGAGCTCGGACAGGAAAAGGGTCTCAAAATTAAACCTGTTAAGCTCGGCAAAAATGTCAGAGCAAGTTTTTCTCAAATCAACGAAGTGTTGGAGATGCCCAACCTTATCGAGATTCAGAAAAACTCCTACAAATGGTTCCTTGAGGAAGGATTGAAAGAGGTTTTCAACGACGTTGCCTCTATCACCGATTTCTCGGGAAATCTGGTGCTGGATTTCATCGACTACTCTATTGACAGCACTCCTAAATACAGCGTTGAGGAGTGTAAGATCAGAGATGCAACATACTCTGCAGCTCTTCGTGTAAGAGTTAGACTTCTCAACAAGGAAACCGGCGAAATCAAGGAGCAGGAAGTCTTTATGGGTGATTTCCCCATTATGACCGAGAGCGGTACCTTTGTTATCAACGGCGCAGAGCGTGTTATCGTTTCACAGCTCGTTCGTTCACCCGGTGTCTATTATGACCGTACCTTCGACAAGACAGGTAAAAAGCTCTTCACCTCCACCGTTATTCCTAACCGCGGTGCTTGGCTTGAATATGAGACGGATTCTCAGGACGTTTTCTACGTTCACGTTGACAAGAACAGAAAGTTCCCTGTCACAACCCTTATCCGTGCACTCGGTCTCGGTACCGATGAGCAGATTCTCAATTTCTTCGGAAATGACGAGCTTATCATAAAGACTATTGAAAAAGACCCCGCAAAGACTATGGAAGAGGCTTTGGTTGAGGTCTATAAGAAGTTGCGTCCCGGTGAGCCGCCTACAGTTGACGGAGCACAGCAGCATCTCGAAGGACTTTTCTTCGATACAAGAAGATATGACCTTTCCAGAGTTGGACGCTATAAATATAATAAGAAGCTTGCTATCGGTGCGAGAATCTGCGGTCACACACTCGCTCAGCCTGTAGCCGACCCCTTCACAGGAGAGATCCTTGCTGAAGCAGGCGAGCTCGTAACACGCGAGAAGGCAGAGCTTATCGAAAGACGCGGTGTTTCTGTTGCATACCTTGCAGTAGATAACAAAGAAATCAAGGTTATCTCCAACGGCACCGTTGACATTGCTGATTTCGTTCCCGCTGAGCTCGGACTCGATTTCCTCGCTCTCGGCATCAACGAGAAGGTTTGCCTCAATGTACTGACCGAAATCCTCGAGAACACTCCTGCTGAGGAGCTCGGTGAGGTTATCAAGGCACGCGCTGCAGAGCTTATCCCCAACCACATCACAGTTGACGATATCTTTGCTTCTATCAACTACGTTAACAACCTTAATAATGATATAGGAACTATCGACGACATCGACCATCTTGGTAACAGAAGAATCCGTTCTGTCGGTGAGCTTTTGCAGAACCAGTTCAGAATCGGTTTCACAAGAATGGAAAGAGTTGTCCGTGAGAGAATGACACTTCAGCAGCAGGACCTCGACGCCATCACTCCTCAGGCGCTCATCAACATCCGTCCCGTTGTTGCAGCTATCAAGGAATTCTTTGGTTCTTCTCCCCTTTCTCAGTTTATGGACCAGACCAACCCCCTTGCAGAGCTCACACACAAGCGTCGTCTTTCCGCACTCGGCCCCGGCGGTCTTTCCCGTGACCGTGCAGGATTCGAGGTTCGTGACGTTCACTACACACACTACGGACGTATGTGTCCTATCGAGACCCCTGAAGGACCTAACATCGGACTTATTTCCTACCTCGCAACCTTCGCTCGTATCAACGAGTACGGTTTTGTTGAGGCTCCCTTTAGACGCGTTGACCAAGAAAACAAAAAGGTTCTCGACGAGGTTCTTTATATGACCGCTGACGTCGAAGACGAATTTATTGTTGCACAGGCAAACGAGCCCCTCGATGAGAACGGCTATTTTGCAAATGCAAAGGTTACCGCAAGACAGCAGGATCAGATCATCGAAATCGAGCGCGAGAAGGTTCACTTTATGGACGTTTCGCCTAAGATGGTTGTTTCTGTTGCTACCGCTATGATCCCCTTCCTTGAGAACGACGATACAAACCGTGCGCTCATGGGTGCGAACATGCAACGTCAGGCTGTTCCGCTTATGAAGACAGAAAACCCCATTGTCGGTACAGGTATGGAGTACAAGGCTGCTGTTGACTCGGGCGTTACCGTTGTATCCAAGCATTCAGGTACCGTTGAGAAGGTCTGCGCTACAGAGGTCGTTATCAGAACTGATGACGGCGAGCTTGTTCCCTACAAGGTTCTCAAGTTTATGCGTTCCAACCAAGGCACTTGTATCAACCAGCGTCCTATCGTTGACGTTGGTGAGCGCATCGAGGTCGGTCAGGTTATCGCCGACGGCCCCGCTACCTGCAACGGTGAGATAAGTCTTGGTAAGAATGCTCTCGTTGGCTTTATGACTTGGGAAGGTTACAACTACGAGGATGCTGTTCTCCTAAACGAGAAGCTTGTTCGTGAGGATACCTTCACATCTATCCATATCGAAGAATACGAAATCGAAGCTCGTGACACCAAGCTCGGTCCGGAGGAGATTACCCGTGACATCCCCAACGTTGGTGAGGATGCCCTCAAAGACCTCGACGAGCGCGGAATCATCCGCATCGGTGCTGAGGTTCGCTCGGGCGATATCCTCGTTGGTAAGGTTACACCTAAGGGTGAAACCGAGCTCACAGCCGAGGAAAGACTGCTCCGCGCAATCTACGGCGAAAAGGCACGCGAGGTTCGTGACACCTCTCTGAGAGTTCCCCACGGCGAATACGGTATCATCGTTGACGTCAAGGTGTTCACAAGAGAGAATTCCACCGAGCTTTCCGCAGGTGTTAATATGGTCGTTCGCTGCTACATCGCACAGAAGCGTAAGATCTCTGTCGGTGACAAGATGGCGGGCCGTCACGGTAACAAGGGTGTCGTTTCCAGAATTCTTCCTCAGGAAGATATGCCCTTCCTCCCCGACGGAAGACCTCTTGATATCGTTCTTAACCCCCTCGGCGTTCCTTCCCGTATGAACATCGGTCAGGTACTTGAGGTTCACCTTGGAAGAGCCGCTGCCGCTCTCGGAATCAAGGTTATGACACCTGTATTCGACGGCGCACACGAGTCTGATATCGTTGCAGGCTTTGAGGCTGCAGGTCTTGATACAGACGGTAAGATTCAGCTTTATGACGGACGTACCGGTGAGCCCTTTGACAACCGCGTAACCGTTGGTTATATGTACTATCTCAAACTCCATCACCTTGTTGATGATAAGATTCACGCACGTTCTACAGGCCCCTACTCTCTCGTTACACAGCAGCCTCTGGGTGGTAAAGCTCAGTTCGGCGGTCAGCGTTTCGGTGAGATGGAGGTTTGGGCACTCGAGGCGTACGGTGCAGCTTATACACTTCAGGAAATCCTCACCGTCAAGTCTGACGACGTGGTTGGACGTGTTAAGACCTACGAGGCTATCGTTAAGGGTCAAAACATTCCCAAGCCTGGTATTCCTGAATCCTTCAAGGTGCTTATCAAGGAGCTTCAGTCCCTCGGTCTTGATATGAAGGTTCTCGACAAGAACAACGAGGAGATCGACCTTCGTCAGAACTTTGACGACGATGATGATATCTCGATGCCCAAGAGCCGTATTCTCGACGAGGATCTCGCTTTCGACGGCGCTGAGGTAAAGCAGGATTCTGATTTTGAGGCTAACTTCCAGATCGAAGAGGTCGAGGACAACGACGTTTTCGCTGATGAGGACGCTTTCTCCCTTGATAATGACGATTCGTTCGACGACGAAGATATGTAAGAAAGAAGGAGTCGCTAATGGAATTTAATGTTTTTGAATCCATAAAAATCGGTCTTGCCTCCCCCGAACAGATCAGAAGCTGGTCCTACGGTGAGGTTAAAAAGCCCGAAACTATAAACTACAGAACCCTTAAACCCGAGCGCGACGGTCTTTTCTGCGAGCGCATCTTTGGCCCAACAAAGGACTGGGAGTGCCATTGCGGAAAGTACAAGCGTCTCAGATACAAAGGTAAGATATGCGACCGTTGCGGTGTTGAGGTTACACGCGCAAAGGTTCGCCGTGAGAGAATGGGTCACATTGAACTTGCTGCTCCTGTTTCTCACATCTGGTACTTCAAGGGTATCCCCACCCGTATGGGTCTGATACTCGACCTCTCTCCCAGACTTTTGGAGAAGGTTCTCTACTTCGCTTCCTACATTGTTACCGACCCCGGTAACACAGAGCTCGAAGAAAGACAGCTCCTCAACGAGAAGGAATACCGCGATTTCAGAGAGAAATACGGCGACGCCTTCAAGGCAGGTATGGGTGCTGAGGCTATCAAGGAATTGCTTGAAAAGATTGACGTTGACAAGCTTTCCGAAGAGCTCAAGGCTTCTCTCGAAAACGCTCAGAGCAACAAGCGCATCCGCATCCTCAAGAGGCTTGAGGTAGTCGAGGCGTTCCGCGTCAGCGGAAACCGCCCCGAGTGGATGATTCTCGACGTTATTCCCGTCATTCCGCCTGACATTCGTCCTATGGTTCAGCTCGACGGTGGCCGTTTCGCTACAAGTGACCTAAACGACCTCTACCGCAGAGTTATCAACCGTAATAACCGTCTTAAGAAGCTCCTTGAGCTCGGTGCTCCCGACATCATCGTCCGCAACGAGAAGAGAATGCTTCAGGAGGCTGTTGACGCTCTTATCGACAACGGCAGACGCGGAAGACCCGTTACAGGTCCTAACAACCGTCCTCTCAAGTCCCTTTCCGATATGCTCAAGGGTAAGCAGGGACGTTTCCGTCAGAACCTTCTCGGTAAACGTGTTGACTACTCCGGACGTTCTGTTATCGTCGTCGGCCCTGAGCTGAAGATGTATCAGTGCGGTCTCCCCAAGGAGATGGCTCTCGAGCTGTTCAAACCCTTTGTTATGAAACGCCTTGTTGAAAAGGCTGTTGCTACAAATATCAAGAGTGCAAGAAAGATGGTAGAGCGTGGACAGAATCCTGCTGTTTGGGATTCTCTCGAGGTTGTAATCAAAGACCATCCCGTTCTCCTCAACCGTGCTCCTACACTTCACAGACTTGGTATTCAGGCATTTGAGCCCGTACTCGTTGAAGGTCGTGCTATAAAGCTCCATCCTCTCGTATGTACAGCGTTCAACGCCGACTTCGACGGTGACCAGATGGCTGTTCACCTTCCCCTTTCTGCTGAAGCACAGGCAGAGGCAAGATTCCTTATGCTCGCTGCCAACAACCTTCTCAAGCCCTCCGACGGTAAGCCGGTTGCTATTCCTACACAGGATATGATCCTCGGTTCCTACTACCTCACCCTGCTCAACGAAAACGAGCCCGGTGCAGGTAAAGTGTTCAGAGATTATAACGAAGCAATTATGGCATATCAGGACGGCGTTGTTGGTCTTCACGCTCCTATCAAGGTTCGTGTTTCCAAGCAGGTGGGCGGCGAAACCGTTACCAGAATAATCGACGCTACTGTCGGCCGTCTTATCTTCAACGACCCAATTCCTCAGGACCTCGGATACGTTGACAGAAACGACCCCGAGCACTGCCTTGACCTCGAGGTTTCCTTCCTCGTTGGCAAAAAGCAGCTCGGTAAGATTGTTGACAAGTGCATAATCACACACGGCACCTCTAAGACCTCTGAAGTTCTTGACAGAATCAAGGCTCAGGGCTTTAAGTACTCCACAAGAGGCGCTATCACGGTCGCTGTTTGCGATGCTGTTATCCCCGCTGAAAAGGGTGACATCCTCGACACAGCCGACAAGAAGATCGAAAAGGTTACAAAGCAGTACCGCAAGGGTCTTATCTCCGCTGAGGAGAAATCCCGTGAGGTCGTTAAGATTTGGAACGACGCTACAAACGAGGTTTCCGACTGTCTTACAAAGGGTCTCGACGAGTACAACCCGATCTTTATGATGGCAAACTCCGGTGCCCGTGGTAGTATCAACCAGATCAGACAGCTTGCCGGAATGCGCGGACTTATCGCCAACACCTCCGGTAAGACAATCGAAATTCCGATTAAGGCTAACTACCGTGAAGGCCTTAACATTATGGAATACTTCATCTCCTCCCGTGGTGCGAGAAAGGGTCTTGCCGACACCGCTCTCCGTACCGCTGACTCCGGTTACCTCACACGTCGTCTTGTTGACGTTTCTCAGGACGTTATCATCCGTGAAGCAGACTGCGGTACTACAGAAGGTATCGAGGTTTATGACATTATGGACGGCAAGGACGTTATCGAGCCCATCAAGGAGCGTCTTGTTGGCAGATATCTGCTCGAGGACGCAGTTGATGAAAAGGGCAACGTTGTCGTTAGCTGTGACAAGATGCTCGATGAAACCGACGCTGACCGCGTTGTCGACATCCTCAAGACTAACTACATCAAGGAGCTCGAGGCAAAAGGTGAGGACACCGCTGACGTTAACTTCAACGGCAAGCTCCGCGTCAAGATTCGCTCCATTATGACCTGTTCTTCCAAGCACGGCGTATGCTCCAAGTGCTACGGTGCAAACCTTGCTAACAAGAAGACCGTTGCTATCGGTGAGGCTGTTGGTGTTATCGCTGCTCAGTCCATCGGTGAGCCCGGTACTCAGCTTACCATGCGTACCTTCCATACAGGTGGTATCGCGAACGCAGAGGATATTACACAGGGTCTTCCCCGTGTCGAAGAGCTCTTCGAGGCTAGACGTCCCAAGACAAACGCTATCATCAGCGAAATCAGCGGTACAGTTCGCATTGACGAGGTCAAGAAGAACAAGCACGTTATCGTTTTTGACGGCACCGAAGAGAAGGATTATATGATTCCCTACGGTTCCAGAATCAAGGTTCACGAGGGCAACGTTGTCGAAGCCGGCGATATGCTCACCGAGGGTGCAGCTTGTCCCGTTGACATTCTCGCTGTTAAGGGCCCCGATGCTGTTCAGCAGTACCTCATCGGTGAGGTTCAGAAGACCTATCGTGTGCAGGCGGTTGATATCAACGACAAGCACATCGAGGTTATCGTTCGTCAGATGATGAGAAAAGTCAAGGTTACCGAGTCCGGTGACACAGGCCTCATCTCCAACACACTCGTTGACAAGAGCGAGGTTTTGGCTGCAAACGCAGAGCTTCAGGCTCGTATCGATGCAGGCGAGGTTACACTTCGCAAGGCTGAGTTCGAGTATGTGCTCCTCGGTATCACCAAGGCTTCTCTTGCTACCGACAGCTTCCTCTCCGCAGCATCCTTCCAGGAGACCACAAAGGTTCTCACCGAGGCTGCTATCAAGGGTAAGACCGATGCTCTCATCGGACTTAAAGAGAACGTTATCATCGGTAAGCTCGTTCCCGCAGGAACAGGTATGGATTGCTACAACAATGTTGAGATAATCCCCTCCGACCCCAACGCTAAATCCTTCCTCAATCAGAAGGCTGACGCCGAAGAGGTTGTTGCAGAGGCTCCCGTTGAAGAAGCAACCGAAACCGAAGAAACTGCTCCCGAGGCAGTTGCAGTAGAAGAATAACTTACTTTCGCAGACGGTATTTTTGCCGTCTGCGATTTTTTTATAATTTATTTGTGTTTTCTACAGATAATATTTAAAATACCGCTTGACAAGCGGTATGTAGTGGTGATATAATACTGTATTGCGTAGGGGTATCTCTGCCCTTTTTGAGCTAACTACCACCTACTGTATGAAAAATCTAAATGCAAGGAGGTGCAATTATGCCAACCTTTAATCAGCTCGTCCGCAAAGGAAGAGAGGTTCTTGAGAAGAAGTCTACTGCTCCTGCTCTTTTGAAGGGTTATAACTCCAAAAAGCGCACAGCTATCGATCAGAATTCTCCTCAAAAGCGCGGTGTTTGTACTGCTATCAGAACTCAGACACCTAAAAAGCCTAACTCCGCTCTTCGTAAAGTTGCCAGAGTAAGGCTGACCAACTCAATGGAAGTTACTGCTTACATTCCGGGTATCGGTCACAACCTTCAGGAGCACAGCGTTGTTCTGATTCGTGGCGGTCGTGTTAAGGACCTGCCTGGTGTACGTTATCACATCATCCGTGGTACACTCGATACTCAGGGTGTTGCAAAGCGTATGCAGAGCCGTTCCAAGTACGGTGCGAAACGTCCGAAGGCTGGTGCTAAGTAAGTAGTTTTCCGTTTGATTTTTCATGCAGTTTAGCGGCTATATATTTTATATACGCCTCTGATTCGCATGAACGGAAGGTTCACTTTCGAGTACCTATGTTATCATTATATGAAGGAGGGAAGCTATATGCCAAGAAGAGGTCGTATTGCAAAACGTGACGTTTTGCCGGATCCTATCTACAATTCCAAGCTCGTTACCCGTCTTGTTAACAGCATCATGCTCGACGGTAAGAAGGGCGTAGCTCAGAAGATTGTATATGGCGCTTTCGATATCGTTAAAGAAAAGTCCGGTAAGGATGCTCTCGAAGCTTTTGATCAGGCTATGGAGAACATCATGCCGCTTCTCGAAGTTAAGGCTCGCCGTGTAGGTGGTGCTAACTATCAGGTTCCTATGGAGGTTCGTCCTGACAGACGTCTCACATTGGGTCTCAGATGGTTGACCGCTTATTCTCGCAACCGTTCCGAGAAGACCATGAGAGAAAGACTCGCTGGTGAAATTCTTGACGCGATGAACGGCACCGGTGGTGCTTGCAAGAAGCGTGAGGATACTCATAAGATGGCCGAAGCTAACAAGGCTTTTGCACACTACAGATTCTAATTTTGCTGCCTGAGGCAGTTATACTAAGGAGAAAGTTATGCCAAGAGAAATTTCACTTGAAATGACCCGTAACATAGGCATAATGGCTCACATAGATGCTGGTAAAACTACCACCACCGAGCGTATCCTGTTCTACACAGGTAAGACTCACAAAATCGGTGAGACACACGACGGTGCGGCAACTATGGACTGGATGGTTCAGGAGCAGGAGAGAGGTATTACAATTACCTCCGCTGCTACAACCGCTTTCTGGAAGGGCCACAGACTTAACATCATCGACACTCCCGGACACATCGACTTTACCGTTGAGGTTCAGCGTTCTCTGAGAGTTCTCGACGGTTCTGTCACAGTTCTCTGCGCTAAGGGCGGCGTTGAGCCCCAGTCAGAGACAGTTTGGCGTCAGGCAGATAAATATCACGTACCGAGAATGGCTTATGTAAATAAGATGGACATTATGGGTGCGGATTTCTATCGCGTCGTTCAGATGATGCGTGATCGTCTCAGATGTAATGCTGTTCCGATACAGCTGCCCATCGGTGTTGAGGATACCTTCAGAGGTATCATTGACCTCGTTGAGATGAAAGCTTATGTTTATTACGATGATCTCGGAAAAGACGAGAGAATCGAAGAAATCCCTGCTGATATGTTGGACAAGGCAGAGGAATATCGTAAGAACCTCCTCGAAGCTGTTGCTGAAACAAGCGACGAGCTTATGGAAAAATACCTTATGGACGAGGAATTCACCATTGAGGAAATCAAGACTGCAATTCGTAAGTCTACCATTGATAACACAATGGTTCCCGTACTTTGCGGTACTTCTTACAGAAACAAGGGTGTTCAGAACCTTCTGGACGCTATCGTAGACTATATGCCTGCTCCTACTGATGTCGAGAACATCAGAGGTATTAACCCCGATACAAACGAAGAAGAGGAAAGACCTTCTGACGACAACGCTCCTTTTGCAGCTCTTGCATTTAAGATTGCAACTGACCCGTTCGTTGGTAAGCTCTGCTTCTTCCGTACCTATTCCGGTATGGTTAAGACAGGTACTACTGTTTACAATCCCAACAAAGACAAGAACGAGAGAGTTGGACGTATTCTCCAGATGCACGCTAACCACAGAGAGGATATCGATACCTGTTATGCAGGTGATATCGCCGCTGCAGTAGGTGTCAAGGATACAACCACAGGTAACACACTCTGTGATCCCAAGGCTCCCATCATTCTTGAGTCTATGGAATTCCCCGAGCCCGTTATCAGCGTTGCTATCGAGCCCAAGACCAAAGCTGGTCAGGAGAAGATGGGTATCGCTCTTGCTAAGCTCGCAGAGGAAGATCCTACCTTTAAGGCTTACACTGACGAAGAAACAGGACAAACAATCATCGCCGGTATGGGTGAGCTTCACCTCGAGATTATTGTTGACAGACTTCTTCGTGAGTTCAAGGTAGAAGCTAACGTTGGTCAGCCTCAGGTTGCTTATAAAGAAACCGTTAGAAGACTCGCTGACGTTGACTTCAAGTATTCCAGACAGTCCGGTGGACGCGGTCAGTACGGTCACGTTAAGATCAAGGTCGAGCCCAACGAGAGCGGTAAGGGATACGAGTTTACAAACTCTGTCGTCGGCGGTGCTATTCCCAAGGAGTACATCGGTCCTATCGATCAGGGTATTCAGGGCGCTATGATGTCCGGTATCCTTGCAGGATATCCTGTTGTTGACGTTAAGGTTAACCTCTACGACGGTTCTTACCACGAGGTTGACTCCTCCGAAATGGCGTTTAAGATTGCCGGTTCTATGGCTTTCAAGGAAGCTATGAAGAAGGCAGATCCCGTTATTCTGGAGCCTATCGTTAAGGTTACTGTTATCGTTCCTGAGGACTACATGGGTGACGTTATCGGTGATATCAACTCCCGTCGTGGTCAGATGCAGGGTATGGAAGCTATACCCGGCGGTCAGCAGATCAACGCTTTCGTTCCGCTTTCCGAAATGTTCGGTTATGCTACCGACCTTCGTTCCAAGACACAGGGCCGTGGTCAGTACGTTATGGAACCCAGCCACTACATCGAGCTGCCCAAGAACATCGCAGAGAAAATTATCAGCACAAGAGCAAAGAAAGACTAATTTTTCTCTAAACACTTGCATTTTTGTTTACCAGTTGGTAAAATAAATGTATAAACTTTTTTAACTGAAATATTAAGGAGGATTTTCCAATGGCAAAAGCTAAATTCGAAAGAAATAAGCCCCACGTAAACATTGGTACCATCGGTCACGTTGACCATGGTAAAACAACCCTTACCGCAGCTATCACTAAGTCTCTCGGTCTCAAGGGTTCTGCTGAGTTCGTTGATTATGCTAACATCGATAAGGCTCCCGAAGAGAGAGAGCGTGGTATCACAATCAACACTTCTCACGTTGAGTATGAAACTGAAAACAGACACTATGCACACGTTGACTGCCCCGGCCATGCTGACTACGTTAAGAACATGATCACCGGTGCTGCTCAGATGGACGGCGCTATCCTCGTTGTTTCTGCAGCTGATGGTCCTATGCCCCAGACTCGTGAGCATATCCTTCTTTCCCGTCAGGTTGGCGTTCCTTACATCGTTGTATTCATGAACAAGGCTGACCAGGTTGACGATCCCGAGCTTCTCGATCTCGTAGAGATGGAAATCCGTGAGCTTCTCTCCAGCTATGAGTTCCCCGGCGACGACATTCCGATCGTTAAGGGTTCTGCTCTTATGGCTCTCGAGGCTCCCGAGGATCCTTCCAACCCCGCATACGCTCCTATCTATGAGCTTATGGCTGCTGTTGACTCCTACATCCCCACACCTGAGCGTAAGGCTGATCTCCCCTTCCTTATGCCTGTTGAGGACGTTTTCACAATCACAGGTCGTGGTACTGTTGCAACCGGTAGAGTTGAAAGAGGCCAGGTAAGAATGTCTGACGAAGTTGAAATCGTTGGTCTTACAGACGAGTCCAGAAAGACCGTTATCACCGGTATCGAGATGTTCAGAAAGCTTCTCGACTACGCTGAGGCTGGTGACAACATCGGTGCTCTTCTCCGTGGTATCCAGAGAACTGAAATCGAAAGAGGTCAGGTTCTTTGTAAGCCCGGCTCTATCAAGCCCCACACAAAGTTCAGAGGCCAGGTTTACATCCTTAAAAAGGATGAGGGCGGCCGTCACACACCTTTCTTCAACAACTATCGTCCCCAGTTCTACTTCAGAACAACTGACGTTACAGGTGTTGTAAACCTTCCCGAGGGAACAGAAATGTGTATGCCTGGCGATAACGTAGAGATGGACGTTGAGCTCATCACTCCTATCGCTATCGAAGAAGGACTCCGTTTCGCTATCCGTGAGGGTGGCCGTACAGTAGGTTCCGGCGTTGTTATCGCTATCAACGAATAATTCTACTGAACACACGAAGTAAACACTTCAAGCTCCGTAGGCTTCGCCTACGGAGCTTTTTTGTTTTGAAATACACATAATAGAGCCGAGCCGCTTATTTACACAAGCGGCTCGGCTTTTAGCGAGGGAAAATTAGTTTAATGTGGTTGTAAAGGTTTGTCCTCAAAATAGTCTATCGAATATACCTTTTCGTTTGTTGCCATTTCGTTTATCTGTGCCTTGGTTGCAAAGGCATATATCATAGGAGCGTACTGACTTTCGACATCAATCTCAAGACCTACGGGCAAGGTGGAAATTATCTTCTTGTTGTGCTCCTGTACCGCTTGTGAGAGAGCCTTATTATATTCATACTTTTGCTCTATAGGCGGCAATTCTACAGTAGATTTATCTATATCTTCAAACCAAACGACAACATATATAGTTTCTTCGTCTGACATTGAAAGCATCTTCTCGGACAATTCCTGACCGATTTTCTTTTTTGCGGTTTCATCAAGCTCAGAGGAATCCTCGCTCGAAACAACCACAGAAGAAACGTCCTGAGATGAGGTATCAACATTTGTTTCACCGCAAGCGGTTAGTAATAGTGCAAAAAGCAAAAATACAGAAATCAGTTTTTTCAAGAGACATTCTCCTCCTCATAAAATCAATACCACGCTACAGCAACATCGGTTGTCGTACCATAAGTGTCGAAACGTGTAATTTCTATAGTGTATGTTCCATAGGAAGTGACAGTATAGTCAATCAATTCCATATTGTTTTTACTACCGTTGCTTCGTGCTACTACATTTCCATTTGGATCCTTCAAAACCATATCAAAATTAAGGAGGTTCCCTGCACTGGAACCGCTCATAGTAGTTACAGGTTGTTTCCATGCCAGTGCTACTCTTAGGACAAGATCGGAAGATGTTACATTTACAGAAATTGTTCTACTAAAATTGCTACCCGCATTTGTATAAACCGCATATCTTCCCGCTCGCAACACTTGTGCCGCAAACTTTGCATTAAACTTTCCTGCTCCCTGTCTATCGGACCAAGCAGAGTTGTTTTCAACATGATTATTTCCCCAAGTAGTATCTCCTGATATCTTGTAATAAGCACTGGCAGCGGCAAGAGCCTTTACTAATTCAGTTCTATATGCCGCAGGATAATATATATTTCCCAACTGTGCAAATGAACCTGCAACCATTGGTGCTGCAAAACTGGAACCCGACTTTGTGCTTCCGCCATAGTAAACGCCTCCACCCGGAGCCATTATTTCGGGAACATTTTTTTGACCTACAGCCTCCAAATAACTATACGCATAATCAGTAAAATAATCATCTGATTGCGTCGATGTTACATTGTCGTGAAAACCGCCAACCGCCAAAGCATTATATGCCAAACCGTAGTCGCTGACAAAATCGTCGGTGCTTGTGTCTGTACCGGTATCTATATTGTTTCCGCTAGTGGTAACAAATGAAATTGGAAATAATGTACACAAATAGTCAATATACCTTGCGTTCTGCGAATAAACTCCATAATTATCAACACCTATGCTCATATTTATAATATCAACATTTCCTGCGGTCACCAACGCCTCTACTGCACCACAAATGTCGCTTCCGTATGTAGCAGTAGTACTATAAACTTTTGCTTGCGGGGCTGCGGTCTTTAAACATCCTAATACAAAATTTGCATGTGAAGTGTCGTTAACACTAGGATTTAGATCTTCAGGATTGTCGACAAGATCAGAAAGGCCGTTATTGGGAAAACTAATTTCGATCTGACCTATATTTATATCAACCCCATCATATCCCCAATTGTTCTTTATATATGTAGATCCTATAGTTTGTAATCCCGTTACAGTATGACTTTGCAACGGCTCCTTTTCAAGTATATATATTGAATCAATCTTATCATTCTCAACCAGTTCTTTAATTTGTGCTTTTGTAACACTTGCGTATATCATTGGGGCATATTGGCTTTGGAAGGTGATTTCGATGTCCTTTGGCAATGTTTTCAACACTTCACTGTTATGTTTTTGAACGGCCTGCTTTTTAGCAGCAATCTCTGCACTTCTCTCGCTTCTTTTCTTTTCAGCAAGAGCATCTACTTGAGCCTGTTGCTCTTCAGTGAGCCTGAAGACCTCATCATCTGCACTGACTGTGCCAATCTCTTCTTGACCAGAGGTGACCTTTGCTTTTTCTGCCAAAAATTCTTCTTCGCTCATGGTTATAATTTTTTCCAACTCTACAACTTCTTTGTTTGTAGTGGCATCTTTTGCAAAAGTTTCGTTTTCAACGTCGGTAAACCATATAACCACGTCTATCTTTTCGTTAGCTGACATAACATTGACCTTGGCGGTTAAATCATCGGTCAGCTTTGTGCTGCTGATAGCAGAGTTCTTGTCATTTGACGAACTCAATGCAGCAACTGAAACAGTCCCTGTAATTATGAGTGTGAGTACCAACAAGCATATTAAAATCTTTTTCATATTATTGCTCCTTGTTTGTAATTTCGGTACAAGGAGGTGTTTTCATCTCCATTATACCAGATTGTTTTTAAACTTGCAATGGCAAATTTAAGCAGATGCTTCTGTGCTATATCCTGTGATAGTTTCTGTGTTTCCGTCGTTAGCGGTTATGGTAAACTCGGTTTTCACACGGTATGTGCCGTTGCCTACGTTGTGAGTTTCACCCATAGATGCAGTTGCGCTGCTGTACGTTGCGCTCCAACTCGTCACATCGTCCCACCACCAAAGCACTTTCTTTTGCAAGGTCATCTCTATCGAAATAGAGTCTGTTAAATCTCCATATGCAGTAATTGTACTTTGACAAAACATACCTCTGTTAGTCATCGCCATATTTACATGATATTCAGAGCAATAACTATATCTCGGTTGGACACCGGCTGCATTAGCTATACAGCAAAAAGAAAAGAGCATTGACAGACACAAAATCACAGTAATTATTCTTTTGGACATAAAAATTCACCTCCCTTCGTTTATACATACCTTGGACTTTTTACGTCTCTAAATATATAAACGATTGAGAGGTGGGGTTTTGGACATTAAATTTTAAATTTTTTTATTTTTCTTCAAGATTCAGCGAAATAGCTATATTTATAAGCTCGTTTTTATCTATATTACCATATATAGAAATGGAGTTTGATTTGTATGGTATATAAATTCTGGTTTCACCTTTGTTTTCAAAAGTGAAAGCATCTATATTGCCAACTTTGATAAACTCTCCCTCTGTACCTTCTGTGTCAAATCCGGATTGTGAATTAGCGAGCAGACTTTGGATTATTACGACATATTCTCCGTCACTATTGACATATTTTTTTTCACTATAGAACGGTTGAGAAACATAGGTCTCAACTATAAATCCATCGGGTGTTATTGGCAGTTTATACTCTTTCCATTCGGCTAAAGGGTCTGCAGATAATGCTGAATCATACGGTTTCTGTTTAAACAACGTGTGATCTTCGAAGATTTCCATTATGAAATCTGCAAAGGGTTGGTATATCTTTGCAATGCCTATTGTAGTTGAAACAAAGGTTATGACTGCCACCAAGATTATCATTGCAACTCGTTTTGCCGCCGTGTTTATCAGCACGTAGTACGGCTTTTCACGGCGGTGGATGAGTTTTTTCATTTGTTTTTCAAACTTCTCAGAAAAGGATATTTCTATGACTTTTGTCTGTTCTTCAAGGCGCAAGGATTCCGCTGTTTGTATGCTATACAAGGTCTGTATTGCCTTTTCAAAACAGATGTCCGTCACAGTGTTTCCTCCTCTTTCATAATTTTTGCGAGTTCCTGTTTTGCTCTTTCGATGCGTTTATATGTTGCATCACGGCTGAGTCCCAAAAGCTTTGCGGTTTCGGGTATGGTATAGCCATACTGATAGTGCAATATAAGCACGTCGCGGTGGGTTTTGGGGAGTTTTTCGAGCGGAGAGTCGATGAATTTCTCCACATCGGAGATCCACCCGATTTTGTCGTGGAGTTCGGTTTCTCTGCCGAGTTTTTTCAGCATATCAAGTGCGGTGTTTCGGGTGATGATGACCGCAAAATTGCGTGTTTTTATATCCGCAGGGTCGTCTATCTTTTTAATGTTGTCGGCAATCTTGACAAAAGCGGTATGTACGGCATCCTCGGCGTGTTTTTCGTCGAGATATTTTAGTGCTTCTAACATCATAACCTTGCGGTGCTTTATATACACTATTTCAAATTTTGATTTTTCCTCATCTGTGTCGATGAGCGAGAGGTAAAACGATAGCATTTGTGTTCCTTTTCTTTACCCTCTATTATATAAACGATCGAGAGGGGCGATTTTGGACATTGATTTGAAAAAATTTTTAAATTTTTTCAAATCAGTACGGTCGAAAGCTCTTTGAAAGGAGTTTTGGGGTGATTTTTCCTGCGGAAAGCTCGCGGAGTCCGTCGAGAAAGTTTTGCTCGTGGCATTGTTTCATCACTACCGTGAGGGTTACGTCGTTGGCAAAGTCGGTGTTCTCAAGTTTAACGTTCCAGCCGTCGAGGGCGTAGTTGATTTTGCCGTAGGTTGTGTAGTCACAGGTTATCGAGTAGGTCACGCACTCTGCCATTGTGACGGGTTTACCCGCATCGACGGCAATTTTTGCTCCGTGCGAATATGCTCGGACAAGTCCGCCACCGCCAAGCAAAATCCCGCCAAAATATCGCGTTACCACCACGACTGCATCGGTTATATCCCCTTTTGTCAGCACCTCCAAAACAGGTATTCCTGCCGTGCCCTGCGGTTCTCCGTCGTCGCTATAGCGTTTTTGTCCGTCGCGCAGGTTATACGCCCAGACGTTGTGGGTGGCTTGTTTGTGCATCGCCTTTATCTCCGCGACAAACTCCATCGCCTCTTCGGCGGTGGTCACGGGTTTTATATATCCTATAAAGCGGGAACGTTTTTCGGTAAACTCGTCCTCGGCTCTCATCGAAACGGTTGTATATTCAGTCATAGTACCTCCCAAAATTTACGCGATTGCGGGAGACCGATGGTCTCCCCTACGAAAAATGCATTGGGGATCGCGGGAGACCAATGGTCTCCCCTACAAACAAAAAGAGTTGTTGCATTGGCAACAACTCTGTTCGCTCACAAATCTTACTTGTTGAGGTTGAAACGCTTATTGAACTTGTCGATACGTCCTGCAGAGTCAACCAATTTCTGCTTACCGGTGAAGAAAGGATGGCACTTGGAGCAGATTTCCACGCTGATGTTCTCTCTTGTAGAGGATGTTTCAATTACCTCTCCGCAGTGGCATTTAATTGTTGTGGGCTTATAATCGGGATGTATTCCGGATTTCATCAAAATCACCTCCATACAAGATTGGGAATATATCTTCTTTTAGATACTTACATCCATAACATACATATATTATCACAAACATTATAAAAAAGCAAGTCCTTTTTTCAAAAATCCTTGATTTTGACACTTTTAGAAGGTATAATTATTTTGAGCGAGTATATTTTGTTAGAATTTACGGAGGTTGGGTATGGATATTAACGTTGGCGACGTTTTAGTTATGAAGAAGAATCATCCGTGCGGCAACAACCGTTTTATCGTTTTGCGAACGGGTATGGATTTCAAGCTCAGGTGCGAGGGCTGTGGCAGAGAGTTTATGTCACCCAGACTAAAAGCTGAAAAATCGGTTCGTTCGATAGTTAAAAAGGAATTGGAGCAAGAAAATGTTTGATAAACTCAAGTTTGCACAGGGCAGATATGATGAAATCAGCGAAAAACTGACCGACCCTGCAGTTATAAACGACAATGCGCAGTACAAGGCGCTTATGCGTGAGTACAAGCAGTTGACACCTATCGTTGAGAAATACCGCGAGTACAGCGAGGCAAAATTTAACTTCGATGAAGCAAAGATGATGCTCGATGCGGGCGGTCTTGACCGTGATTTCAAGGAGCTTGTTGAGGAGCAGTACCACACCGCAAAGGAGCAGATTGAAATTCTCTCCGAGGAGATGAAGCTTTTGCTTCTCCCCCGCGACCCCAACGACGAGAAGAACGTTATCGTGGAAATCCGCGGCGGTGCAGGCGGTGAGGAAGCGGCACTCTTTGCAAACTCTCTCTTTAGAATGTACAGTATGTATGCCGAGGTGCGCGGTTGGAAGAGCGAGGTGTTAAACCTCAACGCGACCGAGCTTGGCGGTATAAAAGAGATAAGCTTTTCGATTGAGGGCGAGGGCGCGTATTCCCGACTCAAGTTCGAGAGCGGTGTTCACCGTGTTCAGCGCGTTCCCGAGACCGAGGCTTCGGGCAGAATACACACCTCGACCGTTACCGTTGCGGTATTACCCGAGGCGGAAGAGGTTGAGTTTGAGATAAACCCCGGTGACCTACAGATTGACACCTACCGCGCAGGCGGTGCAGGCGGTCAGCACGTCAACAAGACCGAGTCCGCGATACGCATTACCCACCTTCCCACAGGTACTGTTGTTGAGTGTCAGGACGAAAGAAGTCAGCACAAAAACAAGGACAAGGCGATGAAGATTTTGCGCTCGCGTCTATACGAAAATGCACGTCGTGAACAGGAGGCGAAAATCGCTTCTGAGAGAAAAACTCAGGTTGGTACGGGTGACCGAAGCGAAAGAATCCGTACCTACAACTACCCGCAGGGACGAGTTACCGACCACAGAATTAACCTCACTTTATATAAAATCGACCAGATAATGAACGGAGTGCTCGACGAGATCCTCGACGGACTTATCACCGCCGACCAAGCCGAGCGACTCAGATCACAATCCGAAGAATGACGGAGGCAGAGTGTGGATACACTTATACTGACGACAGACAAAAGCTCTGCCCTAAAAGCAGGGGAAATACTAAAAAACGGCGGTTTGGTGGCTATCCCCACCGAAACGGTCTATGGTTTGGCGGCAAACGCTCTCGACGGCGAGGCGGTCAAGAAGATCTTTATCGCAAAGGGCAGACCGCAAGACAACCCGCTTATCGTTCATATCTCAAAGCTCGAGCAGATAGACGCGCTTATCAAGGAGCGCAGTGAGATTTTGGAGAACTTGGCAAAGGAGTTTTGGCCCGGACCTCTCACAATAATCAGCGAAAAAAGCGCTCTTGTACCTGACGAGGTCACCTGCGGACTCGACACAGTTGCGGTGAGATTTCCGTCGTCGGAGATAGCGCGGGAGATAATAACGGCGGCAGGAGTGCCTCTTGCAGCTCCCTCGGCTAACCTTTCGGGAAGTCCGAGCCCGACGTCGTTTGAGCATTGCTTTTCCGACCTTGACGGCAGAGTGGACGCAATTGTAAACGGCCCCGAGTGCGAAGTTGGTGTTGAATCCACCGTTATCACCATTGTAGGCGGAAAGGTTCGTCTTCTCAGACCGGGCGCAGTTACTGTTGAAATGCTGGAAAGGGTTGTGGGAAAGGTCGAAATCGACAAAGCCGTTTTAAATCAGTTGGAGGCTGACGCAAAGGTCAGCTCCCCCGGTATGAAATACAAGCACTATGCTCCAAAGGCAAAGGTTGTCATCCTCGACGGAGGATTTGATGCTTTTTCAAAATTCGTGGGCGAAAATAAGGGTGATGGTGTGGCGGCAGTCTGCTTTGAAGAGGACGAAGCGCCAAAAGGCTGTAAGGTCTACCGCTTTGGCAAAAAAAACGACCACGAAACGCAGGCACGGCTTCTGTTTGACATTCTCAGGCAGACCGATGCTGACGGTGTTAAAAAGGTTTTTGTACATTCCCCCGAGCGCGACGGAATCGGGCTTGCGGTTTACAACCGACTGCTCCGTGCCGCAGGGTTTGAGGTGATAAAGCTTGACTAGAGTTATTGGGCTCACAGGACAGACGGGCGCAGGAAAAAGCGCTGTCAGAGAGATGCTCGAAAAAACGGGAATAGCTTGTATCGACTGCGACCGCGTTTCTAGAGAGGTCACAGTCGCTAATTCTCCTGCGCTGAAAGCGCTTTGCGAGGTTTTTTCGGACGAAATTCTTACCCCCGAAAAAGCTCTTGACCGAAAAAAGCTAGGCTCGATGGTTTTTTCAAGCAAGGAAAAGCTCGAGCTTTTGAACAAAACGATTTTTCCGTTTATTATCGACGACATAAAGCGAAAAATTGCAGAGTGTGAGGGCGATGTTGTGCTAGACGCGCCTACGCTTTTTGAGAGCGGTTGTGACAAGCTCTGCGATTTGACCGTTGCCGTTGTCGCCGACCGAGAAGTTCGTCTTGAGAGAATCATCTCGCGCGACGGCATCTCAAAGAAAGATGCAGAAAACCGCATAAATTCACAGCTTTCTGAGGAGTTTTTTCGCGAAAACTGCGACGTTGTAATAGAAAACAACGGCGACAAAAACGCGCTCGAAAAAGCGGTGGAAAAGCTTGTAAAAGAATGGAGAACGGTATGAAAAAATTTCTTTTTACGGTTTTTGGAATTCTCCTTTTGATAGCTGCCGCACTGCTTCTCCGTTCGGCTTTCACAGAAATTGACAACGAAATCTACCCCCTCGAATATGCCGAGTTTGTAGACGAGCAGAGTGAAATATACAACGTTGACAAGGCTCTTGTATATGCCGTAATCCGCACCGAAAGCAGTTTCAATCCCGAGGCGGTTTCCTCGATTGGCGCAAGAGGGCTGATGCAGATTACAGAGTCGACGTTTGAATGGGCACAGATGAAATTGGGCGGAGAGTTTTCCGACGACAGCTATGACGACCTATTCGACCCCGAAACCAACATAAAATATGGCACCTTTCTTCTTAGTGCCTTTATCAAGGAGTTTGGAAGCATTGACAATGCGCTTTGCGCCTACCACGCAGGATGGGGAAACGCGAAAAGCTGGCTGAAAGACCCCGAATGTTCTCCAGATGGCGAGAATATAACAAGCATTCCGTTTAAAGATACCAATTGGTATGTAAATAAAATAAACGAAGTTATGGACAAATATAAAAGTCTATACTTTTCTGAAAAGGAGTAATGAACATGTGTGACATCGAAAAGACCGCAGGTCAAGTTCTCAGCGAAAAGCTGACCTGTTCTGTACCCAACGCCGGTGAAAAGCTCTCCGAAGCTGAAATCAAGGTTGCCGACGATTTCTGCGAAGGCTACAAGGATTATCTCAATGCCGCAAAGACCGAGCGCGAGAGTGTAAACTATTTTGTCGCTCTTGCCGAGAAGGAAGGCTTTGTTCCCTTTGACGCTGACAAAAAATATTCTGCAGGTGACAAGGTTTATTACAACAACCGCGGAAAATCCCTCATCCTTGCAGTTATCGGTAAAAAATCCGTCGCTGAGGGTGTGCGCATCGTTGCCGCTCACATTGACTCTCCCCGCCTCGATTTAAAGCCCAACCCCTTGTACGAGGACAACGACATTGCCCTCTTCAAGACACATTATTACGGCGGTATCAAGAAGTATCAGTGGACCGCAATTCCCCTTTCCTTGCACGGCGTTGTTGCGCTCAAGGATGGCTCTGTGGTTGAAATCCGCATTGGCGAAGATGCAGGCGACCCCGTTTTCTGTGTGACAGACCTTCTTCCCCACCTCGCTACCGAGCAGGTACAGAGAAAGCTCAGCGAAGGCATCAAGGGCGAAGAATTAAACATCCTTGTTGGCAGCCGTCCGTTCAACGACGACAAGGCTTCTGAGAAGGTCAAGCTCAACGTTCTCAACATCCTCAACGAGAAATATGGTATTACAGAGGGCGATTTCCTCTCTGCCGAGCTCGAAATCGTTCCCGCTTTTGAGGCTCGTGACATCGGCTTTGACCGCAGCATGATCGGTGCATACGGTCACGATGACAGAGTTTGCGCATATCCTGCTGTTATGGCCTCCTTCAAGAACGCTGACCCCGAGCAGACAACCGTTACTGTTCTTGCTGACAAGGAAGAAACAGGCAGCGAGGGCAACACCGGTCTTGATTCCTCCTTCCTCAGATACTTTATCGAGGACCTCGCAGCTGCCGAGGGTGTTTCTCCGAGAAAGGTGTTCACAAACTCCACCTGTCTTTCTGCCGACGTTAACGCGGCGTTTGACCCCACCTTCCCTGAGGTTAACGAGAGAAGAAACTGCGCTTATCTCAACAAGGGTGCCGTTATCACAAAGTATACAGGCTCCAGAGGAAAGGGTGGCACATCCGACGCTTCTGCTGAGTTTATGGGCAAGGTTCGCGCAATCCTCGACCGCCACAACGTTATCTGGCAGACAGGCGAACTGGGTCGTGTTGACCTTGGCGGCGGCGGAACAGTTGCAAAGTACATCGCGCATCTCAACGTTGACGTTGTTGACCTCGGTGTTCCTGTTCTCTCAATGCACGCGCCCTACGAAATCGTTTCCAAGACAGACGTTTATATGACCTATCTTGCTTGTGACGCTTTCTACAAAGACTGATACCTTTAGGCTCTGCTTTTGCAGAGCCTAAATTTTTTCAAAAAGGTTGTAAAATCCATAGAATATATGGTATACTATTTATATTGATTGGAGGGATAGTATGGCTTTTAAGATTAGCAAGGTGAAGGAGAGGTTTTCTTTTGATTCTCTCGCCGTTGCGAAAATTACAAACTACCCCTTCGAAAAGCGCGATTACAAGCCTTTTACACAGGCTCGTGTGTGTCTGACTCCCACCCGCTTTGTTGTCAGAATGTGGGCTTTTGAGGCTACTCCTATCGCGGATATCACCGCCGCAGTACCCGAGATGATGAACGAAGATTCATTCATCTGTTTTCAGATTGGCTCTCGCGATAAATACCTCTCGGTTTCTGCAAACGCAAACGGTGTTTTATATCCCGAAATGGTTTGTGGCGATGAGAAAACTCTTCTCGACTCTTCAGTTTTTGAAACCAGCGATTTCACGGGAGAGGACCTTCAGGGCGAGTATTGGGGAATGCAGTTTTCCTTGAATATCGAGGAGCTAAACGAGCTTTTGGGCTTTGATATCCTCACAAATAAGCTCTCGGGCAACATCTACAAGGCGTGCTTTAACCCTTCTGCCGAGCACATTGGCGCACTTTTTGATATAAAATCCAAAACAGTATATGACCCCGACTCTTTTGGGGATTTTGTGATAACCAACTACTAAGGAGGAAAGAATATGAAAACCTTTATGAAGATACTCGGCATTATGTTTGCAATAGTTGCTGTGGCTTTCACCGTATGCGGTATTCTTGACTATTTCTGTAACACAGGCAGAGGCTCATACTTTGAAATCGAGGAGCAGGATCTATAATCTCAGCACAAAAGACGGGCATCGGACTGTCGTCCGATGCCCTGATTTTCAGCGTATCATATACCCTACTTCGTCTATCATATCGCGCGCGGCACCAAGCGCTCGCATCGCGTTCTTTTTGCATTTTTTGCGGGTTTTCTTCATACTGTCCGCAGACATTATATACGCGACGGCACCTACAGCCATACCGAGCGCAATTCCCTTTAGTATCCCTTCTGTTTTTCTGTTCATACTAACCTCCAAAAAATCGGTTTATCTTTATTTTGAGATTATGGGCAGAAATTAACCATTGTAAATTTTACCATTTGACGATGTTTGTCAAATTTTTTTGACTAGTTTTTGTCACTTTTGACGAATAGTGTAATTGAAGATGATTTGAAGAAATGGTTTTGTTTGTGAAATCTGCACTAATTTTTGAATTTGTGGTTTCATTAAATTGTGACATTATACAACTCTGTTCTTAGAAAGATATATTTAACCCGATTTTATAAACCAAATAAAATAAAGTATACTTACAGATAGGAAAATGAATATGAACAAAGCTTTAAAGGTGGCAGCTATTCACGATTTGTCGGGCTTTGGAAGATGCTCACTCACCGTCATTCTGCCAATTCTCTCCACAATGGGCGTTCAGGTCGTCCCCGTACCGACAGCGGTGCTCTCATCGCATACAGGCGGTCTGGGAGAGGTTTGTGTCCGCGACCTCACCGACTACATACCCCCTTGTCTTGAACACTACAAGAGGCTCGGTCTTGATTTCGACTGCATCTACAGCGGTTTTCTCAACTCGCAGGAGCAGGTTGACCATTGTCTTGAATTTTTCGGCGCATATCCTAACGCATTCAAGGTTGTTGACCCCGTAATGGGCGACCACGGAAAAGCGTATAAGAGCTGTGACGAGAAGCTTCGCACGAGGATGAAGGAGCTTGTCGGTGTTGCGGATTTGATTACCCCCAACATCACCGAAGCGTATTTCCTTTTGGGAGAGAGCTATGACGATCGTCCCGTGACCTCGCTTATGGCAAAAAGTATGCTTTCTAGGCTCTCGGAGATGGGTCCAAAATTTGTGGTGATAACGGGCGTTCAGATGGCGAGCGGATATGTCGCAAACCTCGGCTATGACCGCGAAAACAACCGTTTTTGGCAGATTAAATGCAGTTATGTCCCTGTGTCCTATCCCGGAACAGGCGACCTCAGCGCATCGGTCATTGTGGGCGGTATGCTCACGGGTGACAGTCTTCCGATTGCCGTTGCAAGAGCTACGGATTTTGCGGAACTCGCGATAAAGACCACCTTTAGCTACAACTCGGATTCTCGATACGGCGTTATGCTCGAAAACTGCCTGCATTGGCTCGTTTCCGCACAGTCGTTCAAGGATCACGAACTACTGTAAAGAAGGTCTTTTAATGAAATTCTCAACCAAAAAAATGGTTTGGATAGGCGTTATGGCGGCTCTGTCCTGTGTTGCAACAATGTTTTTGAAGGTGGAAATCCCCACACCTATCGGCAAAACGATGTTTCACTTCGGTGACGTTTTCTGTCTTGCGGCATCTATGCTGCTCGGCCCCGTCGCAGGCGGTCTCGCGGGTGGTATCGGAATGTTCTTTGCCGACTTATTTATGGGTTGGGCAGACTCGGCGATATTCACCTTTATATTCAAGTTTATCGAGGGCTTTGTCTGCGGTGTCATTGCTTATAGCTTTTCAAGGCGTGGAAACAAGCTCGGATTTAACATTATCGGCTCGGTTTCGGGAACGATTGTGTATATAGCGTTGTATCTCGGCAAAAAGTTTGTGGAAAACTTTTTCCTGCATCACGCGGCGCTCGAAACGGTGCTTGCTGATCTCGCGGTGAAGCTCACCACCTCTTCTGTAAAGGGTGTCGTTTCGGTGGTTGTGGCGCTTGTACTCACCGCACTCTTAAAAAAGGCGTTGAAGAAGAATAAAATAGCATTGTAGAAAAAGCCTCGCGGTTTTCCGCGTGGCTTTTTCTATTCTTTACACTATTGATTTTTTCTTAAGTTTAATGTAGAATTAAGTAAAGCTTATTGAGAGGAAGAAATATATGAAAAAGATTTTGTCGATAGCTCTTATGTTCACAGTTTTATTGACCTTTGCTTCCTTCTCCACCTTTTCTGCAGGTGAAAACCACTCAAGGCTCACACATCTGAACGGCACAAACGTTATAAAAACAAATGTGAACGCAAAGTCTTTTTCCGACCTTGACAGGTTGTTTGACGGAGATTCTTCCGCTTCACACGCCGACACCACCCCTGCAGACAAGCCCGATGGAAACGGTCTCTTCGGTGAAACCTGGCGAGGCGCGGGCGAAACAAGGTATATAACAATTGACCTTGGCGACGTTTATGAGCTCAGCCAAATCAACACCTATTGGGGATGGGCTCCGCAGGCTCTTCCCGGATGGAACAATTGGGAATATGACGTCCCCTCCTCCTATAAAATCTATGTCTCCCAAACCGAGGAGGGTCTTTTCAATGCTCTCCCTGCGGCAGAGGTTACGGGGCTTTCGAAAAACTCCAAATATATTGCAGACAGTTTTGCATCTGTTTCTGCTGTCGGCAGATACGTTAAAATCGTTTCAACAGTTACGAGCGGACGCTACGCACTTCGCGAGATCGAGTTTATCGGTGCCTTGAGCCCGAGAGCAGACCTCAAGGGTGCGAACATACGCCTTGAAACAGATGAGCTTTCCGCAGGTCTGAGATTTGGTGCGACGATAGACAAGGCTCTCCTTGGAATCGAGGGCGATTGGCAATACGACCCCTCCTCCGACGTTGAGTTTGGTATGTATCTGCTCCCTGCTTATAAGCTTGAAGCGGGTCAAACACTCACCGAATATCTTGCAGACGGTGAGCAAGAGGCTCTCAAGGTTGTCGCAAAAAAGTTCCTCTCGCAGAATGACACATCTATCACCTATACCGCCGTACTGACAAATATTCCCGAGGAAAGCTACAACAACAGCATCGTTGCCGTTGCGTACGCTTCGGTTTCAAACAAAACAATCTATTTCAACGAGCGCGAAAAATCCTATGCGGGTGTTGCTAATACCGCGATGATTTCTTATGAAAACGGAAACCCCAACAAAATCAGCGCCGAACAATATGAGATGCTTAAAGTAATTGCAAAAGATTATGAAGAACCCATCGGCTACTACGATATCGATGCGGCAGCAAAGGAACAAGGACTAAACTATATCAACGCTGTCCTTCCCGCATCGCTTTTCATCGACCCTGGCACAAGCTATCTGGGTTACAAAATCGACGGTACCTATAAGGTTGACGCTGACACGCTTCGTATGCTGGCAGAAACTCCCTGCATAGGAAACGGAAAGATAAAATGGGAAGGATACGTCGACTGCGGCTCGTGGACCGGAAACCTCGAACAGCCAGAATACGTTCCCGTAGACCTATTGAAAGACCCCATCTATATGTCGATGATCCTGCCGAGTGAACGCACGTGTTATCTGGCTTCACGAAAAAATGCGGCATTTTTTGACGTTGCTGAGGAGAAGTGGAAAAACGTTATCACCATCGGTGCCGTTTATAAAAACATCGACGTCGAGCTTCCCGACGATGCCGAGTTTACCATCTGCATCAGCGACGTTAATCTTGCGCTGAGAACCGCAAAATCGGACGGCTGGTTCGAAGCGGTAAACCACAAGGTTCCCAATATGACCGAGCAGCTTTACTATCTGCCCTGGACTCTCGAGCATACTATCGGCACCTACAAGTTCCCCGAGGGTGAAAACCGCATAACCTACTTTGACGACCACGTTGAGATCAAGCTCTACGGTTATGATCTCAACGGCACCGAGGCAAAGAAGATCTCCGACGAGGTGGATGGATGTATATATCATTTTTGGGGTTCTAAGTACTATTTCGACTGTCCGGGTGACGAGGTGTTAGGTGTGGCTTGCTCCTACAAGATATGGGTCAAGGAGCCCGAAGCCCGTGAGTACCTAGTCGCAAGTATCGGTGCCGATTGGCGCGACTCAAGCGAGCAGGGTAAGCAGGCATTTGCGGGCTACAAGCACGCTATCACGAACGAGCCTACCACAGTTATCGGTCACAACGTCGAACTCAGTCGCTATCTCGACGTGATGGACTCCGAAAAGGTGCAGGAAATTCTCGGAATTAAGTGACAGATAAAAATTAACTAATATTCAAAAATCCTCGCGGAAAACCGCGAGGATTTTTTATCTATACACCGACAGAGATTTCAAAAACTCATCGCTCGGGACATTTTCTTCTGCCAAAAACGGTACTGCTATAAAGCTGAGGTCCTTGTCCTTTGTTATCTGCTCCAACGCTGCTCGGCGCGCCTCGAAATCAAAGGCGTTTATGTCACTCTCACAGCTTGCAAGTAAAAGCTCGAACACCGTTTGCACGTCGTCGTATTTTCCCGAAGAAAGCCGTTGTGAAAAGAGCGAACACAGAATATTACTCTGCTCGTTTGCGCGCTCTTCTTCGTTTTCCCCGCTATACTTTATAAGTCCGCACAACTTTTCGCCAAAAAACACGTGTTTACCTTCGCTCATCGAGTAGGCGAGAAACCCGTTTTCATCGTGGTATTCAACCTTTTTAGGACAATAGTAGGTCACCGCTCCAAGCTCGTCCACAAGGTTTGAAAGGGCAGTTTCCTCTATTCTCAGGTATCTGTCTATTGTGAGGTCAAGCGCAGTTTCAAGTTTTTCGACAAGTGATGCGGAGCCCGAATAGGCACTGATCTCGGACAGAGTTTGCCTTCCTTTCTCCTCGGATATCCGCGTATCCGCGGGTATGGTGCAAACGTAGACACGCCCGCTCGGCGCATCAAGGCGAATCAAGCTGTAATACGACCGCTGTGGGTCTTTTCGCGAATAGCCTATTGCAAGTACTGTCATACTGTCAGAGTCCTTGAAGGTGTGCTCTATCTTTGGTATGTTTTCGGTGATGTTCTGTGCGGGTGTGGGGTTTAGCACACGCATCAGCACCAAAAATCCGACCAGTGTTATCAGCGAAAAGGTCGCAAGAAAGCTCAAGACAAAAAACCTGAGCCCCATTCGTTTTCTGTTTGCCATATATCCCTCCTGTTTTTAGGTATTATTCCCCAAAAACCAAGAAATATACAAAAGGCAGATAGTTTTACTATCTGCCTCTTTTCATCTTTTCCTATCTACAAACTCGCTTGTCAGCGTTGCGCTGAGTACCAAAACCGCACCTATGATTTCGGGGATTCCCATCGGCTCTTTCAAAAGAAGTGCCGAGAGAAGCACTGCGCCGACGGGGTCGATGTAGCTGTAGAGCGCAACAGTTTGGGTGTTGAGCTTGTCGATACAGCCAAAATACAGCGCATAGGCGACACCTGTGTGTATCACGCCTACCACGATGAGCAGTATTGTTGTGGACGCATTCAAAGCGACTCCCGAAAAATCCTCGAGCAAAAATGTGTATGGCACAAGAACTATCGCGGAAATTCCGAGCTGTACCGTTGTTCTGTCAAACGCCGAGATACCCTTTAGCTTTTTATTGCAGGTGACTACCGCGGCATAGAAAACTGCCGCAATGAGCCCAAAAACCACACCCTTTATATTATCTGCGCCCTGTTCGTTTGAAGCAAATATCCCCGAAACGAGTGTCATTCCGCCAACGGCAACAGCGACACAGAAAAGCTTTGGCAGGGTCAGTTTTTCCTTGAAGGCTATAGGTGAAATGAGTATCAATATGACCGGCGCCATATAGTAGCAAAGGGTCGCAGTTGCAACGGTGGTGTAGTTGTATGCCTCGAAGAGAAGTATCCAGTTAAATCCCAGAAAAACGCCTGAAAGGCAGAGGGGGATTGCATTTTTCTTGATGCTATCAAAAGATATTTTTTTGCCTCGTATCAGCATCAAAGCCACAAGAAAAATCGTTCCCACTACCGCTCTTGCCATCGCTACGGCGCCGGACGGAAGCGGGATGAATTTTCTGAAAATTCCAATCGTGGCAAATATCGCCATTGAGGATATGAGGGCAAGCTTTGCTTTTGCGTTTGACATTTTGCCTCCAAATGTGTCGTGGCACACCCAAAAAAGTGTGCCACAGAAATTAGTTATCTTTTTACCCAGCCGACCTTGTGTTTTACCTTGTCGAGTGTTCTTGCGGCAAGGGACGAAGCCTTGTCGGCACCCGCCTTGTAGCAGGACTCGAGGTATGCCTTGTCAGCAGAAAGGCGCTTGAACTCGTCGCGCACGGGCTTTAGGTGGTCGGCAACCGCCTGACCTACCGCAACCTTGAAATCGCCGTAGCCCTTGCCGTCGAATTCCTTTTCGACGTCTGCAATAGACTTGTCGGTAACGAGCGAGTAGATGGTAATTAGGTTATTTATTCCATCCTTGCCGTCGCGGTATACGACACAAGCGTCGGAGTCGGTGACCGCGCGTTTAAATTTGCGGATTATTGTATCCTCGTCGTCGAGAATAGAGATGAATCCGTTCACGTTCTCGTCGGATTTTGACATCTTCTTTGTGGGGTCGGCAAGCGACATTATCTTTGCGCCCTGCTTTGCGATATAGGGCTCGGGCACTGTAAAAGTGTTCGAGTAGTTGTGATTAAAGCGCTCGGCGATATTTCTCGCAAGCTCGAGGTGCTGTTTCTGGTCAGCTCCTACGGGCACGAGGTCAGCTTTATAAAGAAGTATATCTGCCGCCATCAAAACAGGATAGGTGAAGAGTCCTGCGTTGATATTATCAGCGTGCTTTGCGGATTTGTCCTTGAACTGTGTCATTCTCGAAAGCTCGCCAAACTGTGTCGAGCAACCGAGAATCCAGCTGAGCTCCGCGTGTGCAGGAACGTGGCTCTGGATAAAGGCTATGCTCTTTTCGGGGTCGATTCCACAGGCGAGCATCAACGCATAGGCATCGAGAGTGTTCTTTCTCAGCGCTGCGCCTTCCTGTCTGACGGTTATGGCGTGCATATCCACTATCGAATAGAGGCAGTTGTAATTTTCCTGCAGTATTCCCCAGTTTTTGACGGCTCCGAGGTAGTTTCCGAGTGTCATAACACCCGTCGGCTGTATACCGCTGAAGACTATTTTTTTGCGTTCTGTCGTTTCGTTCATAATAACACCTTTATAGTTTTATTTGGGAAAGGATATCAATACCCTTTATGATATTCTCGTTTGTCGGGGTGGAAAAGTTGAGTCTAAAGGAATGGCAGGGTGCGCTTTTGTCCGCGAGAAAAGCCGTTCCCGGCACTACCGCAACGCCCGCTTCGAGAGCGCGTTTACAGTAATCGAGCATATCCACCTCTTCGGGAAGGGTACACCAGACAAAAAGTCCGCCTTCGGGCTTGGTGTACTCGATTCTCTTGTCGAGCTTTTCCTCCATACAAGAAAGCATCAGTTTGCATTTCCTGCGGTAGATGTCCTTTAGAGATTCGATGTGTTTACTAAAATCCGTCGCGGTGAGCATTCTATAACACAGCTGTTGTGCCCAGATGTTCGTGTGCACGTCGGAGGTTTGCTTTGCGGTGACTATCTTTGCTGTGATGGGCGCGGGTGCGAGTACGTAGCCCACGCGGATGCCGGGAGCGAGTGTCTTCGAAAAGGTTCCGCAGTAGATGACAATTCCCTCTGTGTCATATTTTTTGATACAGTCCACATCTTCACCCGAAAATCTGAGGTCGCCGTAGGGGTTGTCCTCTAAAATCATAACACCGTATTTTTTTGCAAGGTCATAGGCTTTTTTTCTGCGCTCTATCGACATCGTTATGCCGGTGGGGTTATTGAAGTTTGGTATGAGGTAGATGAGCTTTGTATTGGGATTTTCGATGAGTGCCCTTTCCAGCTCTTCGATTATCATTCCGTCGCTATCGGTCGCAACACCAACAAGGTTTCCACCACAAGCGCGAAAGGCATTTAGTGCTCCGACAAAGCTCGGATTTTCGCAGATTACGGTGTCGCCCTCGTTGCAGAGCACCGTCGCAGAAAGTCCTATACCCTGCTGTGCTCCCGAAACGATGATAAGGTCGTCGTTTTCGTTTCCTATTCCGTAGCGGGTTTTGCAAAAATTCTTTAGCTCCTCACGAAGTGGGGTGTAACCCTCTGTGACGGAATACTGCAGTGCGTCTATGGGAGCAGACTTGAGTATATCAGATGATATTCTTTCAATCAAATCAGTTGGAAAAGCCTCGGGTGCGGGGTTTCCTGCCGCAAAGGAGATTGTTCCCGACTGCCCTGTGCTTTTGAGAATTTCGCGGATTTCGGATGCTTTGAGCTGTGATATTCTATTGGAAAACTGATACTGCATATTTACCTCGTTTAGTTTACGGAAACTCTGAGCGGTCTTTCACCGTTAGCAAAAGGACTCGGAGGATTTTCGAGTGCGTGTGTGAGGGTGTCAAGGAGTCCCTCGTTGATATTTTCAAGCGAAACGTTTTGTGCAGACGCGGTTTTGTTTCCTTCCTTTAGAGTGATGCTCAAAAACGCTATATTTGGAAGCTCTGCCGACGTGAGAGCCGATTTTATTTCGGTGAGTGTCTGTGCAAGTGACTCTACAGAAGCGGTTTTTTCAGCCGTTATATAGAGTGTAAAATCGCACTGTATGTCTGTTTTGACGGGCATATCAACCGTAAATACTCCGCTTTCGCGCGCGTTGACAAAGTCCAAAACTGCAACAGAAACCTCCGCCTTTTCATCCACCGTGCCGTTTTTCACAAGGGCGGATTTTGCCGTTTCTGAAAAGGAAAGTTCAATTCTGTCAATAGTATTGAAAAGGTCTTTCACCGAGTCATCATAGTAGTCCCAAACCTCAGCGCCTTTTGCGTATACCGAAAAGTGTGTGTCAACGCTTGTGGGCGACGTGGCAACAGCGTAGAACGCGCCTGTTTCGCGGTCATACTTTACTTCCGAAAGCTCGAGGTCGAGCGACGGAAAGTTTATATCCATATGGGATTTTATATTGTTCTCTGCCGACGATTTCAAAACCGGATTTCCAAAGAAATATGAATATGTAAAAAAAGCTATAACCGCGAGCAGAACAGCGGCGAGAACGAGAATTATCTTCTTTGCCTTTTGGAGCTTTAGAGTATGTCTTTTCTTTGCCTTTTCCTCGGGGGTGGGCAGGGGATTTCTGTGCTTTGCCATAGATTTTCTCCTATTGGAATTTTATGTAATATATTTTACACCTTTACCGTCCAAAAGTAAAGGAAAAATCGTTGCTTTAGAGCAACGATTTTTTTGTATTATTGTACATATCAACAACTGCGACAGCTTTGCCGTCTTTGAGATAGACTCTTGGCACACGTTTTCCTACCAGACACACAAGCTCGTAGTTTATCGTTTCGCTCTGTACTGCAAGTTCATCTACGCCGAGAAACTCGCCATTATCTCTTCCAAATAAGGTTACAACGCTTTCCTCGGTGACGCCTTCGATATCGGTGACGTCGACCATTAGCTGATCCATACAAACCCTACCGAGAATCTTTGCACGTTTGCCGTTCACGAGCACCGACGCGGTGTTTGAAAGCTTTCGCGGATATCCGTCAGCATAGCCCACGGGGATGGTCGCGACAAGGGTGTCGCGTTTGAGGGTGTGGGTTCTGCCATAGCCGACAGTGCTTCCTTTTTTGTGCAGACGAAGCTGTGCGATAATCGACTTTAGCTCCATAACGGGCACAAAGTCGGTCTTTCTCTGTGCGGGGTCGAGCCCGTAGAGGATAATTCCCGCTCTGACGGCAGTCTGTTGCATCTCGGGGTAGGTCATAATTCCCGCACTGTTGCAGGAATGAATATAATCAAAGGTGATGCCTTTATTTTTCAGCATTTTTACAGTTTCGCAGAAGGCAGAAAACTGCTCGTTTGTATACTCTCTGCCGTTTTCGCTGTCCGCTTCGGCAAAGTGGGTGAAAATTCCCGAAAAGCTGAGGTTTGAAAGCTTTGTGCAGTTTTCGATTTCAGCCACCGCTCTTTCGCGGTCATACATAACGTCAAAGCCGAGTCTGCCCATTCCGCTATCGGTTTTGATATGGCAATCGACGGTAACTCCGAGCTTTTGTGCCGACTGTGAAAGTTTTTTTGCATAGTCGGTGGAAAACACCGTCTGCGAGATATTATTTTCCGCGAGAACGTCCGCAAACTGCACGGGTGTGACCCCCAATATGAGTATCGGGAGCTTTGTTCCTGAAAGTCGAACGTGAAGCGCTTCCTCGAGGTTTGACACCGCAAACGCATCTGCTCCGAGCTTTTCGAGTTCACCCGTTAGCACCGAGTCACCGTGTCCGTATGCGTCGGCTTTTACAACCGCCATAATACGAGCCGAGGGCACCACTTTTTTGACCATATTAAAGTTATGGGCGAGACCGTTTAGATCGATCTCAGCCCACGTTCTTTTCAAAAAATCCACACTACCACTCCCTTGGGGTGATAAAGTCATCCTTATCTCTTGGATGCGAGAGGGTTTATAAAGCCTTCCTTGAGCTCGTCGATGTACTTGAGGCACTTTTGTGTTCCAATTGCAACACATTCGACGGGGTCGGGGGCAAGACGGCACTTGAGTCCTGTTCTCTCGGTGATGAGCTTATCAAGACCTTCGAGCATTGCTCCACCACCTGTGAGATGGATACCGTTTTTGATAATATCGCCCGTGAGCTCGGGAGGAGTTACGTCCAAAACGCTGATTACAGCGGTGATAATGGTTTCAACAAGCTCCTTGAGCGCCTCGTAGATTTCTGTCGAGGTTACCTCTATCTTCTGCGGGAAGCCTGTGTAGAGGTTCCTTCCCTTTATCTCCATTGTCTTTTCTTCGCTGGGCGGATATGCACAGCCGATAGTTCTCTTAACGCTTTCGGCAGTCTTTTCACCGATAAGCACGTTGTGACGGTTTTTGATTTCCTTGACGATAGCCTGGTCGAACTTGTTTCCTGCCATCTTTACAGAGGTCTTTGTAACGATACCGCCAAGAGAGATGACAGCGATGTCGGTGGTTCCTCCGCCAATGTCAACTATCATATTTCCCTCGGGAGTGAGAACGTCGAGTCCCGCACCGATAGCTGCAGCAAGTGGCTCTTCGATGAGGAATATCTTTCTGGCACCCGCCATAATAGCCGCATCAACAACCGCCATCGACTCAACGTCGGTGGTTCCCGAAGGAATACAGAAAACTATACGGGGTTTGAAGATTCTGTTAGAGCAAACGCGACGAACGTAGTGTTTTATCATTTCCTCGGTCATAACGTAGTCGGAGATAACGCCATCCTCAAGAGGACGCACCGCACGTATACGGTCGGGTGTTCTTCCAAGCATTTTATATGCATCGGAGCCGACGCTTATTACCTTTCCAGACTGTGTATCAACCGCGATAACCGAAGGCTCGGTGAGGACTACTCCCTTTTCCTTTGTGTAGATAAGTACGCTGGTAGTACCAAGGTCGATTCCTATATCCATAAGTGCCATAATTATACACCATCCTAAATCTATGTATATATAACTATTATAACCTCTAAAATCTTAAAATTCAACAGTATATTGCGGATATTTTAAAGCAGAGGGAATTTTTTCCCTCTGCCCTATACTTTATCAGTTTGTGGGATAACCGTTACCCCAGAAAAGCGGGTTGTCCGGGTCGTTGGAGTTGCCGTTACCGCTCATTCCCGGCCACCAATATCCTCCGCCGTGAAGCGGACATTCCTGCGGAGTGCGGGAGGTGCTGTAGTAGCCAAGTGCTGTTCTCGAACATCCGTAGGATGCGAGCATTCCCGTATCTTTACAGTAGCTGAGCTGCACGATATTGTTTCCAAGGTTGAAGGTCTTTTGGGGGTTGGGTTTGTTTTTATAAACCTCTTTAAAAACGGTACCGATGAGTGCAGGTGGCGGATAGGGGGAGTTGTAGCTGATAGCCTTCTGCTCATCAAAGCCCATCCAAACCGCTGTTACATATTCGGGAGTGAGTCCCGCGCACCAGAGGTCTTTGTTATCCGAGGTCGTACCTGTCTTTGCCGCAGTTTCAATCTCAGAAGAGAAGCGGGCAGGTGTACCTGTACCGCCTGTTGCAACGCTCTGCAAAAGCTTGTTCATTACAGCCGCGGTGCCCTGCGAGATAACGCGCTTGGGGTTGCCGTCCTTTTCGAGAAGGAGATTTCCCGATGCATCGTAGACCGTTGTGTAGGTGTGGGGCTCGTAGTAGATACCGCCGTTGCCGAATATCGCGTATGCCGATGCCATTTCAACAACCGAAACACCTTCTGTGAGTGAGCCGAGGCTCATAGGAGAAATAGCGTTATCAGTAAACACCTTACCGCCGATTACGGTACTGCTTGTTATCTTTGAAAAACCGAGTCGGTTTGTCAGATGGTCGAATACGACCGAGAAGCCGACCTGCTCACAAACCTTTGCCGCTATGGTATTACAGGAAACCTGTATCGCCTTTTCGATGGTCATCGTGGTGCCGTAGCGGTACTGAGTGTAGTAGTTTACAGGCCATTCCATCTCGCCGTCTTCGTCGAGGTCCATAAACGGCTCGTCTGCCATTATGGTAGACCAGGAAATCAGTCCTTCCTCGAGAGCGAGGGAGTAGAGTCCTATCGGTTTTATGGTCGAACCGGGGGAACGGTATGCCATAGTTGCACGGTTGTAGGAACGGGATTCGGTCTTTTCACCGCGTCCGCCGACTATTCCGAGGATGCTTCCGTCGTAGCCGAGAATCGCCATAGCCGCCTGAGGCTGTTCCTTGTTGTTGACCTTTAAAATGTAATCGTCGTCGTTTTCAAAAACTGTTTCGAGAGAGGTCTGAACATTTTTATCATAGGTGGTGTGTATCTGCAGACCACCACTGAGAATCTTGTTTATCGCAGCCGAGCGGGTGTATCCGTATTCATAGCAAAGGTCGTCTGCAACCTCCTCGATAACGGTATCAACGTACCAGCTGTTTGTGGAGGTTATCTTTTCGGCATACTGCTGTTTCTGGAAGTGAAGTTCCTCTGCAACCGCTGCATCGTGTTCTTCCTGAGTTATAAACCCAGCCTTGAGCATCTCGTTTAGGATATATCCCTGACGAACCTTATTGTTTTCGGGATAGGAGAAGGGGTTGTAGTACACGGGGTACTGTGTGATGGCGATTATCGAAGCGGATTCCGCAAGGGTCAGTTCGCTTACGTCCTTGTCGAAATAGAGGTTTGCCGCCGCCTGTACACCGTTTGTATTGTTGCCGAGGTGGATGGTGTTGAGGTATGCTTCGAGAATTTCGTCCTTTGAGTATTCTTTTTCAAGATTTAGCGCAGAGAAGATTTCCTTTATCTTTCTCTCAACCCTTACCTCGTCGTTACCGGTGAGGTTTTTGATTAGCTGTTGGGTGATGGTAGAACCACCCTGACGACTAACCTTGACACCTACCGCGCGAAGAAGCTCGTTTGCGGTAGAGCCGAGGGTACGCTTCCAGTCAACACCCTTGTGCTTTTCGTAGCGCTTATCCTCTGCCGCAATTGCCGCTTTCTGCAGGTGGTCGGGCATCTCCTCGATACCAACCCAAATTCTGTTTTCCTCGCCGTGCAGACGCTCTAGCTCATACTCGTTGCCATATTCATCTGTAGCATAGATAACCGAGGTGTAGTTGAGCTTTATGTTACGGATATCTACTCCGGGGTCAATGTTGATAAATTGGAGTATATATATTGCAAAGGTAGTGCCCACTATACACGCAGTTATTATAAGTATCAGAAAAAGCGTGGCAAATCCGCGTTTGAGCATCGTGGCTACCGGACCGCGTTTTTTTGCTTTTGCCATTTTACCGCCTCCTAGCTGTGACGGAGTTCATTCGTCGATAGAATTTTTTGCCTTTTTATACAGTATACCACTTATGTGAGATTTTTTCAAGGAAATGATGCAGATTCAAAAAAATTTAAGAATTGAGAAACAAAATGTCATCATAACTGAGTTCGGGGTGGAGGGCGAGGTTTATAGCAAGGGCAACTAGTGACGAGGCTCTTTTTATCACGGTATCGATATCTCGGGTGGTTACCATCATCGTATATCCGTCGGGATTTATGCGTTCCTCCTGTGTTTTGTCAACACCGAAAACACTCTGCGCCATTGTGACGGCATCGACTACGGTGGGAACGCCTATTGCGATTACGGGCACACCCAGAAGCTCCTTTGTTATTGCGGTGCGGGAATTTTGCACGCCCGCTCCGGGGGCGATTCCCGTGTCGCAGAGCTGAACTGTCGAGGTTAGTCTACTGAGCTCGCGGGCGGCAAGTGCATCAACGACGATGACGGCAGAGGGGTTTATCTTTTGTACCACCGAGTGTATCAGCTCGGCGCTCTCGATTCCCGTTTGTCCCAAAACTCCCGTTGCCACCACCGAAACACCGCGCAGTTTTTCTAGTCCGAAGGTTTGTGCCGACGATCTGCGGAAATGGCGGGTGGAAAGCACGTTGTCAGCGACCAGCGGACCGAGCGCGTCGGGAGTTATCTCGCGGTTTCCGAGTCCTGCGACAAGCACCTCGCCTTCGGGCAGAAAGGCGCGTATCTCCTCTGCCAAAAGCTGTGCCTTGTCCGAAAAATCCTCCGAATAGTCAAAGAGCCTTTTCTTCGACAGTGTGACGTAGTTTCCCATCGGTTTCCCCAGTTTTTCTGCAGTGGCTTTTTCGGTAATCTCAATCCTCGTGATATCTAAACCCGAGCGGTTATCCTCGCTTTTCCTTATTCCTTTTTGGCTATGAAGGTCGGCTACCGACTCTACGGCAAGGTCTGTTCTTAGCATATTAACCTATTTCCCCTATCTATAATAAAGGTTTTTTATTGTTTTTTGCAGACATTTTGTCTTTATACCGAAAATGTGAAAAAAGCCCTTGAAAAAAACGGGGTTTTGATGTACAATATATCGTGGTTGATAAGGGCTTTCTTGTCACGTAAAACGCAGTCAAAAATTAACTTTACAATATGAAAGGAAGTAGACCACATGCTTAACAAAAAAACTGTTGAGGATATCGCTGTTAGCGGTAAAAAAGTTCTGGTTCGTTGTGACTTTAACGTTCCGATCAAGGACGGCGTTATCACTGACCCCAAGAGAATAGTCGGTGCTCTGCCCACTATCAAGTATCTTGTAGATAACGGTGCGGCTGTTATCCTTTGTTCTCACATGGGACGCCCCCACAACATCTTTAACGAGACTCTCGAGCTCGACAAGAAAGAAAAGAAAAAGGTTGAGGCTCTTCCTGAGGAAGAGAGAGCAGCTGCTACTGCTGAGCTTCTCGAAAAAGCAAAGAACGATATCACAAAGCTTTCTTTAAAGCCCGTTGCTGAAAAGCTCTCCGAGCTCCTCGGCAAAGAGGTTATCCTTGCAAAAGACGTTGTTGGCGAGGATGCTATGGCTAAGGCTGCAGCTCTGAAGAGCGGCGAAGTTCTTCTTCTCGAAAACATCCGTTTCCACAAGGAAGAGACAAAGAACAATCCCGAGTTTGCAAAGAAGCTCGCTTCTATGGCTGAAATCTACGTAAACGACGCTTTCGGTACTGCTCACAGAGCACACGCTTCTACAGCAGGTGTTGCAGATTATCTCCCCGCTGTTTGCGGTTACCTCATTCAGAAGGAAATCGACGTTATGGGCAAGGCTCTCAGCGACCCCAAGCGTCCCTTCGTTGCTATCCTTGGCGGTGCAAAGGTTTCCGACAAGATCGGCGTTATCAACAACCTTCTCGAGAAGGTTGACACACTCATCATCGGCGGCGGTATGGCTTATACCTTCACAAAGGCTATGGGCTACTCTATCGGTACTTCCATCTGTGAGCTCGACAAGCTCGATCTCGCAAAAGAAATGATGGAAAAGGCTAAGGCTAAGGGCGTTAAGATGCTTCTCCCCGTTGACAACCGTGCAGGTGACAAGTATGCTCCCGATTGCAACCGCATCATCGTAAACTCCGACAACATTCCCGACGACTATATGGGACTTGACATCGGCCCTGAAACAGAGAAGCTCTTCTCCGAGGCACTTGTTGGTGCAGGTACTGTTATCTGGAACGGTCCTATGGGTGTATCTGAGTGGGAGAACTTTGCTTCCGGTACAAGAACTGTTGCAAAGGCAGTTGCTGAGTCCGGCGCTATCTCCATTATCGGTGGCGGTGACTCCGCTGCAGCTGTTGAGCAGCTCGGCTATGCTGACAAGATGACCCACATCTCTACCGGTGGCGGTGCTTCCCTTGAGTTCCTTGAGGGTCTTGTACTTCCCGGAATTGATTGCCTCAACGACAAATAAAACTCTTTCGCGAGGCGTTGGATAATTCCAACGCCTCACATTTGCATAAAATATTACCAAATTTGGAGGACAATACTAATGAACAAAGCTCTCAGAAAGGCAGTTATTGCCGGAAACTGGAAAATGAACAAAACTAGACCCGAGGCAAAGGCTCTCATCGAAGAGCTCAAGCCCCTCGTTGCAGGTGCAGATTGTGACGTTGTTATCTGCGTTCCCTACACAAACCTCGAAACTGCTCTCGATGCTACCGCTGGTTCTAACATCAAGGTTGGCGCTGAGAACTGCCACTGGGCAAAGAGCGGTGCTTTCACAGGAGAAATCTCCGCTGATATGCTCGCTGAGATGGGCGTTGAGTACGTTGTAATCGGTCACTCCGAGAGAAGACAGTACTTTGGCGAGACAGACAAGACCGTTAATATGAGAGTTAGATCTGCTCTCGATGCAGGACTCAAGGTTATCCTCTGCGTTGGCGAGCTTCTCGAGCAGAGAGAGGACGGCATCACCTCTGAGACAGTTTCTCTCCAGACAAAGATTGCTCTCGGCGGAGTTTCTGCTGACGAGATGAAGAACATCATCATCGCTTATGAGCCTGTTTGGGCTATCGGCACAGGCAAAACTGCTACCGCTGACCAGGCAAACGAAGTTAACCACACCATCCGTGAGGTTATCGCTTCTCTCTACGGCAAGGCTGTTGCTGACGCTACAACAGTTCAGTACGGTGGCTCTATGAACGCTGCAAACGCTGCAGAGCTTCTCTCCAAAGAGGACGTTGACGGCGGTCTTATCGGTGGCGCTTCCCTCAAAGCCGCTGACTTCTCTGCTATCGTAAAAGCTGCTTGCTAATCAAAAAGGAGCATATTGATATGAAAAAACCTTTGGCTCTTATCATTCTTGACGGTTTCGGCAACAACACTTCCGACTATGGAAACGCAATAGTTGCCGCAAACACACCTAACATTGACAAGCTCTTTGCAACCTATCCCAACACACTCATCGGCGCTTCGGGTATGGACGTTGGTCTTCCCGACGGACAGATGGGCAACAGCGAAGTTGGACACACCAACATCGGTGCGGGTAGAGTTGTTTATCAGGAGCTCACAAGAATTACAAAATCTGTTCGCGACGGCGATTTCTTCACAAACGAGGCGCTTGTCGGTGCAGTCGAAAACTGCAAGAAAAACGGCTCTGCGCTTCACCTGATGGGACTTCTTTCCGACGGTGGCGTTCACAGCCACAACACACACCTCTATGCACTTGTAGAGCTTGCAAAGCGCGCAGGACTTAAAGAAGTTTATGTTCACGGTTTCCTTGACGGACGTGACGTTCCCCCTTCTTCAGGTGCTGATTTTGCAAAGGATTGCGAAAAGAAGCTCAAAGAAATCGGTGTCGGCAAGCTCGCTACAGTTATGGGCAGATACTACGCTATGGACCGTGACAACCGCTGGGAGCGCGTTGAAAAAGCATACGCTGCTCTGGTTTACGGCGAGGGCGAAAAGGGCTGCTGTGGTCCTTGCGCTATCGAGGCTTCCTATAAAAACGGCGTTACCGACGAGTTCGTTCTTCCCACAGTTTGCTGTGAAGGTGCAACCATAAAGGCTAACGATTCCGTTGTCTTCTTCAACTTCCGTCCCGACCGCGCAAGAGAGATTACAAGAACCTTTGTTGACGCTGATTTCAACGGATTTGAACGCAGAAACGGCTTCTTCCCTCTCTACTACGTATGTATGACACAGTACGATGCGACAATGCCTAACGTCAACGTTGCGTTCAAGCCCCAGTCGCTCAAGAACACCTTCGGTGAGTACATTGCCGACAAGGGACTTTCTCAGCTGAGAATTGCAGAGACCGAGAAGTATGCACACGTTACGTTCTTCTTCAACGGCGGTGTTGAGGCTCCCTACAAAAACGAGGACAGAGCCCTCATCAACTCCCCCAAGGTTGCAACATACGACTTAAAGCCCGAAATGAGTGCTTACGAGGTTTGTGACGAGGTTTTGGCTCGCATTGAAAGTGACAAGTATGACGTTATAATCCTCAACTTCGCTAACTGCGATATGGTTGGTCACACAGGCGTTTTCGATGCTGCAAAGGCTGCAGTTGAAGCGGTAGACACCTGCCTTGGCAAGGTTGTTGACGCTGTACTTGGTAAAGGCGGTGCGGCTCTCGTTACTGCTGACCACGGAAACGCTGACCAGATGTATGAGGCTGACGGCTCACCCTTTACCGCGCACACCACAAACCCCGTTCCTTTCCTTGTTGCAGGCTATGACTGCCAGCTTCGCGAGGGAGGAAAACTCGCAGATATCGCTCCCACTATGCTCAAGATTCTCGAAATCGAGAAACCCGCTGAGATGGATGGAGAGAGCATTATCCTCTGATTCGGTGACATTTTATGGAAAAAATCGCAAGTTTTATGATAAACCACGACGTTCTGACAAAAGGTATGTACATCTCCCGCATTGACGGTGACGTTGTGACCTACGATGTCAGAATGAAAAAGCCGAACAATAACGATTTTCTCGAAAACGCGGCTATGCACACTCTGGAGCATCTTATGGCGACCTACCTTCGAAACACACCTATGTCAAAAGAGGTGGTCTACGTCGGTCCTATGGGTTGTCGCACAGGATTTTACGTATTGATGAGAAACACCGTCACACAAGAACAAGCACTCAGACTCGTGAAGCAGAGCTTTGATTTTGCTTCGGAGTTTCGCGGTGACATCCCCGGTGTTTCCTCGAGAGAATGCGGAAACTACCTCGAACACGACCTCGAGGGTGCAAGAAAGGTTGCACGTGATATGGCAGAGGTGCTTTCAAAGTGGTCTGCTGAAAAGATGGTTTATCCCGAATAACTTTTAAGAGGTGCGAAATTCGCACCTCTTTTATTTATTGAAAGTTGTCCGATTTTGTGATAAAATATCCTTGTATGAAAGGGGTAGAGATATGAAATACGATTTTACTTCGATGTTAGACCGACGCGGTATGGACTCGATTGCCGTTGATGCCGTCTATGACAGCGACGGAAGCTGGGCGCCCAGAGCTCCCAAGGGCGATTTTGACGTTATACCGATGTGGGTTGCGGATATGAGCTTTAAAACCGCTCCCTGTGTCGTAGAAGCCATCAAGGCTCGACTCAAGCATCCCGTCTTTGGTTATCTTTCCCCCTATGACCGTTATTATGACGCCATCATAAACTGGCAGAAAGAGCGAAACGGCATCGACTACATCGAGAAAAAACACATCGGCTATCTCAACGGTGTTTTGGGCGGTGTGGTTGCGGCGGCTAATATCTTCTGCTCAAAGGGTGGCAGTATCCTGCTTCATTCCCCGACCTACATCGGCTTCAAGCACTCTTTGGGTGACAACGGCTACAACCTTGTCTATTCCGCGCTTGTGCCCGACGAAAAGGGCATACTCCGTATGGATTTCGAGGATATGGAACGCAAAATTTTGGAAAACAAAATCCACACCGCTGTTTTCTGTTCTCCTCACAACCCGAGCGGTCGCGTTTGGGAAAGATGGGAGATTGAAAAGGCGATGGAGCTTTTTAGAAAACACGACGTTTTCGTTATCTCTGACGAGATTTGGGCGGATTTTGTGCTCTATCAAAACCGCCATTTCCCGACTCAGTCGGTGAGCGAGGATGCAAAGATGCGCACCGTCGCGCTCTATGCTCCGAGCAAAACCTTCAACCTTGCGGGACTTGTGGGTAGCTATTCGGTGATATGTAATCCGCAAATCAAAGACCGCTTTGACAAGGAATTGTCGCTTCCGCACCTCAACAACGTTAACGTTTTGAGTATGCACGGGCTCCTCGGCGCGTACACAAAAGACGGGCAGGAGTGGGTGGACGAGCTTCGCGAGGTTATCGCGGAAAACATCGACTATGCCTGTGATTATATCAAAACGCACTTTGAGGGTGTCGAATTTTGCAAACCGCAGGGAACGTATATGCTGTTTTTAGACTGCACAAAGTGGTGTGAAAAGCACGGCAAAACCATCGAACAACTACTAAACTCCGCTTGGGATGTCGGCGTTGCTGTCCAAAACGGCAACAACTTCGGCGGCACCTGCCACATTAGAGCAAACCTCGCCCTCCCGCTTGAAAAACTAAAAGAAGCTTTTGATAGACTTGATAAATATGTATTCAATGCATAAGAAAAACGGCTATGGGTTTCCATAGCCGTTTTTAAATTAAAAGCTTATTGTAACAACCTCAGTGTCAACGATTGTACCCCAACTATCCGTATCAAAGATGTGGAATGAAAGCTCTATGTTGGTAATATCCGTGATTTCATTTTCCTCGAGGTCAGAAGACATAAATGTTATAGTATCTATCGCTCGTTTCCCTGCAACCACCTCTGAGGAGAATATCGCATCAACCATAAATCCGTTGACCGATACATCTCTTGTTTGCACGGTGATATTTTTGTTCCCATTGTTCTCAATATAAGCCACTATACTTGGTCCCATAAGAGAGTCTTCAGACAATCCTTTTATCACGATTTTTATATCGTTTCCCTCATATGCAATATCACCGTTATCGTCAAATTTATATTCATATGTCGCCGCAGCAGATGTTTTTACTGATATTGATTCTGTGTCAAGGTATGTTTCCCAATCATCTGTTGTGAAAATATGGAAAGAAAGCTCTATATCAGCTATAGTCGTTATACCACATGCCTTCAAATCCGTCCAGCTAAACGTTATAGACTCATTTGCTTTTTTACCATCTACAACATCTGCCGACAAGTACGTTGTGACCATATATCCGTTTACAGACTCATTTCTGGCTTGAACTGTTAGATTCTTTCCAGAGTTGTTCTCAATAAGAAGCTTCAATTCAGGACCCATAAAGCTGTCTGTTTTGAGGCTTTTTGCCGTTATCTTTATTCCTGCTTCATCAACCAGAGTAGTTTCTTCTATCGAAACATCCTTTGAATCGGCTTCTTGTGTTGTGTTATTGTCGGTTTCTTTGCTAACCACATCGCCTGTAGAAACGTCTGTTGGTTCCTTAACATCATCCAATGTTACCCCACAAGACGCAAAGCAAGACATCAATGACGTCACTAAAATTACCGCAAGAATTCTTTTCATTTTTTTCCTCCTCTAAATATACGCAAGTATAATTGCATTGTTTTGTTAAAAAATTTTAACACATAAGTGTTCATTTGTCAACATATGTGTTCAATAGGATGGCTTTTTCACCATAGAATATATTTGAGGTGAAAAAAATGTACATCCCTACGCTTGACCCCTTAATAGTTGGCAAGGTTATTGCTCGTTTCAGGCAACAACGCGGATTGTCTCAAGAAATATTGAGTGGGTTTGCCGATATTGGCAGAAGTCATTTAAGTGCTATTGAACGCGGAGAGAGAAAACCAACCTTGGAAACTTTTTATAGAATCTGTTGTGCCTTAGATATCAAAATGAGCACCGTTGTTTTAGAAATAGAAAAAGAGCTTGCAAACAGATGAAAAACCGCCCGATTGGGCGGTTTTTTATTCTGTGAATTCAAACAAATCATTTGGCGTGCAATCAAAAATGTCGCAAAGTGCTTCGATGTTTTCATAGCGGATAGATTTGGTTTGATTGTTTATCATCTTGTTGAAGTTTTGATAACTCATACCCATCTGTTTGTACAGCCAATATTTAGTTTTTCCGTTTTTCTCCAACAAATCAATTACTTTCAACTTAATCATAAGACACCTCTGCATAACCTATGTTTTGATTAGATAGTATCTTATTTTTCCTCTTTACATATAGACTATTGCATTATATAATGTAATAGTCTATTAACGATGGGAGTTGATAAAATGATTATTGATGTTACAGGAGTCGAACTTATGCCCGGAAATTTTGGAAAGGATTGTTTGGGCAATGGGGAGCATTTTGATGAAAATGGCAATTTGATTGAATGTTGTTGTGAGGAGTGTGATTATCTTCTCTGTTGCACCTCAACAAAGTATTATCCCGAATGTGTCAAATGCGGTGCAGAAAATTGCCCCAACTACAAGGGGATTGCAGACTAGTCACAACCTCCGGCTAAGCCGGAGGCTTGAGTAAGCCCTAGAAGGGCTTTTTACAGACCACACCCCTAAAGGGGCTCCGAAAGGTTCTGCCAACCGCATTACTTCTTCGGGCAACCCCTAAAGGGGTGTTTCGTTTG
>JAZSNN010000016.1:0-8848 GCA_045536425.1 Oscillospiraceae bacterium
CTCACAGAACGACATGGCTACGATCCGACTTCCGAAGGGTCAACGCCGGTTTTGTTTACACATAAATTCAAAACAAACCATCGCCCGCTTTCGCAGGCGATGGCAGGTGTTTTATATTAGTCTGCGTTAAGAGCCTTTGCGTCCTCAACAACCTTTGCTTCAAGTGCGCTCGGTAGTGGATCGTATCTTGTAAATTCAAGAGTGAAGTAGCCTCTGCCCTGAGTCATCGAACGAAGGAATGTTGTAAAGTCGTGCATCTCGCTCATAGGAACCTCTGCAACGATTTCCTGAAGTCCCTTTTCAGCGGGATTCATACCCATAACGCGTCCGCGGCGCTTGTTGAGCTCACCCATAATGTCACCGGTGTTAGCATCGGGAACGAAAGCGCTGAGTGTGCCGATAGGCTCGAGGATTATCGGACTAGCCTGAACAAGACCTTCCTTGTAAGCAATAGAAGCTGCCATCTTGAAGGACATTTCCGAGGAGTCAACGGGATGGTAAGAACCGTCAACGAGTGTAGCTTTTAGTCCGACTACGGGATATCCTGCAACAACACCCTTGACCGCGCAATCGCGAAGTCCCTTTTCAACTGCAGGGAAGAAGTTCTTCGGAACAGAACCGCCGAAAACGTTCTCTGCAAATACGAGATCCTCGCTGTCACAAGGCTCAAACTCTATCCAAACGTCACCGTACTGTCCGTGACCGCCCGACTGCTTCTTGTGTCTGCCTTGAACCTTGACCTTCTTGCGAATGGTCTCACGGTATGCAACTCTCGGCTGAACAAGACCGATGTCGATACCAAACTTTGTCTTCATCTTGGAAACGATAACGTCAAGATGCTGTTCGCCAAGACCGCTGATAACCTGCTGTTTTGTCTCGGTGTTGTTCGTGCAATCCATTGTAGGATCTTCTTCCTTGAGTCTGGAGAGCGCCTGCGAAATCTTTCCTTCGTCGCCCTTTGTCTTTATGACAACCGCCATAGACATACTCGGCTTCGGGAACTTCATAGGCTCTATTGTCAAGATTCTCTTAGGATCGCAGAGTGTGTCGCCCGTCATAGTTTCACCGAGCTTAGACACCGCACCGATGTCACCTGCATCGATAAAGTCCGCATCCTCCTGCTTCTTTCCGCGAACACAGAGGAGCTTTCCGAGTCGCTCGGGATTTCCTGTACGAGCGTTTACGGGAGCCATATCGGGAGTGAGCTTACCGGAGATAACCTTGAAGTAGGAAAGCTTTCCGACAAACGGGTCGGCAACGGTTTTGAAAACGAAAGCGAGAAGAGGTTTATCCTCGGCACACTTGAGCTCGATAACCTCGCCCTTGTCGTCTGTAGCTTTCTCTCTTGTCTTTTCAAATGCGGACGGCATAAGGTATGTCATACCGTCAAGAAGCATATCGATAGCATCGAGGTTTAGCGCACAACCGCAGAATACAGGGGTAATCTTTCCTGTCTTAACGCCGTCGTGAATACCCTTGATGAGCTCGTCTTTTGTAAACTGTTCACCAGAGAAATATTTTTCCATCAATTCCTCGTCGGTCTCTGCAACAGCCTCGCTGACAGCGGCAATAAGACCGTCAAGTCTGTGACCGAAATCGGGCATTGCAGCCTCTGTAGCTACACCGTTATTATAGGAATAAGCCTTCATATCGAGAAGGTTTATGTAGCAGGTAACCTTGTGATTTTCAACAAAGGGAACAACGATAGGACAAACCGAAGGACCAAAGTTTGTTTTCAGCTCTTCGAATACCTTGTAGAAATCCGCGTGCTCGGAATCCATCTTGCCGACAAAAATCATAGTAGCCTTGTCGTTTTCGATAGCGAGGTCATACGCCTTCTGCGCACCGACCGTTACACCCGATTTACCCGAAACGGTAATGAGTACGCAGTCACAAGCCTTGATACCCTGACACATCTCACCCGCGAAATCGAACAAACCGGGAGTGTCGATGAGGTTGATTTTATAATTAGCCCACTCAAACGGAGCAACTGCACAAGAAACTGAAGTTTTGCGTTTTATCTCTTCGGGGTCGAAGTCACAGACGGTGTTACCCTCGGATATCTTTCCCAGTCTGTCTGTTGCCTTTGAATAGAAAAGCAACGACTCGGCAAGAGAAGTCTTACCGCTGCCACCGTGACCCGCAAGGCACACGTTGATGATGTTTTTTGAACTGTGATATCTCATTAGTATTCCACCCAATCCGCCAAAAGGCATTTATTTTTCTAGTTATTTAGTCATTTTAACCAATAACTTTTAACATTATGGTACAATTATAGTACTTTTGAACACAAATATCAATAGCATTTTTGAAAAATATTAGAAAATATTTATTTTACCGCTGTATTTGACTTTGCTAAAAAACGGGTGTATAATTAAATATATGAAAGATTGGAGGTAGGTATATGAAAAAACTGTTTTGTTTGATGATAGTTTTATCACTCATTTTTACCGCTATGCCGGTCAACGCGCAGACAGACTTCAGCGACTATTCCATATATGCCGGAAGCATTCCCGCTGAACTTACAATGGCAGACAGTGAATACTACGGTAAAAGCCTTACCGATTTCCAGAAGGGATTTTACAGAGCCTTTGTGGATAAATTTACAGAGCTTAATAAAGGCACACTTTTTTTGAAACAAGCTGTAGAGGTTGAATATACCGTCGAAACCTCTGATACCTTCACATTGCAGGAAGAATTTAACGTTTTTGTAAATAAAGAGCTTTCTCAATTGAAAGAAGACCTTTCCACACAGACCTTGTACAATGCCATTCAGTACGACCACACAGAAATTTTCTGGATGCGTGAAGCAGGGTTTGATATAGGCGTAGGAGCAACCGCCGATGAAAACGGTACTACTCTTGTGTTTACGGTAACAATGTCCGTGGACTCAAGCAAACTGTTTACTGACGAGAGACAAATGCAGGCAGCAGCTTCCGATGTAGAAACCACCGTTCAGAGCATACTTGCAAAAGCACCAAACGACACCTACGAAGCAGTTGAGTATTTCAACAACTGGCTCAAGGAACACAATACCTATAATCACACACACCTTGAAAATGACAGCTATCCTCTTGCTCATACCGCATACAGCGCGTTTGTGAGCAACAACGACGAGCCGACAGGCCCTGTCTGCCAAGGCTATGCATACGCGTTCAAGTACCTCTGTGACAGAGCGGGAATAGAGTGCGTTGTCGTATCGGGCACCCTCTATCAATCTCTTGATGAGCCCGGACCTCACGCGTGGAACGCGGTTAAGATCGACGGCAGCTGGTACGGAATTGACGTCACGTCGAACGACAGTCTCGGCACAGATGAGTACAATTTCCTTGTCGGAAGCACGACTGCTTCTCACGACTTGACCTATACAACGTTTGGAACATCTCACGTTGCAGATTCCACTCACACCTATCCAACCCTTTCTTTGACGGCATATGAGCCCCCCAAGGCTGAGATTGCCTCGGGCGGAACAAACATCCGTTTGGGTGATAAAGCGGGATTGAGATTTAAAACCGTAATCAATAAAAATGCATTTTACGATAAATATTATCCTGCTGAGGATGAAGGCAAGTCCTATGTATACGACGACAGTAATAATTTGATGTTCGGAACGCTGCTGGTACTTACCAATTCAATTCCTTCTGATTCTTCACTTCAGGAAATGTTTGAAAACGATGACAAAAATGTTGTCAATGTTCCTGCAAAGAAAATCTTTTCTGAGGACAGCGAGGCCCTTTCCTTTACAGCAGTTATCATAGAAATTCCCAGAAGCGTAGATAACTACTCTTTGGAAATTACAGCAATTCCATATGTAAAGTATCGCAATAACGGAGAATCTGGATGGGTTTATAGCTTTGGCGAAGAGACTAAGGATTCCTATTATAACGTAGCAAAAAAAGCGCGTGAATCAGATTATAGCGGTTTAAATAATCCCGATCCGTCTGAGGAAGTAAAAGAGATAATGAATCAGCTTGATGACATAATCGATCTTGTTGAACAAAGCAAAAACTGATAGACAGCAAGTATTAAAATCAAAAAGACCGACACGGTTTCGTGTCGGTCTTTTTTTCTAAGAACTGAAAGACGTTTTGATTAGAATTTCTTTTCTTCGAGGGCGCGCTCGGTTTCGCGGATGGCTTCTGTAGAGAGGTCTTTTTTATTTACAACAACGTAACTATAGAGAGTGTCAATGATACAAAGCTGAGCGATTCGTGAACTGAGAGCGAGTATCGAGCGCTTTGTTTCCTCTGCTTTTGTGAAAAGGCAGATGTCACTTTGCTTTGTAATAGGGGAGTTACCGTGGTTTGTAATACAGATGGTGGTAGCGCCTTGCTGACGAGCGAGCTTTAGCGCGTACACGATGTCGGTAGAGGAGCCGGAATGTGAAATTCCGATAGCAACGTCACCGGGCTTAAGGTGTGAAGCAACGATAGCTTGCATATGGTTGTCGTTATATGCTCTTGCGGGAAGTCCTGCACGCAAAAACTTGTGCTGTGCATCAACGGTAATCGGTGCGGAGCTTCCGAGACCGAACAAAACGATATTTTCAGCTTCCATAATAGACTTTGCGGCAGCTTCAAGAGCGTCGGGACTCAGTATATTTCTCGTATATTCAAGGGCAACAACAACCTCCTGCTCTCTTTTCTTGAAGATGTCAAAACAACTGTCAGCAGAGGTGATAACAGGCAGCTCCTGCGGCTTGTCAAGGGAGCTTAGCTCCTGTGCGATTCCGATTTTGAGCCCCTGATATCCGGAGAGACCGAGTCTGCGGGAAAATCTGACAATAGTAGCATCACCGCAACCGCAAACCTCGGCAAGCTCGTTTATCGACATACTGATAATTTGATGCGGATGAAGCAAAATCCAATCGGCAATTCGTTTCTCACCCCTACCCATCTGTGAGTACAAGGCTTTTATCGACGTTAAGTATGACATATAAAGCTCCTAAATGAAAAAATACTCCATTGGCGGAGTTTTACTCTGCTAAAAACGCAAAAACAAACGAAAAAAATTTCCAAAACCATTGAAATCCAAAAACCGTTATGGTAAAATTAATTTAGAATGCGGAAAAGGGCGATTTTTGAATGTTTTAGAAAAATTTTTCTAAAATTCAGTGTATCACAAATGCCTGATTTTTGCAAGAGAAAACTTGTATTCGCGTGTTTAATACCCGTGCGGTTTTAAACATAGTATTGAATAACACCGCAAACTGTGATATACTTATTCTATATGACTAAAACTCACGGGGCGGTGGATGTATGCTTCAAATACTTGAAAAACTGCTTTCTGCCGAAAATATAACCGAGTGGGGCGTGTGTAACTTTGAGGATACTTTGCCGCTTTTGGATTGCGCGGCAAAAAACCGCCTGCCCAAAGACTCGAGAAGCGTTATAGTCACACTTTTTCCCTACAAGCTCGAAAGCTATCCCGAACACAACATCTCAAAATACGCGGTAGTCTCCGACTACCATAGGGTCTGCACCCAAAAGCTCGACAGAGTCTGTGAAGGGCTGAAGAAAGCCTACTCACAAAACAACTTCGTATCCTTTGCCGACAATTCCCCGATTCGTGAGGTGAAAGCCGCAACACTTTCAGGCGTCGGTGTCAGGGGCAAAAACGGACTTCTGATAAACAAAACCTACGGTTCCTACGTTTTCATTGCCGAAATCGTGACCGACCTCAAGCTAACCCCGTCCGTTTGTTGTACCGACTCCTGCCTTGAATGTGACCTGTGTTTGAAGAACTGTCCGTCGGGTGCAATAAAGGATAGCAGAATAGAAGAAGCAAAATGCCTTTCATATATCACGCAGAAAAAGGGAACACTGACAGAAGACGAGCAGAAACTTGTTAAAAAAGGCGGAAAGGTTTGGGGCTGTGATATATGCTCTGACATCTGCCCGATGAATAAAGCCGCGAAACCCACGAATATCAAAGAATTCCAAACCGATATAATATACAAGGTAGACTACCCCGAAAACAACCGCGAGATAAAGGACAGAGCCTTTGGTTTTCGCGGAGCAGAGGTAATACGCAGAAATCTAGACCTTATAAATCAGGAAGGTAAAAGATGATAATTTTTGTAAACGACGAAAACAGAAATATCTACGAAAACTTCGTTTCTACCCATAAAAACGGAGGCTTCACACAGTCACTTTTGTGGCCCAATGCGAAAAAGCAGTGGAAGTGGGAAGCCTTTATGTGCACCGACGAAGACGGAAACGTAAAGGGTGCACAGCTCGTGCTCATCAGACCTCTGCCGATGGGATATACCTTCCTGTATTCGCCGAGAGGCCCCGTCTATGACTACGAGGACACTGACACACGCCGAGAGATGTTCGAGGCGATAAAGGAACTCGCAAAAAAATATAAAGCGTATAAATACACAATGGACCCCGAAATTCCCGCCGACCGCAAGGATATAGTCGCAAAAATTTTGGCAGACGGCTTTACTTTGGAAACAGGTGGCGAGAGCGGACTCGAGTGCATACAATCGAGATTTAACTACAAGCTGGGTATTGCCGACCGCACAGCCGACGAGCTTTTTGCAAACTTCCACAGCAAAACCCGCTATAACGTCCGCGTTGCGCTAAAACACAACGTTGAGGTTAGGCTTGGCACTATTGACGACCTCGACGATTTCGATAGACTGATGAAGAAGACGGGCGAGCGCGACGGTTTTGTAACAAGAGATAAAAAGTACTTTGAGACCTTGATGAATGCGATGGGCGACCGCGCAAAGCTCTATATGTGCTACTACGACGGAAAAGCCGTTTCGGGCGCAATCTATATTTCCTATGCAGGTAAAGCCTGCTACGTCTACGGAGCTTCGGATAACGCACACAGAAACGTGATGCCAAACTATCTTATGCAGTGGGAAATGATACAGCAAGCCAAAAAAGAGGGCTGTTATATCTATGATTTTCAGGGCGTGAGCGGGAAATTCGACGAGAGCGACCCGCAGTACGGACTCTACCGCTTCAAAAAAGGCTTTAATGGCGAACTCGCAGAATATGCGGGAGAGTTTAGTGTAATATTTAAGCCCTTTGTTGACAGTATGATAAAGAACGCACAGAATTTCAGAAAGCTTTTAAACAAGTTCAGACATTGACAGAAAGGCGGCAGATTTATGAAAATGATAATGGCAATCGTCTCCAGCGACGATGCAAACAGAGTTTCCAGCCACCTCACAAAAGAAAACTATTCCGTGACAAAGCTTTCCACAACGGGCGGTTTTCTCAGAGCGGGTAACACCACTATTCTCATCGGTACAGACGATGACAGGGTAGACCACGCGCTCGAGATTATCGCGCAGCACAGCAAAAAACGCACACAGATGATGCCGTCGAGTAGCGTTGGTATGACCGATAGCCCTCGCATAATGGACTCTCATCCCGTAGAGGTAGTAGTCGGCGGAGCAACCGTGTTTATATTAAACGTAGAACGTTTCGAGAAGATGTAATATGAACCTAAATTCATTCGCACAAAATGAAAAGGCAAAAAAGACACTGCTTGATATGGTGCAGAAAAAACGCATCACACACGCGGTGCTTTTGGCAGGTCCTCGCGGGGTAGGTAAAAAGACCTTCGCAAGGCTTTTGGCAGCGGCAGTTTTGTGCGGAAAGGATACCCCTTGCTTTGACTGCGCGTCCTGTAAAAAGGTGCTCGAGGGTAAACACCCCGATGTTATCGAGATTACCGAGTACATAAAACCACGAAGCTTTTCGGTCGATGAGGTGCGAAGGATACGAAGAGAAGCGTATATCTCGCCAAACGAAAGCGAAAAGCGAATTTTCATCCTTGCAAATGCCGAGAGTATGGGCGTAGAGGCGCAAAATGCACTTTTGAAAATTATCGAAGAACCGCCACCCCACGCGGTGTTCATCCTCACAGTGCAGGATACGGGAGCGCTTCTTCCAACCGTATTGTCGCGCGTTGTGACCGTTCCGATAAATCCCGTTGACGATGACGTGGTAGAAGAGTTTGTAAAAGAAAAAACAAACGACCAAAAGCTCATAAATATAGCCTGTGCGCTTTCGCAGGGAAGCGTTGGCAGAGCGGTCGAGATTGTGGAAAACGACAGCCTAAAAAAAGCGGCAGATACCGCGATTGAGGTTGTAAAAAGCGCCGTGCGCGGTGACAGATACGAAACCCTGAAGCTTCTTTCTGCAGTAGCGTCGTCCTCGGAAATTTTTGATATTCTGGATTTTATGGTGGCGATTCTCGAAAACGCAATGACCCAAAAGACCGACGTAATATCACAGCAGATAAACTGCTCGAGCAAACGAACAATGAAGATGCTCGAAGCGGTAATAAATGCAAAACGTTCCATGACTTTCAATGTAAATAAGTCTTTACTCATGACACACCTTTGTGTTAAAATGTATGAGTAATAAAAAGAAAGGTACAAAACTATGATAGAGATTATAGGAGTGCGCTTTAAAGACGTCGGAAAGGTGTACTACTTTGACCCCGACGGAAAAACACTCAAAGAAGGAGAACACGCAGTGGTTGAAACCGCCCGCGGTCTCGAATGTGGCTACGTTGCTATTCCCAACAAATCGGTTGAGGACAGCGAGATAGTTTCTCCGCTCAAAAAGGTTGTCCGTGTAGCTACCGAAGCTGACGTAAAGGTGATGAACGAAAACAGAGAGAAGGAGAAAAAAGCCTTCGATATCTGTATGGAAAAGATAGAAAAGCACAAGCTCGAAATGAAGCTTGTTGACGTGGAATATACCTTTGACGGGAGCAAGATCATCTTCTGCTTCACCGCAGACGGCAGGATCGACTTCCGCGAGCTGGTCAAGGATCTGGCCTCGGTATTCAAGACCCGTAAAGTCGGAGGCCAAGC
>JAZSNN010000007.1:0-53505 GCA_045536425.1 Oscillospiraceae bacterium
CTTTTATGTCAGAGGCGAGAGAATCCTCTCGCCTCTGATACATAATTTTGAAGAAATCGCTAAACATTGGTTTAACGCTTTCTTGAGGATTAAAAGAACGGAGGTTTATCGTGAATAAACAACCTGCTATTGAACTGAAAAACATCACGAAAAAATTCGGCAAAGTGGTTGCCAATAAAAACGTTAATCTTACCGCATACCGTGGTGAGATTCTTTCCATTTTGGGAGAGAACGGAAGTGGCAAGACCACCCTTATGAATATGATTTCGGGCATCTATTTTCCCGATGAAGGCGAGATTTACATCGACGGAAAAGAGGCTGTAATAACCTCTCCAAAGGATGCTTTCGACTATAAAATCGGTATGATACATCAGCACTTCAAGCTTGTTGATGTGTTCAGTGCTGCAGAAAATATCGTTCTTGGTATTGAGGAAGGTAAATACAACCTCAAAAAATCTATGACCGAAATCAAAAAGATTAGCGAGCAGTACGGATTTGACCTCGTTCCCGAAAAGAAAATCTATACAATGGCAGTTTCCGAAAAACAGACCGTTGAGATTATAAAGGTGCTCTATAGAGGCGCTGATATCCTCATTCTCGACGAGCCTACCGCTGTTTTGACACCTCAGGAAACAGAAAAGCTTTTCGACATTCTCCGCCGTATGCGCGATGACGGAAAATGTATCATAATAATCACCCACAAGCTCCACGAAGTTCTTTCTCTTTCGGATAGAGTTTCTGTGCTTCGTAAGGGTGAATATATCGGTACGGTAAACACCGCCGAAACAAGCGAAACCGAGCTCACCGAAATGATGGTGGGTAAAAAGGTTGACCTCAACATCGAAAGAAACGAGCCGAAAAATCCCACGGACAGACTCGTTGTAAATAACATCACCTGCGTCGATAGACTTGGTGCAACTGTTCTCGATAACATATCCTTCACCGCAAAGAGCGGAGAGATTTTGGGTATCGCGGGTATCGCAGGTTCTGGACAGAGAGAACTTCTCGAATCCATCGCAGGACTTCAGCGTCTGCAGTCGGGCGAGATTATGTATCATAATCCCAAGACCGAAAAGGTTGAGAATCTTCGCGATAAAACCCCAATGCAGATAAGAAATATGGGTGTTCGCCTTTCCTTCGTCCCCGAGGATAGACTCGGAATGGGACTTGTTGGCAATATGGACATCGTTGATAATATGATGCTTCGAAGCTACAGAAAAGGACACTCTGTTTTCCTCAAACGCAAAAAACCCAAGGATTTGGCAGAAAAGATAATCCACGACCTCGAGGTAGTGACACCCAGTGCATCTACCCCCGTAAGACGTCTTTCTGGCGGTAACGTGCAGAAGGTGCTCGTCGGACGTGAGATTGCGTCCTCACCGACAGTTTTGATGGTGGCATATCCCGTTCGCGGACTTGATATCAACTCCTCTTATATGATTTACAATCTTCTCAATCAACAGAAAGAGAAAGGCGTTGCTATAATTTTTGTCGGCGAAGACCTCGACGTTTTGCTCGAGCTCTGCGATAGAATTATGGTTATCGGCTCAGGTAGAGTTACAGGAGTGGTTGACGGACGCACCGCAACCAAAGAGGAAATTGGTCTCCTTATGACAAAATCCAAGATGGAAGGAGAGGAGAATAACAATGGATAAAACTGCTGTAAAAGCACACCACGAACCGCTTTTTCACGTTGTAAAGCGCGACGATATGCCCGTGTGGGCAGCTTGGCTCATTCGTGTTGCAACAATTCTCATAGGTTTTGTTGTTGTCGGTTTTCTTTCTATGCTTGTCACGGGTAAGGGATTTGGAGATACCTATACAATAATGTTCAAAGGTGTTTTCGGCACACTTTTTACTAACGGCAGAACAACAATGCTTTGGAAGTATCTGCAGGAAATAGCAATACTCCTTTGCCTTGCACTTGCACTCACCCCCGCGTTCAAGATGAAATTCTGGAACTGCGGTGCAGAGGGACAGGCTCTTATGGGCGGTCTTGCTTCTATATATTGTATGATAGAATTCGGTGATAAACTCCCATATCCCGCTTTGATTGCAGTAATCGTTGTTACAAGTATCCTTGCAGGTGCTGTTTGGGGCGTAATCCCTGCTATCTTCAAGGCACTGTTCAACACAAACGAAACACTGTTCACCCTTATGATGAACTATATTGCAACACAGATAATCGCATATTATGTTTACATCGAGGGTGGCGGTTCAAACGTTATCAACCCCGTCAGTTATGGTAACTTCCCCGCGGTAGGCAACAACGACTACTTTGTAAATATCGTAACTGTAGCAGGTATAACCGTACTTATGTATATATACCTCAAATTCAGCAAACAGGGCTATGAAATTTCGGTAGTTGGTGAAAGCCAGAATACCGCAAGATATATCGGCATCAACGTCAAGAAGGTAATAGTTCGCACAATGATAATCTCGGGTGCACTCTGCGGTGTAGCGGGAATGCTCCTCGTTGCAGGTAAAGACCACAGCATCAACACCAAGCTTGTTGGCGGTCAAGGCTTTACCGCGATTCTCATCTCTTGGCTCGGTCAGTTCAATCCGTTCATAATGGTTGTAATGACCGCTATTGTGGTGTTCCTTCGTATAGGCGTTTCAAAGGTTGCAGATACCGCGCTTCTGAACTCTTCCTTCTCGGAAATCATCGTCGGTATAGTAATCTTGATGCTCGTTGGATGTGAATTCTTTATCCACTATTCCATCAAATTCCGTCACAGCAAAAAGGAGGTAAAAGCATGATTATACAGTTTATCTGCCGTGCAATACTCCTTGGTGTTCCGCTTCTCTACGGTTCGACGGGCGAAATTTTGACCGAAAAATCCGGACACCTAAACCTCGGTATCCCCGGAACAATGTACGTTGGCGCTATCAGCGGTGTTGTCGGAGCGTTTTTGTACGAGAACGCTTGCGGAAATAACGTCGCTAATATGAACCCCGCACTCGCAATACTCATCCCGCTTCTCTGCGCAATCGCAGGTTCAATGCTTATGGGTCTTATCTACTGTTTCCTGACCGTAACACTCCACGCAAATCAGAACGTTACAGGTCTTGCGCTTACGACCCTTGGTGTTGGACTCGGAAATTTCCTCGGTGCTTCTCTTATCAGTATCACAAAGAGCGAGCTTCCCTCAATCGCCCTCACAAAGACAAGCTCGTTTTTTACAGTAAAGCTTCCCTTTGCAGATGATTTAGGATGGTTTGGACAACTCTTTTTCTCCCACGATTTTATGACCTACCTTGCGATAGCAATCGCAATCGTTATGGCTTTTGTTTTAAACCGCACAAGAATTGGTCTGAATCTGCGCTCTGTAGGTGAAAACCCCGCAACTGCAGATGCCGCAGGTATAAACGTTGCAAGATACAGATACGTAGCCACCTGCATAGGCAGTGCTATCGCAGGACTCGGCGGACTCCAGTACGTTATGTCCTACGCTACGGGCGTTTGGTCAAACAACGCGTTCGGTGATAGAGGATGGATGGCAATCGCACTTGTTATCTTTGCACTTTGGAAGCCTTCAATGGCAATCGTCGGTGCGTTCCTCTTCGGTGCTCTCTGTAATGCAAATAACTACATTCAGGGACTCGGTACCGAAACGCAGGAGCTCTTCAAGATGCTTCCCTACGTGGTAACTATCATTGTGCTTGTAATCACAAGTATGCGTAAAAAGAGAGAGCATCAGCCTCCCCAGAGCCTTGGACTCAACTACTTCAGAGAAGAAAGATAATTTAAACGCGGTTTCAGTAAAACTGAAACCGCGTTTTTGCATATAAAAACGGGCGAGAATTTTCTCGCCCGTTTAAAATTACCTTTTCTCGTAGTGCAGAATGATGCCGTCTTCTTCGAGCATATCCTGTAGCTTTTTCACCTCAAGGTCTTTTGCCGCTACGCCGCTTTCTGCAATCATCATCGCCGCAATACCCGCCGCCTGACCCGTCATTGTCGCAGGGGGAATAACCCTCGTTACTTCCCAGACGTCACCCCCGGCAGAGATGTTTCTGCCTGCCGCAAAGAGATTGTCAATCTTTTCGGTGTAGAGCGCACGGTAAGGAATCTCGTAAACGTCTTCCGCCTTTCTCCAGTCGCCCGTGCAACCGATGGAATCCTCAAAATGCATAAACTTGTCACTTTCACAAAGGCTGTAAGCTCCGCACAATCTGCGGGTTGTTCTGAACTGAGGCATAGAGGGGAAGGATGCGAGCTTTTTGCCCCCTTCTTTAATACGGCTAAATGCGAGCGCGTGAGAAGCTTTCAAAAACTCCGAAATGTCATCGGCGTCTGTGCCGATATACTTTCTGCTACCCTCCGGAAGACCTGCACCTGTGTTAGAACCTATCATAAACAGCTTGAGTTTCTGTCCGTCATCCTTGTCGTCAACGTAGTAGGACCAGTAGGTGAGGAAGTTGTCCTGTGTGCCGAAATCCGCACCTGCACGGGCGTATACGTCACCGTCACCCGAAGCATCAACAACCGCCTTACAGCCGTATGCCTGTCTGCCCGATTTGTTTTCCACAACGATTGCAGAGATTTTACTGCCGTCCATCACGCTACTGCAGAAAACGGTGTCGTAAAGTATCTTGACTCCCGCCTCGATGAGCATCTCTTCCAAACGGAAAGCAAGCTCACCCGCGTTGAAGTAGGTTTCGTATCTTGTTTTGGCATCTGCGTGTGTACAACCCTTTTTCCACGCGGGGTCCATCGTACCGCCACCGTAGCGGATAGATTCCCAGAAAAACTCCTCGGAAATTCCGCCGATGACCTTGTTTCCAAGTCCGTCACAGAGTGGGAGATATATAACAATGTATCCTGCTGTTGCAAGACCGCCGAGCACGGTCATCTTTTCAACGAGAAGAACCTTCGCACCTCGCCTTGCCGCCGCCAAAGCCGCCGCAACACCTGCAACTCCTCCGCCGACTACCGCCACGTCATAATCTTCAATATACGTAGTCGTAATATTTTCGCTGATAGTTCTCATATTCTACCCTCCTGAAAGCTGTAAGATAATTTTAGCACGGCACCTTTCAAATAACAAGACCGTTTTTAGAATAAACAGGATGATTGTTGCCAAAAATCAATCAAAAAACACTGGAGGATAAAATGAGAAAGTTTTTTGCAGTAATGCTTCTTTTCGCACTTTGCGGTTGCACTCAAAATCCAACTCAAAATACGTCAAGCTCCTCACCAAAACAAACCGAAATCCGCCTTGTCTGCGCACAAAATTCAAAAGAACTCGAAAAAATCATAACAGCCTTTGAAAAAGAAAACCCCGAGATAGACATCACCATTATTGAAATAGATAAAAACGACGATTTTTCCCTCGCCGCAAAAGCGCTTCTCTCGGGAGAACGCTACCCCTCGCTGATTTTGACCGACGCCGAGCACCTAAACGAGCTCTCACAATATTTTGCAGACCTCTCCGCAGAAAGCTGGATAAATACCGCAGTCGCAAATTCTCTAAACGAGGTCATTAGACAAGGAGAGATTATCGCTGTTCCTGGCGAGATAGAGGGAATAGGCTTTGTGTATAATAAGACAGTTTTTGAAAGAGCGGGGATAAATCCCGAAAACATAAATTCGGTAGAACGCCTTTTGAGTACCGCAGAGTATCTTTCACAAAGAATACCGAAATTAAAAACCGACTTTAAAAACCTTTCGTCCGTCTTTGAAGCTCCGAACGAAAAGACGAAAAACTACCTTGTAAATATTGTCGTGTCACAGGAATGCACATCCTCAACTGCCCTGTCAGAGACCGACCTTGAAATGACCTTTGCCGAAAGCTATAAGACACTCCTCGAGCTGCTGCAAAGCTATTCTCAAAAAAACTCAAACACCCCCGAACAAAATATGGCCGAGGAAAGATGTATAATAACGTTGCAAAGCCATAAATTTGCCGACGGGTCAGCAGAGCGTTCACAAAACCTCGGTATGCTCCCAATTTCTGTGTCGGGCGCGTCGCAGGACAGTATAATACTAAACGTCCCTTCGTTCTGGGCAGTTAATAAAACTGCTTCGAAGGAGGAACAAATCGCCGCCAAAAAGTTTCTCTTCTGGCTTTACAATTCCGAAACGGGAATAAATCTTTCAACCAAAGAACTCGGCTGGCTCTCTCCTTTTGCCGATAACCTGCAAACCCTACCTAACCCCCTCGCAGAAGCAACGATGACCTACGCCATAAGCGGAAAAACAATGCCCTACGTATTAAACGGAATAGGGGAGGAGTATTGTCTGAAAATGGCTGAAATACTTGATGAGAGCCCAGAATAAATAAAACCAACCTCCCAAAAAGACACAAAATTACCGCACAAAACAATAAACCGCATCGGTACAACCTCACTCTTTAGTGTTCAAAATCATAGTTTCGCCAAGAGAAACCTTGCTTTTGTACAAATTTAACAAAAACAGCGCTGAATTTTTTTGCCAAATACCGAGAGAGAATTTTGAAAAAATGTTGACATTTACCACTGCTTAGCGCTATAATTATACTGATAATAAGTATTTAATACTTAAAGGAGGAAAACAAAATGCTAAACGCAAAAAGATTGATGGCTATTGTCCTTACGCTCACTATGCTTTTGACAATGGCATCTTTTCCCGCATTTGCAGCGGAACCCGTTAGACTCAAGTATGACAGCTATGAGACTAACGTAGCGCCAGAGGGAAGCTGGGTTCCTGTTGCCAACATGTTCAACAATGATGGAGGCAACGGCTATAAGCCAGGAAAGGGGTTGAACACCACAGCACTAGGCTCAGGCGATTTTAATGTTTACATGGACATCCAAGGCGATGTTAAGTATAACATTACATCGTTTAAATTGAAAATCAGTGCGGTTCACTTTTCGGCATTTGCTATCTACGGATCTAATGAGAGCGCAGAGCCAGATGCAGAATGGACTTTGATTGCTGACATTACTACAGGTACAAACGGAGAGGTTACTTACCCCATTTCTCACGCAGATGGATATAAATATCTCCGCTTCGAGGGATATGCTGTAGCTAGCAGTAAAGACGCTACCGTTACAAGCGGTCAGCCCACCATCTACCTGCTCAACTTCTACGGCATGGAGTATGTAGAAGGCACTGTTCCTGCATCCTATACAGTAAACTATGTTGACGAAGAGGGCAACCCCCTTGCTAACTCCAATACTAAGGCTGGTATTGCCGGTGCGACAGTAACCGAGACAGCTCTTGCGTTCGAAGGTTATCAGGTCATCGGTGAAACAACAGCTTCTATCGTTCTCGACGCAGAGGCAGAAAACAAGATCACCTTCACATACAAGAAACTCGCTACTGTTGATTATGTAATCGAGTTTGTTGACGAAGAGGGCAATCCTCTCGCTGATGCTGTTACAGGCTCCGACTACGAGGGCACAACAGTAACAGGAACAGCTAAAGAGTTCCTTGGCTACGCCGTTCTTGGTAATGAGACAGTTTCCATCGTTCTTACAAAGGACGTTGAAAACAAGATTACATTCGTATACGAAACTCTTCCTGTTGTTTTCTATACTGTAAAGTATGTTGACGAAAACGGCAACGAATTAGCACCTGAAAAAACAGATGTTGACGTTAACGGTGCTGCTGTAACTGAGACAGCTGTTAACGTTGCAGGATATATAGCTACTGTGGCTGCAAAAGAGCTCGTTCTTGATGAAAACGGCACAAACGTTATCACATTCGAGTACGCTCCTATTCCCAGAAAAGAATCCGCTAAACTCGAACTCACAGGCGCTAATATCTCTTGGCCTAAGAGATGTACTGATGAGACGGTCAACCCTGAATCCCTCGACGCTCTCGTTGACGGCGCAGTTGAGGCATCTTCCAAAAAGTTGGGATTTGTTTCTGGTTCAGACTATGGTAACACCAAGAATGAAATCACTATCGACCTTGGCGGTCTCTACAATGTTGATACTCTGAAGCTCTATTGGGGTAACAGATTGGAAGGCTGGAACCTTGTTCCCTCCGGTGCTTACACAATATCTGTTGCAGGCGCTGACGGAGTATTTGGCGAGCCTGTCTACACTTTCACAGATCCCGGCGCAACATCAAGTCCTATCGTTGTTCCCGCTAACTTTGAGAGAATTGACGTAGTTGATATTGCCGGTTCCGCTGACTTCGTTCAGTACGTTAAGATTACATCTACAAACAACTATACTAGAAGACTTACAATCCGTGAGATCGAGATCTCCGGTGACGAGGCTATCGCTTCTAGCAACGCTGCAACTGTAACGGTTGAGCACTACGACGTTGACGGCAACAAGATTGATAGCGACATCTTCACAGCTGACAACCTCGGCACAGTTATGAACATCACTCCTACAGAAATCGCTGGTTATAAGTATGTTGGCGATGCAAATCTCACCTTCACACTTGATGAGCATGGCAAGAACTACGTTGTAGAGCTTGAATACGTGGCTATCCCCAACGTTGTAGGCGTACCTGCAGAGGAAGCTCAGTTTGCTACAAACTCTTCTAACGTTCCCTTCTTCTTCTCCATTTCTACACCTACCAACGCTTCTCCTGCTGACATATTCGCAGCAGCTAACTGGGTAGTTGATAACTGTGAGATCACATCCTTGAGCGTAACAGCAAACGACAACCCCGCAACACTCGTATTCGAGTGGGATGTTGTTGTAAACGTTAAGCCCAACGACAACACAGCTTTCTCTATCGAGCTCGACCTTCCCACTGAGTATGAGCTTACAGATAAGGTAAGATTCTACAGAGAGGCTTCCGATACACTTCTCGACTCCGCTATCGCTGCAGGCGAGAACAAGATCACTCTCGACAAGACTAACATCACAATCGAGTACAACGCTAGCGGCGATATCACAACAAAGACAAACGATAGAACTCTCTACATCACAGTTGATGTTCAGACTATCATCCCCAGTGAGCTTCCTTATATGGGTTATGACGAAGTTGTTATTGAGCTGACAGAAATCGTTGCTAACGGCGACAGATCTCGTCTCAACCTCAAGAACTTCGTAAGACTTGGCGATCAGTACGTTGGTAACGCTACTATCAACAAGACAGGTCTTGAGAGATTCGAAGCTACAGTTACACTTTCCGGTGTAAATGCTGACGGTACTAAGACACCTCTTAAGACTGCAAAGATCTACTCTGATATCGTTGACGTTGCTGCTAAGTTCCCTGCAACAAAGACAGAGGCTCAGAAGATTTCCGGTCACTTCTTGCCCATCGACCTTATCGATCAGCTCTTCGATCAGGTACATCCTTTCGATCTTCCTACTTTCACAGACGCTGAGTGGGCATTCTATGCTGAAGTTCTCGTAGCACGTGGTCTTGATGAGACATCTGCTAACATGGAAATCGACAGACTCAGAACTACAATCGCTGATCTTCAGGAAGCTGCAAAGGATCCCGCTTGGGTAGCTCCCGACTACAACGAAGAGAATGTCTACGTTGTTGGTGGTAGGATCAAGTTCAAGAAAGTTGACCTCGTTGATCCTGCAACAAACGAAAAAGTTCTCGACGATGAAGGCAATGTTATCCAGGTTTCCAAGCCTGTCTTCCTTGCTGACGTAGATGACAAGGGTAACCCCGTTAAGGCATTTGACGTTTACGATACTACTCACTTTGAAAAGGTTCAGCCCTTCAGCTCCAGATCTTGGAACGTCCTCAAGGATCTCCACGTTGATACCTTCTCTGTTGAGTTGCGTCTCTTGGTACCCAGCGATGATCGTGCAAAAGAGATGGGCTTGATTATCGGTCAAAAGGCATACGTTACATTCCGTAAGGATATCGACTATGATAACTATACAAACTTTGATGATGTAGACAATTTTGTTTTGGATATGAAGTTTGTAGGTTCCGCCGGTATGGAATACAGCTCCAAGAACATCCATAAGCACTACAACGCAGTACGTCGTGTACTCAACGACGACCAGATTGAACCGTTCATCTTCCGTGTTGACTGGTACAACTGGGGCAAGAACCCCTTCAAGGGTGGTTTGGTCACAGTTGAGTTGCCTGAGAGCTGGGTAGAGAACTACGGTGGATTCAACCTCGTTTCCTACCACATGGCTAGCTACAAGCCCGGTGATGACAACGATCCTAAGATGACTGTAATGGCTGAGAACATTAACATCAACCCCACTACAAGAGAAGTTAGCGTTGATGTAACAGGCGGCGCAGCTAAGCTCTACGAATCTTATGTAATAGTTCCTACAGATAAGCTTCCCTCTGAGCTTCCTGAGACTATCGGCGTATACTACGACGTTGCTGAATAATTAGCACAATTAAAACCGCGGTGGATTTTCCACCGCGGTTTTTTTGCACAAATGAAACCCGCCCACTCCAAACGGAGTGGGCGGGTTGTTTTAATTAACAATAGAAGTTTAAATTAACAATAGAAGTTTTAATTAACAAAACCAAATATTGTCTGCGTATTCTTTTATCGCGCGGTCAGCAGAGAAGAAGTAAGATTTTGCGGTGTTGACCATCGACATCTTCTGCCAGAGGTTAGTATCGGCATAAAGCTCTGCAGATTTTCTGCGCGCATCTGCATAGCTTTCGAAATCTGCAAGTGCCATATAGTAGTCGGAGTTTCTGAGCATACCTGCGATATCTCTGAAATCCTCACCTGCAATGCCGTTTTCAAGAAGTTTGATAACGTCTTCGATGACTGCATTGTTTTTGATAATCTCATAAGGATTATATCCGCTCGCTCTCAAAGCATCAACCTCGTGAGCCTTCATACCAAAGAGGATGATATTTTCATCGCCAACCTGCTCAAAAATCTCAACGTTAGCTCCGTCAAGAGTACCGAGAGTGATAGCACCGTTGAGCATAAGCTTCATATTACCCGTGCCGGAAGCCTCTGTACCTGCAAGAGAAATCTGCTCGGAAATATCAGCCGCAGGCATCAAAAGTTCGGACAAAGTAACGTTGTAATCCTCAAGGTATACAACCTTAATCATACTGCTGATTCGCTTGTCTGCTTCGATGAGCTTTCCAATGTGGTGAATCATCTTTATGATACGCTTTGCGAGGAAGTATCCGGGAGCCGCCTTTGCACCGAAGATATATGTTCTCGGCTGAATGGTCACTGCTGGATTTGCCTTGAGGTAGTTGTATGTCGCGATAATTTCAAGCGCGTTCATATGCTGACGTTTATACTCGTGAAGTCGCTTTACCTGAACGTCAAAGATGGAATTTGTATCAACTACAATACCATTCTTCTTTTTGATATACTTTGCAAGAGCCTTCTTACACTCAAGCTTCGCATTAGCCCAAGCCTCGAGTGCCGAAGCGTCGTTGGTGTACTTCATAAGACCCTCGAGCTTTGTGAGATCTCCGACAAAATCTTTGCCGATAAGGTCGGAAATAAGCTTTGTCAATGCGGGGTTAGACTGATACAGCCATCTTCTCGAAGCAATACCGTTTGTAACGTTTGTAAATTTCTTTTCATCGTGGGTGTAGAAGTCGTTGAAAAGCGAATCCTTTAGAATCTGTGAATGAAGTCCCGAAACGCCGTTTACGCTGTGCGAACCAATTACAGAAAGGTTTGCCATTCTGAGCTGATGGTTGTAAACGATGGACATTCTGCTTGTCTTGTCGGAATCACCGCATCTATCAAAAACCTCAGCGGTAAATCTGCGGTTGATTTCGCAAACGATTTGATAGATTCTCGGCAGAAGTCTCTTGAACATATCCTCGTTCCAGACCTCGAGAGCCTCTTTCATAACTGTGTGGTTTGTATATGCAAAGGTGTGGTAAACGATGTACCAAGCCTCGTCCCAGCTGTAACCGCACTCGTCCAAAAGAACTCTCATCAATTCAGGCACCGCAAGGGCAGGGTGAGTGTCGTTTGTGTGTATTGCAACCTTCTCGTGAAGGTTTGTGAGCGTAGAATAGGTGTCAAGGTGAGTAGCTACAATGTCCGCAATCGACGCACTGACAAGGAAGTACTGCTGCTTTAAGCGAAGTTCCTTTCCCTGTGCGTGATTGTCGTTGGGATAGAGGATTTTACTGATAGCTGCAGCATCGGAATTGAGCGAAAGTGCGTTTCTGTAGTCACCCTTGTTGAACAGCTCCATATCAATTCCCGAGCTTTCGGACTTGTACAAGCGAAGAAGGCTAACGCCCTTTCCGCCCCAACCCGAAACGTACATATCATAGGGTACAGCGTTGACTGTGTAGTAGTTTTGATGCTCGAGAAGGTGGTAGTTGTTTTCCCAGGTTTCCTTAACTTCGCCACCAAAACGAACCTGAACGGCTCTGTCCTCACGGCGCTCGAGCCAAACCTCACCGCCGGGGAGCCAATCGTCTGCAAGCTCGGTCTGCCATCCGTCGATAATCTTCTGACGGAAGATTCCGTACTCATAGCAGATGCTGTATCCTGTAGCAGGAATTTCGAGCGAAGCAAGAGAGTCGAGATAACAAGCCGCGAGTCTTCCGAGACCGCCGTTACCGAGACCTGCATCAGGCTCACAAGCATAGATGTCCTGAATATCAATTCCCATATCCTTCAAAACCCCGATAACCTGTGTGTGAATACCGAGGTTATAGATGCTGTTTTTGAGGGAGCGACCCATCAAAAACTCCATACTAAGATAATAAACCTTTTTGTTTCCGTGACTTGTTTTGTCAGAGATAAACTTCTTGTGCTGTTCGCGGAGCAGATTTTTAACCACCTCAGCGGTAGCTTTGTAGATGAGCTCGTTGGAAGCGTTGGAAGGCTTCGCGTCATATTCTTTGTCAAGAATTTCAGTGAGCTCTTTTTTAAACTGTTCTTTAGTCATTAGCATCGTATCTTTCCCTTTCGAAAGGTGTTTTAAATCTATATTATTATACTATATTTTTCTAAAAGTATCAACTAAAATATTTTAACCAAAATATACATAAAAAAACCGCTTTATTTGTGACCTTTTTTCACTTTTAGGTGTTTACAACACGGATAAAAAATGATAAAATATAAGGTGGTGAAAAGTGTGGGGTTTTTGCACCCTGCACCCAATATGTTATTATTATATTTACTATAAAAAGGTTGGAGGAAAAAAACATGGCAAGAAAAATGAAAACCATGGACGGTAACAACGCTGCGGCTCACGTATCGTACGCCTTTACTGATGTTGCTGCGATTTACCCGATCACACCGTCCTCTGTCATGGCAGAAGTTACTGACAAGTGGTCTGCTGACGGAAGAACAAATCTCTTCGGAGAGAAGGTAAGCGTCGTTGAGATGCAGTCTGAGGCAGGTGCAGCAGGTACTGTACACGGCTCCCTCGCAGCAGGTGCGCTCACAACAACATTTACAGCTTCTCAGGGACTTCTTCTGATGATCCCCAATATGTACAAGATTGCAGGTGAGCTTCTTCCTTGCGTAATCAACTGTTCTGCTCGTGCTCTCGCAAGCCACGCGCTCTCCATCTTCGGAGACCATTCTGACGTATATGCTTGCCGTCAGACAGGCTTTGCAATGCTCTGCGAAGGCAGCGTACAGGAGGTTATGGACCTTACAGCAGTAGCACATCTTGCTGCTATCAAGGGCAGAGTTCCTTTCCTCAACTTCTTCGACGGCTTCAGAACCTCTCACGAGATTCAGAAGATCGAAACTTGGGATTATGCTGATCTCGGCGATATGCTCGACTACGATGCAGTAGACGCTTACAGACAGCGCTCCCTCAACCCTGAGCATCCCGTTCTCCGCGGTACAGCTCAGAACCCTGATATCTTCTTCCAGGCTAGAGAGGCTTGTAACGAGTACTACAACAAGGTACCCGCTATCGTAGAAGAATATATGGACAAGGTTAATGCTAAGATTGGCACTGACTACAAGCTCTTCAACTACTACGGTGCTGCAGACGCTGAGAACATCATCATCGCTATGGGTTCTGTTTGCCCCACTATCGAAGAGACAATTGACTATATGAACGCTGCAGGCGCAAAGGTTGGTCTTATCAAGGTTAGACTTTACAGACCTTTCAGCGCTGAGCATCTCATCAAGGCAATCCCCGCTACTGTTAAGACAATCTCCGTTCTTGACAGAACAAAAGAGCCCGGCGCACTCGGCGAGCCTTTGTTCCTCGACGTTGTTGCTGCTCTTTCTGTATCCCAGTATGCTAACATCCCCGTATACGGCGGACGTTACGGCCTCGGCTCTAAGGATACAACACCTGCTCAGATCATCTCCGTTTACAAGAACGCAGAGAAGGCTGACGGCAAGAAGAGATTCACCATCGGTATCAACGATGATGTTACATTCCTCTCTCTCGACACAGACGAGAATCCCAACACAACACCTGAGGGAACAACCTGCTGTAAGTTCTGGGGTCTTGGCTCTGACGGTACCGTTGGTGCTAACAAGAACTCCATCAAGATCATCGGTGACCACACCGATATGTATGCACAGGCATACTTCTCCTACGACTCCAAGAAGTCCGGCGGTGTTACCATTTCTCACCTCAGATTCGGTAAGCAGCCCATCAACTCCACCTACCTCATCAACAAGGCTGACTTCGTTGCATGTCACAATCCTTCCTACATCGGCAAGTACGATATGGTTCAGGACCTCAACGCAGGTGGAACATTCCTTCTCAACTGCCAGTGGAGCGATGAGGAAATCAACGCACGTATCCCTGGTGATATGAAGAAGTATATCGCTGACAACAACATCAACTTCTACGTAATCGACGGTGTTGCTATCGCTAAGGAAATCGGTCTCGGCGGAAGAATCAATACAATCCTCCAGTCCGCATTCTTCAAACTCGCTAACGTAATTCCTGCTGACGAAGCACTCAAGTTTATGAAGGACGCTGCAACTGCTTCCTACGGCAAGAAGGGCGAGAAGATTGTAGCTATGAACCACGCTGCTATCGATGCAGGTATGGAGAAGGTTAGAAAGGTAGAAGTACCTGCTGACTGGAAGAACGCTACAGGCACATCTGAGGTTAAGGTTGCTACAGGCAACAGACAGGACCTCGTTGACTATGTAAACAACATCCAGACACCCGTAAACGCACAGAAGGGTGACAGCCTCCCCGTATCCACATTCGTTGGTATGGCAGACGGTACCTTCCCGCAGGGTTCTGCAGCTTATGAGAAGCGCGGAATCGCTGTTGACGTTCCCGAGTGGATTCCTGAGAACTGTATCCAGTGTAACTTCTGTTCTTATGTATGTCCTCACGCTTGTATCCGTCCTGTTGCTATGACAGAGGAAGAGGCTAAGAACGCACCTGAGGCTATGAAACTTGTTGATATGACAGGTATGCCCGGCTACAAGTTCGCTATGACCGTTACTGTTCTTGACTGTACAGGATGCGGCTCTTGCGTAAACGTATGTCCCGGCAAGAAGGGCGCTAAGGCTCTCACAATGAAGCCTCTCGACAGCCAGCTCGGAGAGCAGAATAACTTTGCATACGGCTTCGGACTCCCCGCTAAGAAGGAAGTTAGTGAGAAGTTCAAGGAAACAACCGTTAAGGGAAGCCAGTTCAACCAGCCACTTCTCGAATTCTCCGGCGCTTGCGCAGGATGCGGTGAGACACCTTACGCTAAGCTCGTAACACAGCTCTACGGTGAGAGAATGTATATCGCAAACGCAACAGGATGTTCTTCCATCTGGGGCGGTTCTGCACCTTCTACTCCTTACACAGTAAACAAAGCTACAGGCTTTGGTCCTGCTTGGGCTAACTCCTTGTTCGAGGATAACGCTGAGTACGGTTACGGTATGTACCTCGCTCAGAAGGCTATCAGAAATAAACTCATCGGCAAGGTTCGCGCTATCGGCGAGAAGGCTGAGGGCGAACTCAAGGCTGCTATCGACGAGTATCTTGCAACACTCAACGACGGTAAGGCTAATAAGCCTGCTGCTGATAAGCTCGTTGTAGAGCTCGAGAAGTGCGGATGCGACTGCGGTAAAGAAATCCTCAAGGATAAGAACTACCTCGCTAAGAAGTCCATCTGGATTCTCGGTGGTGACGGTTGGGCATACGACATCGGATTCGGCGGTCTTGACCACGTTATCGCTTCCGGTGAGGACGTAAACATCCTCGTATTCGATACAGAGGTTTACTCCAACACAGGCGGACAGTCTTCTAAGTCCACACCTACAGGTGCTGTTGCTCAGTTTGCAGCTTCCGGTAAGGACGTTAAGAAGAAAGACCTCGCTGCAATCGCAATGAGCTACGGCTACGTATACGTTGCACAGGTAGCACAGGGCGCTGACTACAATCAGTGTATCAAGGCATTCGTTGAGGCTGAAGGCTACAACGGACCTTCCATCGTTATCGCATACGCTCCTTGTATCAACCACGGTATCAAGGGCGGTATGAGCGGAGCACAGACCGAAGAGAAGAACGCAGTTCTTTCTGGTTACTGGCACCTCTTCAGATACGATCCCAGACTCGCGCTTGAGGGCAAGAATCCCTTCCAGCTCGACAGCAAGGCTCCTACAGCAAGCTATCGTGACTTCATTCTCAACGAAGTTCGTTACAGCTCGCTCACAAGAGCATTCCCCGAGAGAGCAGAAAAGCTCTTCGAGAAGGCTGAAGAGAACGCAGTTAAGAAGTACGAGCACCTCGTTCGTCTTTCTAAGCTCTATGACGTTGAATAATTAACGTTAATAAAACCCGCGGTGGATTTTCCACCGCGGGTTTTTGTTGACCGAAGATGCAGAAGCTGATATAATAAATTAAAAGGGGAGGTGCCAAAATGACAATAAAGCTGTTTCTTTCTGCAATCATAAAATTCATACTGGGTGTGGTTTTGGTGGGGCTTCTCGTCTTTCTTCCCGCAGGAACACTAAACTTCTTTGGGGGATGGCTCTTGATGGCAATCCTCTTTGTGCCGATGTTCTTTGCAGGAATCGTGATGATGATAAAGAATCCGAAACTCTTAGAAAGCCGACTCGACGCAAAGGAAAAACAAAAAGAACAATCGCTTGTTGTAAAACTCAGCGGGCTAATGTTTATTGTCGGTTTTGTTGTTGCGGGAATGGATTTTCGCTTTTCTTGGTTGCCTCTGCCAAAAACCGTTTCGATAATCGCTACAGTGCTGTTTTTGATAGCATACCTCTTATACGCCGAGGTGCTTCGCGAAAACACCTACCTTTCCCGCACAATCGAGGTGCAAGAAGGCCAAAAGGTAATCGACACAGGACTTTATGGAATAGTACGCCATCCAATGTACACCGCAACAATCCTTCTGTTTTTCTCGATGCCTCTCGTTCTCGGGTCACTAATATCCTTTGTGATATTTCTCGCTTACCCCGCAATTATTATATCAAGACTCAAAAACGAGGAAAAATTCCTCGAAAAAGAGCTCGAAGGCTATAAAGAGTATAAGCAAAAGGTGAAATATCGACTGATACCGTTTATATGGTAAATAAAACCGCCCAACTTCTTAGAAGTTGGGCGGACTGTTTATTCAACACCTGTCAAATCAAAAGGCGGTATAAAACTTTCTTCGGCACACCCTTCGTCTTGGGTGAAGCCTTGCTCAATGCCAATTGCTTCGCAGTATTCTAAAATTTCCTCATAATCCTCGCGGTCAAGCGGTTTTTGAAGCTCCTCACACCGACAAAAATCCGTCGGCGTATACTGACTCATAATGCTGATGTAGATGCTATCCCCAAACGTTCTGTGCAAAAATTTCAGCACCCTTTTAGAGTCGTCGGTAAGGGTCGGCAGACATAGATGCCGCACTATAACACCCTTTACCATCATACCTTTTTCGTCAAACTGCGGCTTTCCCACCTGACGCACCATCTCCTCAATCGCCTTTTCGGCAATCTCCTTGTAGCTTGGTGCGTTAGAATATTTTATCGCAAACCGCTCGTCATAGTACTTGAAATCGGGGAGATACACGTCAACAAATTCGTCCAAAAGCTTCAGCGTTTCAACACTCTCATATCCACCACAGTTGTAAACAATCGGCAACCGAAGTCCGCGACTTTTCGCTAGCTTTATCGCTTCTATAATCTGCAAAACAAAGTGCGTTGGAGTGACAAGGTTTATGTTTTCAGCGCCTTTTTCCTGTAGCTCTAAAAATATTTCGGAAAGTCGCTCGGTCGATACCCTAGCGCCCGTGTTTCCCGTGCTAATAACGCTGTTTTGGCAGTAGCAGCAACGGAGATTACATCCAACGAAGAAAACGGTTCCCGAGCCGTTTTTGCCCGATATACACGGCTCCTCCCAGAAATGAAGCGCCGCACGTGCTATCCTCAAATCCGCAGTTTCTCCGCAAAAGCCTTTACTGGTTGTGCGGTCAACGGCACAGTTTCGCGGACAGAGTCTGCAAACTGTATAGTCCATAAAATCACCCTTTGAAAAAGCCACGACGTTTGTCGTGGCTTTCACTTAAAATCTTCTCATATTTGGGAACAGAGAAATTGCGACCAACCAGAACAGTTGATATACAAGAGCAGTCACGATGTTTATCTGCGATAGACCGCTGACAAATGCGAAAAAGCTTACCAGCGCAAATCCGAGCACCATCGAGCCTACCTGCAACGTGGTGGCGAAGCTTACGGCTGATTTACCCGCGATAGCCGCCAGAACTGTGGAAACAAAGGAGAAGATACTGCCCGTGTGCGCCGCTCTTGCGGGAGCCGTCATAACGGGAGCACAGTGTGCTTCGCACTGCTGGTTAAGCGCTCTCGGCACGATTTCGATATAATCATCGGACACGTCAAATATGTACATCAGCTTTCTTGTAGTGATGTTGCAATCGGAGTTTTTAACAATGATGCTAACCTTTGATTTGTACAGACGCTTTAGAGTTTTTGCAATTTCGGGGTCAGCGTTGTAGCTCACGACAAAGAACGCTGCAAGCTCGCCCGAGTTTGCAAGATAAACAATCTCTCTGCCGTCGCGCTTGAATCTCGCTTCAAATTCTCTGGAGGGAACCTCAATGCCGTGTGTTCTGAGAAGCTCACGGTTGCCGAGCAGAACTCTCTTCGAGCCGACCCAAGCGGAAAGCCCCATCTCGTCCTCATAAACGAGGGAGTCGACCTGTGTGAGCAAACGCTCGTCGTCCTGAATGATATTCATAAAGACGTTGCACAAGGGAATGTTAGCACTCTTTGTGATACTTGCCGCATCGACAATGCAGTCGTCTATCTTGAAATCTCCAAAGGTTTCGAAATGATGTAGGAAGATGGTATTCTTGGTAAATAGGTCAGCACAGTCAAAGTAGATGCAGTTTGCTTCGCCGACAGAGTCGAGAGCCGACATACCCGAGATCACACCACCGTTTTTACAAGCCTTTTTAGCCGCCTTCATCAAAGGAAGGTTACAACAAATGGTGGAGGTGAGGGGAGTAGCCAGAGCCATCGCTGCACACGCGCAGGAGATGGATAGGAAAAGGTCGCTGCTGAGAATAAAGTTCACGATACCGATTGCCAAAGAACCTGCCACAACGATAGGAGCGATTGTTCTCGATTGCGAATCCGCAAGGTCCTCGGAATAGGAATTCTTTAGAAAATCCGAGAGGAAATTTGCGGGTCTGCTCACACAAACGAGCGGAGCAGAAACATCGAGTTCTTTTGTAAGGTCATATGTAAGCTTTGAATCCTCGATTATCTCACAGGAATACTTTTCAACACGCTCGTCGGATACTACCGAGAAGCCGTTGGAAATTCTCGAAACCATCATCAGTTTACCGATGGAATTGAAGAACAAAGCGAGTGCCGAAACGGGTGCGAATATCGCAATGCCTTCTATTGTTTCGGGTGTTGCGAGCATCAGTACCACAAGCTGTGCCATACAGAAAATCGGGAGTATGGACGGTAGAGTGTCGCTGTTGGAACGCATACGGAAAAGGGATGAAATTCCGTTTAGAACGGTTGGATAACAAACCGAAACCGACAGCGCCACGAAAATGAGCGAAACTGCCGAGAACAAAACGGGGTCGTTGTTTGGGTTTATGAACGACAAAAGCTCAATATTCAAAAGGCTAACCATCGCAAGCACCAAAAGTGCCGCAGAGGCAACCGCGGTAATAACGGTACGCATAATAAGCGAAGATTTCAATGCGTGAATGTCGCCGAGTATGCTCTGCTTCTGTGAATAGTTTTCAAAATCCTCGATGATATCGTCATCTTCGACAGTTTCTTCTTCCTCTTCGTCATCCTCAATTTCGATAGGGAACTTCAGAGGAGCGCTTTTTTCACTGTTTTTCAGCTCGTCTATAACGAACTTTTTAACCTCGTTAGAAACCTCCTGCTGATTCATAGGCCTTGTGGCAAATTCGTCATCGGATTTCTTCTGAGGCTCTTCGATTTTTACAGGGGCTTCCTCCTTTTCCTCAATTGCAACGTTAAAGGATGTCGGGGCGGATTTTTTGACAGCTCTTTCACCGAGGACTTCCGCCAATATATCGTCTACGTTATATTCGTTAGCCATTTTGTTCATCCTTTCTTTATCTGTTAAAGGCTTTGAGTCCGAGCCTCTGTCTTGCAATTTCATAACAAAGAACACTTGCGGCAACCGATGCATTTAGAGAGTTTATCTTTCCCTGCATTGGAAGCGAAACGGTAAAGTCGCATTTTTCTTTTACTAGTCGGCTGACGCCGTTGCCTTCAGAGCCAACGATAAGTCCAACAGCACCCGAAAAATCGGTGCTGCACCAGTCTTGTCCGTCCATATCTGCGGCATAGAACCAAACGCCCTTGTCCTTGAGCTCTTCGATTACCGAAACTATATTCGGAACTCTCGCTACGGGAACGTATTCAACTGCACCCGCGGAGGTTTTTGCAACTATCGAGGTGAGTCCGACGTTTCTGCGCTTTGGAATAATAACTCCGTCGACACCACACGCCTCTGCGGTTCTTAAAATAGCACCGAGGTTGTGTGGGTCTTCGAGCTCGTCGGTGATTATGATAAAAGGCGGATGCCCTGCATCCTCAGCTCTTTTGAGAATATCATCAACAGTAGAATATGTATGTGCCGCACAAAAAGCAATAACGCCCTGATGCACCTGAGAGGTGATGGAATCGAGCTTTTGCTGTGTGGTGTTTTTTACGGGGATTCCCTTGTCCCTTGCCAAAGCAGAAATCTTGACAAGACTTCCTTTGTTGTCCGAGGGCGCGATGAGAATTCGGTCGATCTCGCGTTCGGATTTCAAAAGCTCCAGAACGGCATTTCTGCCGCAGACCATATCATTGCCTCTCTCTTCGAGAGCTTCATTATTACTTTTTGAAAATTCATAAGACCTTTTCATATACGGCGAAAATCCTCTTTTAAAATAGTTCGACAATGTTATATATATTATATAATAATATTACAAAACAGGCAATAGCCCCTAGCGCAAAAAAGCAAAATAAAATACGGCACAGATCAAAATTCCCAAGACAAAGGAAAGGCACGGAACAAACCACTTTAAGAATTTAGGCTTTTTCTTTTCGTTTTTTGACAGATTTGCGATAAAAAGCTCGGCATTAAAATTCAATAAATCGTCACCGATACTTGTTTTTTCATTTTTAACAACGAGAAAAGCGCGTTCAAAATATGAACTGTTGCAGTTTTTAATTTCTATTACCCTTTTATTGACACCGCGTATCATAAAATCTCCCCTTAGAGTCGTGTAAAACTAGTTTTACCTGATAAAAAAGGGTTATTCAAGGGGAAGGTGTAAAGATAAAAATACAGGGTGTAATACAACCTTTACGCAGTAAGATTGTTGAAAACTGTGTTGAAAATGTTAAAAAGTAGAGCGTTTTTCAACATCAAACTCGCGAAAACAGCGGGTTTTGCGCCAAAAAACGCGGTTGAAAACTGTTTTTTCAACAACTCAATCCGGCTTGTAGGAGGTGAGATACCATATTGCTCTTTGTATAGAATCCTTGGAATTTTTCCAATCGGCATCCTCGCCCGAGTTTCTGTAATCGAACATTTTTGTGAAGTGTGTAACGTCTCCGCGAAGCTCCTTTAGGTACTCTGCGGTCAGCTTTTCACAGCTTTCTGCAAAGAGAGGGAATCTCTTTTTGTTCATCTTTTTCTTCGCCACAAGACAGAGGTCCTTGTAGTGCTCAAGACACAAAACAGGTTGCTCGGCAAAGAGTTCCTTGAATTCAAGGCTCTCTTCCCACATATGCACCACGGTGCCCATCATTCGCTCTATAGCGGTGTCAATCTGTGAGCAGACAAAGCAGGAATGAGAAAGCTCTTCCGCTTTCTCGGATTTTGCTCCTTTGTTGAAGAGGTCTTTTTTCGAAAAAATGTCCTTTTCAATGGTGTCAAGATGCGACTCCAGAATAAGCGCGAGCGAGAGCTTGTTCTTGTTTTTGAACATCATATTAAAATGCTTTCTGCAAAAGCCCTGCTCGTTTGTCATAATGCGGATATCCGGCTCCATCATAGCAGCACCGAGGATATATTCGATACAACGGGTTTCGAGCGTATCACGAAGACGGCAGATAGGACAGCCGTCCTTTGGCTCAAACACGTCCTTTATCGGTATGGTATAGATAGAATCTAACATAAAAAATACCCCTTATCTGTAAATGGCAGTGAGCTTTTTGATTTTAATACCCTGCTCAGAGAACATTCTTTCGTGCTCGGTGATGATGTTGTCGGGCATATTCTCTGCGTGCAGGTCAAAGGTCTTGAAGACTATCTCAAAACCGCACTCCTCAAAATATCCCACAGAATCATTAAACAGACCGTCATCATCTGTCTTGAAATGAACTTCACTGCCTTTTTTGAGGAAGGTTTTGTACTTTTCGAGCTGTCGCGGATGTGTCAGCCTGTGCTTTTTGTCGCTCGGCTTGCTCCAGGGATTACAGAAGTTTATGTACAGCTTTTCCACCACGTCCTCGGGGGAGAAGGTGCGCTCGATACACTCGATTTCCTGCGACATCAACAGAATGTTGTCAAGTGCTACACCGCGCTCGGCATAACGCTTTTCGGCGTTTCTCTTTGCAAGGACCAAAACCTCGCTTTTGATATCAATGCCAAGATAGTTTATCTCGGGATGAGCCGAAGCAAGCTCTGCCAAAAATCCGCCCTTGCCACAACCCAGCTCCATATGCATCGGCTGACGCTTTTTAAAGCAGTCTGCCCACTTTCCAAAATTTTCGGGCGGAGTGTCTACAAAAAAATCACACGCCGCAAGCTCGGGACGCGCCCAGGGCTTTCTTCTCATTCGCATTTTAAAACACACCTTTTGGGAAAAATAATCTTTAAAAACGACACAAAGCCACAGAAAATCTGTGGCATTTTTGTCAGTCAATATCGTCTTCTTTATAAAGCTCGGCTTCTTTTGAGGGGATAAGCTCGCCCACAGCCTTGAGGTCACCTGTCAAAAGGGCGAGAATACCCTTGTAGAAGAGGACAGGGTCGTTTAGAAACTCGCGACGCACCGATTCAGCCTGATTTTTTTCGGGCAGGAAAACCACGAGATTCATCAAATCGGAATCAACGTCCGCCATTCTCAGCTCAATGTTAAATCCGTCACCGCAGGGGGTAATGTTGGTCTTTGCGGTGCGGTCGCGCTCAACGCGCGCCAAAAGCTTTATAGCGGCTTTGATAGCCTTGTCGCGAACACTCTTTGGAACAGTGCGCTCAAAGGTCTTCGCGGTTTCAATTCCAAGCTCTGTAACGGTGTAGAAATCCTCGCCGTCCTTGTTATACTGCGGGACAATGTGACCCGAGCGAATAAGCTGAGCTATGCAGGAGGAAAGCTCGAAATAGTTAACAAGCCCGTCCTGCTGAACGATGCTGTTTATCTGTGTGGGGGAGAGGGGCTTTTTGACCGAATTGAGAAGATGACAAACGAGAATTCTCGTCTCCTGTCCGCTTGTAAGTGCGCCCGGCTGAGTGCCCTGTGTGAAGAAATCCTGCATAAAAATCACCGCCTTAAATTCCTAATATAATTATACCATTTTTGCGCCGCAAAAGCAATACAAAAATTAGGAAAAGACGGTGATTTTACAGTATTTTAGAATATAATGTCTGAGAGTTTTACATCGGTGTAAATCTCATCGGCAGATATGCCGAAATTGCTCACGGTAAAGAGCACGTCACCGATGGTAACACCGCGAAGATTATAGCTCATATCGCTGAGCTTGACTATCTTTGTGGGTGTAAATCCATCCTCATTGACCTCTACCAAAACGAAAGCGTTGATGTCGGTGCCAACGTAGTTGTTCATCGGGAAACCAAAGAGCGAGCGCTTTGCATCAAAGAGGATCTGCTTGTGGTTGTACTGAGCTTCGGAATGACTATACGCATCACCAAATGTTATTGTGTCAACCTCGATGGGATTTGTTGGGTCAGATACGTCAAAGAGTGAGAGCTTGAGACCTTTTTTCTTTGTGGAATTGAACTCTTCGTTAAACTCAATGTCCTCACCGAAACCGATGAGCATATCCTCACCGAAGGGATGTAGATAGTTGCTGAATCCCGGTATCTTCAGCTCGCCCAAAACCTTTGGAGCAGTCGGGTCAGAAGCGTCGATAACAAAGAGCGGGTCGGTTTCTCTAAAGGTGACCATATAGATCTTTTCGCCCATAAATCTTGCAGAGTAGATTCTTTCACCACGCGCAAGACCGTCGACAGAACCGATGAGCTCGAGATTTTCGTTAAGAACGTAAACCGCATTCTCGGTGTTGTATACCCAAGTTCCGTCCTCTTCTTTTTCGATGTAGTTTGTAACAGCAAGTCTGAGATTTCCGTCATATTCATCGAGCGAGAATTGGTTGAGAAGATGTCCTGTAACCTCGCCTTGAGCTGTAATATCAAACTCTCCGCCGTTTAATGTGATCTTCGTGACGGTCAAAACGTCCTTGCCGTTGTAATGCTCACGTGTGAGATAGAGGTTTTTGGAAGAACAGTAAACGGTGTGTGTTTCACCGAGAATAGACAAGGTGTTTACAGGCTGACCGCTCTTGATGTCAATCGCGGAAACTACCGTAAACTGTGAGCCTGAGGGCTCTCCGATAACGCAGATGTTTTCTGCGGGAATCTGCGCGCTGACTCCGTCAACCTCGATGCAAGGGATAATGTCGTCCTTTGAAGCAAAGAAATCGCCGATGGAGTTGCGGTAGATGTAATAACTGCCCTTGTTGCTGACAAGATACATCACGTCGCCAATAAGACGGGAGGTGTTGTAGTATCCGTCCTGCGAAAACTCCGAGAACAAAACGGGGTTAGCACGGTCTGTAATGTCATAGATTGCAACCGCAGTTTTTTGGTCTGCACTGCAGTTAAAAACAAGCTTGTCGCCTACAACGTAAAACTCGCTGTTGTAGCTGGACTCCAGTTCAATCTCAGAAACCTTTTTGAGATTTTTGGGGTCTGTCGCATCTACAATGGCTACGCGGGAACTTTTTTTACTGTCCGAAACATCTGTTCTGTAAGCGTAGATATACTTTCCGTCGGTAATAACCTTGTCAGCCTCCATAACTCCGCCAACCTGAATGTTGGTTGTGGAATGGTCGCCGTCGTCTTCCGAAACGGTAGGCGCAGGAATGGAATCTTCAACCGCCTCATAAACAAAATCCACAGTGGCTTTCTCCATAACCGCAGTATCCGTGCCGGTCGCCCAGAAGAAAACGTCATCGTTAAACAGCCTGAAATCGTTCTTAATAAACGGCTCTATCGCATCGATAATTTCATCGTTCGAGCTAAAGAACATAACGTTTTCAACACTGCTGTTTATTGTGGGAAGGTCAAGGGTATTAGTGTTGTTTCTGCCAAGTGACAGAGCACCCGTTACAAAGAGTGCCACCGCTGCCGCAATGAGAACAGCCCTTCTGAGAACGATAATCTTGGAAACAGGCTTTTTCTCAGCCCTTTGAGACTTTAATTTTGCCATCATAACGGCAGGGGAGATAGACTCGGGAATTTCAACTTCATCGAGTATTTCGAGTTTTTCTTTTATAAAATCGTTGTCGTTCATAATGTTCCTCCTTTGTAAAGATTATCCAAGAATTTCGCGCAGCTTTTTGTGTGCGCGGGAGATTTTCGAGTTTACGGTACCGTGTGGGCATCCTAGAATTTTGGCGATTTCCGCTCCGTTGTATCCAAGATAGGAGTGGAGAACAACCGCCATGCGTTCGCTTTCCGACAGAGTTTTCAGCGCGCTGACGAGAGCCACCCTGTCGATAACGTCGCCCTCATCACGTCCGTCGCAGAGCTCGTGCGCCAGATCATCGATGGGGTCAACGTTTTTTTGTAAAACATATTCTGCCTTCTTCTTTTTACAAAGTGTGTGGAGAATTTTGAATATCCAAGCCGAAAAAAGAGTATCGTCGCGGAGATTGTGAAGACCCTTATACGCCTGAAAAAAGGTCTCCGAAACAACGTCCTCTGCATCGTCACGATTGGACAGACAGAAATATGCCGACCGATAAAGGTCTTTGTAAACGAGAGAATATAACTCTTCAAAAGCATCGTCGTTGCCGCTTTTTGCCAGGGCAACCAAATTTGGATCGATCCGCATTATGTCACATCCTTATATCTGCGTTTATACCTCACTTTTCAAAAGCCTTCTGTAATAAAAGTGGGTAAAAAAGCTAAAACTGTTGCACAAATTCAGAAAAAGTTAATACAACCATTATACAGTAGTTACAATTATTTAACAATATCAAAAGAAAACGATGGTATAATCTAAGCGTACTGAAAAGTATAAATTACCCCTCCTCAAACACACACCAAGCTGTCGCTTTGAACACCACAAAGCGAACGAAAACGGCAGAAGCCTCGCTTTCTGCCGTTTTTGTCTTGTTATGCGGTGACGGACTGTATCGAGATAGCCCTTCCCGTTTTTTCATCGATTTCAATCAGCACAGCGTTTATCTCCATATCGACTGCATCTGCTGTGTCGAGGCGAGTGGGCAAGGAGGTAACAAGCTTTCTTGTCGCACAACCGACATCAGCACCCAAAACCGAATACCTAGACCCTACCATACCGACGTCGGTGATGTAGGCGGTACCGTTTTTGAGTATCTGCGCGTCAGCGGTTTGGATGTGGGTGTGGGTGCCCACGACTGCACTAACCCTGCCGTCGAGGTAAAAGCCCATAACGCGCTTTTCGCTGGTGGCTTCCGCGTGAAAATCTACTATTATGTTTTTGGTATCTATTTTTTTGAGAAGCTCATCTATACAATCAAAAGGCGAATCAACGGGTTCCATATATGTTCTGCCGATAAGGTTTATAACCGCCACGCGATACCTGCCCATATCAATTGTGCAGACCCCTTTTCCGCAGGCTGAACGGTGAAAGTTTGCAGGTCGCAAAACGTTCGGGTCATCGTCAAAGAGATTCATAGAGTTTTTCTGTTTAAACGCGTGGTTGCCCGTTGTAATAACGTCTGCCCCGCAGGAAAAAAGCGAACGAGCGCTGTCTTTTGATATTCCGTTTTGGTCAGCGGAGTTTTCGCCGTTGATTATGGTAACGTCAACCCCCAACTGCTTTCTGAGAGCAGGGAGCTTTTTCTCAAGATAATCACAACCGCCCGAGGCAACAACGTCGCCTACAAAAAGTACCCTCATACCGCACCTCTTTTCGTGTTTATACTTAGATATTACTACATAAAAATAAATTTTGCAAGTTGGGATTAAAATATGTATAGGTATAGACATTTCAAAATAAAAAGTGTATAATTAGATAGTTGAAACGAATCTTCGGAGGAATTAAAAATGAAACTTTTCAAAAAAACTATTGCAATAATACTGTGTATGCTGATAATGGTGTCGGTTACTGCTTGTGGAGGGGATACCTCTTGGGTTTTGAAAACCGAGAAGACCGAAATCACAGCAGGACACTATTTATACTATCTCATAAACGCATACAGCAACGCATCATATATGGTCGAGGACCCCAACAAGAGCATTCTTTCTCAGACAATCGACGGAGTAAAGGCTGCAACCTGGATAGAGGATACAGCTTTGGAATCCGCGAAGTTTGCAATAACCGTTAAAGAGATGTTTGAAAAAGAGGGCATCGAGCTTTCCGCAGAAAACCAAGAGTATGTAAATCAGCTTGCTAACTACTACTGGGCATATTTCGGACAGACGCTGTTTTTACCCAACGGTGTTTCATACGATACTGTTTTGAAAGCAACAACCTACGACGTGATGAAGAATCAGCTCTTCGAGCATCTGTACGGAGAAGGCGGCGAGCGTGAAATCTCTGCTGAGGATGTTAAAAAAGGACTTGTAGAGAACTATGCAAAGATAAAGGAAATCGGAATCTCCCTCGCAGGAATGAGCGGCGAGATGAGAAGCGAAAAGGTTCAGGAAACCCTCAAGGCAAAGGCTGAGGATTATAAAAAGAGAATTGAAGCCGGCGAGAAGATCGAAGACCTTATAAAAGAGCACTACGATGTTGAGATAGCACTTGCAGTTGAAGAAACCGGAAAGACTGCCGAAGAAATTACTGGCGGAACAACAGCAGAGGACATCGACACAGATGCCGTTGTTATAAGTAATGATTCTTCAAACTATTCCGATAATGAGAAGAAAGAAATTCTGAAGCTTGAAAACGGCGAGGTAGCAGTACTTGTTGAAAAGGAATATATCCGCGTAGTACAGAAGATGGATATCCTCGAGGACGATACCTACCTCAAGGAATACGATATGAACGTCAGAATAACACTCAAGGGTGACGAGTTTATCGAGGAGCTTCAAAAGCTTGCAAAGGACCCTGAGGTTGAGATAAACGAGGCAGGACTCAAGAAGTATAAGCCTTCCAAGGTTAAACTTTCATAACAAATCGGCGGATACTCGAACGGTATCCGCCATTTTTGAAAAAAGGAGGGGTAGGCGTGTATAGCCCGCTTGCAGATAGAATACGACCTGCTTCGATCGATGACGTGGCAGGACAGAAGCATATACTCGGCGAGGGTATGATGCTCAGAAAGATTATAGAAAGCGGTAGAATACCCAATATGATATTCTACGGACCCTCCGGTATCGGAAAAACAACGGTCGCGAGGATAATAGCCGAGCTGTCGGGATTGACGCTCTACAAACTAAACGGAACAAACTGCTCTACCGCAGATATCCGCCAGGTTGTTGCCGACACGGAAACTATAGAGGGAATGAACGGGGTGCTTTTGTACCTTGACGAGATACAGTACCTCAATAAGCGCCAACAGCAGTCGCTTTTGGAGTATATCGAAAATGGCAAAATAACCCTCATATCCTCCACAACCGAAAATCCCTATTTTTACATATACAGCGCTATTCTCAGCCGTTCCACCGTTTTTGAGTTTAAAGCCCTCACCCCCGAGGATATCGAGCCGGTGGTGTTGCGTGGATTTACCGAGATGGAAAAGGAGATAGCAAGAAAGATAGCTCCCACCGACGACGCGGTAAAACATATCGCGAGAGCCTGTGGCGGAGACGTCAGAAAGGCGCTGAATGCCGCCGAGCTCTGCTCGCTTGCGGGTAAGGAACAGGAAGGAACAATCACCATAGACCTCGAAACCGCAAAGCAAGCGTCGCAGAAAAGCGCACTCAGATATGACCGCGACGGCGACGAGCACTACGATATCCTTTCGGCTTTTCAGAAATCCATCCGAGGCTCGGATGAAAATGCCGCGCTTCACTATCTCGCGAGACTTTTAGAAGCAGGGGATTTGATATCTCCGTGCAGACGACTTCTGGTGATAGCCAGCGAGGACGTGGGACTTGCCTATCCGCAGGCGGTGAGTATAGTAAATGCTTGCGTAGATAACGCCCAAAGACTCGGACTTCCCGAAGCGAGAATACCCCTTGCACAAGCGGTCATAACTCTCTGTACCGCGCCGAAATCAAATTCTGCAATCTGTGCGATAGACGAAGCGATGGCAGATGTGAAGAAGGGTAACTTTTCCCAAATTCCCGCACACCTCAAGGACGCGCATTATGAGGGTGCTTCAAAGCTTGGTAGAGGACAAACCTATAAATACCCCCACAACTACCCCAATTCCTATGTGGAGCAACAGTATCTGCCCGACGTGATAAAGGATAGGGTATACTACAATTTTGGCGATAACAAGGCCGAGCAGGCGGCGCTTGAGTACCGCAACAAGATTAAAAAGAACGGCAGGTGACAGATATGCTGCAGCTCGTTTTGGGTCAGAGCGGAAGCGGAAAAACACACAAGCTCATACAGGAGCTTCGCAACTCGAATGAGGGAGATATAATACTCATCGTTCCCGAGCAGAGCTCCTTTGACGCTGAAAAAACGGTCTGCAACTTACTACCGTCCAAAAAGCGCAGAACCGTCGAGGTGCTGAGTTTTTCCCGCCTTTGTGATAATATCTTTCGCAGATACGGCTCTCTTGCGGGTGACCGAATCAATGACAGCGGAAAATGTATGCTGATGAGCGTCGCGCTTGATTCTCTCAAGGACGACCTCAAAATCTATAAAAACTACCATCGTCGCCCCGAGTTTATAAAAAGAATGACCTCGGCAGCCGACGAATTTAAAAATGCAGGACTGACCCCCGACCGACTCGGTGAACTCTGCGAGGGACAGATGGGGGCAAGTGCCGAAAAACTCCGCGAGCTCGCCGCAGTTTATGCTCTCTATAACTCGGTGCTGGAAAGTCAGGGAATAGACAGCCGTGACGACCTTACCCGTGCAACGAGATTTGCAGAGGAGAACGGCTATTTTGAAGGAAAAACCGTGTTCATCGATGGCTTCAAGGATTTCACGGGAGCACAAGAGGATTTGGTACTGAAAATTCTTCTGCAGAGCAAAGACCTCATCATTTCTCTCTGTACCGATGGACTTGACAGCGAGAGCGTTATGTTCTCTTCCTCAAATAATACCGCACGTTTTCTCATCAGAGAAGCAAAAAGAGCGGGTATAGAGATAAAAACCCCCGAAATTTTGGGCGGTACAAAACGCGCAAAATCACAGGACCTTGTGGCAGTTGGCGAAAACTTTTTGCGCCACGGCGCAGAAAGCTGTGACACAAACTGTGAAAACGTGAAGATCTACCGTGCCAAAAACCCGAGCGACGAGGCAGAATTTATTGCCGCTTCGATAGGCGACCTTGTGAAAAACCACGGCTATCGTTATAGAGATATTGCGGTGGTAGGAAGAAATACCGACGACTACGCGTCACTTCTAAACGATGCTTTTCTGCGCTATGATATCCCCGTTTTCGAGGACGGCAGAGATGAGATATCTACAAAACCGCTCGTAAAACTCATCAGCGCCCTTATTTCGTCAGCGCAGAATAAAAACGATACCGACAGCCTTTTCACAGTCCTGAAATCTCCGTTTTCGCCCTTTGAATATGAAAAGGTGTGTGAGCTCGAAAACTATTGCTATATATGGGGACTCACGGGGAAAGACCTTCGATTTGAGCTCAAAAACCATCCCGATGGCTTGGGCAAAGCGTTTGACGAAGATGACACCCAAAAGCTGTCAGAGCTCAATGACATACGAAGTAAAACCGTCGGGCTTGTCGACACATTTGCCAAAAAAACAGAAGTCTGCGACGGACTCGTCTTTGCATCCGAGATATACAATTTTATTAAAAACTTTGGCGTTGAGGACAAAATCCGCGAACAAAACGATAGCGAAGCGGTGGAAGTTTTCAACTGTACCGTCGCGTGTCTTGAACAGATGGCAACCGTTTTGAAGGGTATGACCTTTGACGTCAGAAGAATGGAAGCGTTTTTAAAAACCGCCCTTCTGGAGAGCGATTACGGCAAAATCCCACAGCATCTCGATGAGGTTACTGTAGGATGTGCAAACCGAATTCGATATTCTGCGCCAAAAGCGGTGTTCGTGTTCGGCGCTGTAGACGGTGTTTTCCCCGCGCTGATAAAAAACGATGCAATTGTCGGCTGGGATGAACGCGCCTTTCTGCGCGAAAGGGGAATAAACATTCCCGATAACGAAAGAGGGCTCTATGCAGACGAAAGGTACTTTGCTTATATGGCGGTGAGTGCACCCTCGGAAAAGCTGTTTGTGTGCTACCCCGCGGCAGAGCTTTCGGGAAACGTCTGCTTCAAATCGCTCATCGTTTCGCAGATAGAAAAGATACTTCCAAATGTCGAACAGCTCACCCGCGACACCGTAGACCGAGCACTGTTTTTGCAGACCAGAAAGGGCATTCTGCATCAGTATGCCGAGCGCTTTTTCGAGGACGACGTGCTTCGCGAGGCGGTTAGAAACACCGATGACGGAGCGGTGGCAGAGCTCGAAAAGAACGCGTCGAGGAATGATTTTGACGTAAGTGACACCAAACTTTCGGCATCCCTTTTCGGAAAAAATATCAGCTTGTCAGCTTCAAAGGTTGAGAACTTTTACAGATGCCATTTTTCATATTTCTGCGAAAAAGGACTTCGCATCCGTCCTCTGCAAAGGATAGAAATGGACCCGATGCAGAGCGGAAACTTTATCCACTACTGCCTCTACGTCCTGCTTTCGAGCCATACAAAAGAGGAGTTTTTGGCTCTGAGCTCAGACGAAATATCAAAACTCTGCGACAAAATTGCCGAGGAATATCTCGAAAAAGAACTTGTTGCAACCGATTTTTCGGACAAACGCTTTATAACCCTTATGATGCGAATGAAGGGCACAGTAAAACGTATTGTGCTTCGTCTGCAGGCGGAATTTGGTCAAAGCGACTTTGTCCCCGTTGAATTCGAGGTGGAGTTCGATAAAAAAGGTGAGATAAAGCCCTACACCCTCACGCTAAACGACGGCACAACAATACGTATGGACGGAAAGGTGGACAGAGTCGACCTTCTCGAAAAGGACGGCAAGAGATACCTTCGCGTTGTCGATTACAAATCGGGGACAAAGGATTTCAAGCTTGACGACCTTAGCTACGGACTCAATATGCAGATGCTCATCTATCTCTTTGCCCTGTGCGACGAGAATGCGGGCAAATATGCGGGAGCAGAGCCCGTGGGCGTTTTGTATATGCCGGTAGGCGACAGATATGACGATGATACAAACGACGAATCGCTCGAAAAAGAGCGCCTCAAAAAGTATAAGATGAAGGGACTCCTTCTTGATAATGAGGATGTAATTCGAGCGATGGAGAAGGGTGGACAAGGAACCTTCATCCCCGTAAAGTTCAAAAAAGACGGCTCAATGTCAACAAAGTCGGTCGCAAGTTCAGAGGATTTTTCAGAAATTAAAAAGACCATCAAAAAGACCCTCTGCTCTATGGTGACAACCCTTCAAAATGGCAAAATTGCCCCAATGCCCACTGAGGCGAAGGGGTACACCGTTTGCAAGTATTGTCGATACAGCACGGTCTGCAAAAAGGCACAGACCGAAAATGATGATGAATAGCAGGGAAAAATCACAAATTCTAGCTCAAAAAATCCATTTTTAATATTGACAAAACCCAAATGACCTTGTATAATAATTTGGTACGGGCAAACCACACAATAGTTTCGTCTGTTTGAAGATATAAGGAGAGTCTTGATATGTTGCTTGATCTGCGACAGATATTCGAAGTACCCGGAGAGCGCACAGAGCTCGATTGCTCTGTCATACTCGAAGGCATTGAGATAGGCTCGACAAATCCTTTTGAAACACCTGTTTTGGTAAAAGGCAAGGTTGAAAACAGACTTGGCGTGGTCACAATAAGCTATACCGCAGAGTATAGGATGCACTATCTTTGTGATAGATGTTTGAGCGACGAGTATAGGGATAACAAAATGAGCTTTGAGCATATACTGCTCAATGACCCCAATGCTGCGGGCGCATCCGATGACTACATCCTGACACAAGGTAATTCACTCGACCTTGATGAACTGGTTGTGAGCGATATTCTGCTTGAGCTACCTACAAAGCTTTTGTGCAAGGACGATTGTAAAGGTTTGTGCGCAGGTTGCGGAAAAAATCTCAATCACGGTGATTGCGAGTGCGAAAAAAAGACCGTTGACCCGAGACTTGAGGTTTTGCGACAGTTATTAGATTAAAAGATGATTTGCAAATAAAAGGGAGGTTTTGGACATGGCAGTTCCGAAGAGAAAACATTCACAGGCAAGACGCGATAAGAGACGTTCTAACGTATGGAAGCTCCAGCTTCCCGCATTTTCTAAGTGCACACAGTGCGGCGAACTGAAGATGCCCCATAGAGTATGCCCTCATTGCGGTTACTACAAGGGCAAGGAAGTCGTAAAAGTAGAGGCGTAATTGCAGTTTTGTAAAGTGACAGAGGAAGGTATTCTCCTTCCTCTGTTTTTTTGCGGAAAATACTTTAACTTATTGTAAAAATATGTTATACTTAAATGTAACACAAAAATCGCGAGGTTATGTATGGCAGTAGTGGTTTCAGAGGTGCAAAAGCGTTCCCTTGCTTTCAAGGCAGGAATACCTGCAAAAGCAACGCTTTTGAGCATAAACGGCAATGAGATAAACGACGTTCTTGACTATCAGTTTTACGTTACGGAACGCCGTATAGAGCTCGTCTGCCTTGTAGACGGAAAAGAAAAACACTACACGCTTCTAAAAGACGAATATGAGGATATAGGGCTCATCTTCGATAGCTACCTTATGGATAAACAGCATCACTGTAAAAATAAATGCATCTTCTGCTTTATCGACCAGATGCCAAAGGGAATGCGCGAAACGCTCTACTTCAAGGATGACGACGATAGAATGTCCTTCTTGTTTGGAAACTACGTCACCCTCACAAACCTCACCCAAAAAGATATCGACCGCATCATAAAGATGCACATCAGCCCCATAAACATTTCGGTGCACACCACCGACCCCGAGCTTCGTGTGAAAATGATGAAGAATAAAAACGCCGGTGAGTGCCTCAAATGGCTCGAAGTACTTGCGGCTCACGGCATAAAGCTCAACACACAGCTTGTTCTGTGCCCCGAGATAAACGACGGAGAACAGCTTGTCCGCTCACTGAACGATTTGGGCAGGCTTGCCCCGAATATCGAGAGCATCGCCGCCGTCCCCGTTGGACTCACCGACCACCGCGAAGGGCTTGAGGAGCTTAGGGTATATACAAAAGAAGAGTCCGAAAAGGTGATTGATATCATCGAGAGCTTTTCCGACAAATTTTTTGAGAAGCACGGTGTTAGAATAGCCTTTGCGTCTGACGAATTTTATTTGAAAGCCGAGCGCCCTTTGCCCGACTACGACTACTATGGCGACTTCAGCCAGCTCGAAAACGGCGTAGGACTCACAACGCTTCTCAGACACGATTTCTACGACTGCCTTGAAAATGACGAGTTTGAAGCAAAACCCTTTCACGCCGCAATCGCAACGGGAAAGCTTGCATACCCGCTTCTCGTTGAGCTTTCAGAGGCGGCGATGAAAAGGTACCCCGAGGTAAAGCTCGACGTGTATATGATCGAAAACGAGTTTTTTGGCAAAAATATAACCGTCGCAGGACTTGTCACAGGTCGCGACCTTATAAATCAGCTGAAAGATAAAAATATAGCAAAAACACTTTTGATACCGACAGTAATGCTCCGTCACGAGAAGGACAGGTTCCTTGATGACGTTTTGATAGAAGACGTTGAGAGGGAACTCGGAGTGAAACTTGTGACCGTTGAAAACGACGGATATAACCTTTTAAACAGTATGTTAGGATGTGAAAACTGATGTCTATTCCGATAGTAGCGGTTGTAGGCCGCCCAAACGTTGGAAAATCCACACTTTTTAATAAACTCATCGGTCAACGACTTTCGATAGTCGAGGACACCCCAGGTGTTACCCGCGATAGAATCTACGGAAAGTGCGAATGGCTTGACAGAAGCTTTATGCTAGTTGATACAGGCGGTATCGAGCCCTATTCCGACGACGTAATCCTCTCACAGATGAGAAGACAGGCACAGCTTGCGATTGAAAGCGCGAGTGTTATAATTCTCGTAACCGACGTTCGCTCGGGTGTAACCGCGACAGACCAAGACGTTGCATCGATGCTTCAAAAGAGCGGAAAGCCGATAGTTTTGTGCGTAAATAAATGCGACAGTCTCGGCAACGTTCCCCCCGATTTCTATGAGTTTTATAACCTCGGCCTCGGTGACCCCGTCGCAGTTTCCTCTGTACACGGACACGGCACGGGCGACCTTCTCGACAGAGTGCTCGAGCATCTTCCCGATGATAGCGAGGGCGACTACGAGAACGACTATATCAAGGTCGCTGTAATCGGTAAACCAAACGCGGGAAAATCCTCGCTTGTCAATAAAATTGCAGGTGAGGAGCGAGTTATCGTTTCCGATATTGCAGGAACCACCCGTGATGCAGTTGATACCGTAATCGAAAACGAAAACGGAAAGTTTGTCTTCATCGATACGGCGGGTATCCGCAGAAAGAGCAAAATCGACGAGGCGATAGAAAAATACAGCGTTCTTCGCGCATATATGGCGGTAGACCGCGCCGATGTGTGCATAATAATGATAGACGCAACCACAGGCTTTACCGAGCAGGATTCAAAGGTCGCGGGCTATGCTCACGAGCAGGGCAAGGCTTGTATCGTTGCAGTCAATAAATGGGACCTCATCGAAAAAGACGGAAAGACTATGGACGAGTTTAGAAAGAAGCTCGAGATAGATTTCAGCTTTATGCCCTACGTTCCGTTTATCTTCATTTCGGCAAAGACGGGTCAGCGCGTCGAAAGACTATATGAACTCATCAAATACGTCGCAGACCAAAACGCAATGAGAATTTCCACCGGTAAATTAAACGACGTACTTGCCGAAGCAACCGCAAGGGTACAACCCCCGTCGGATAAAGGAAAACGCCTCAAGATTTATTATATGACTCAGGCATCCTCCAAACCCCCGACGTTCGTAACCTTTGTAAACAATTCCGAGCTGTTCCACTTCTCATACCAGAGATACCTCGAGAACAGAATTCGCGAAACCTTTGGACTTGAGGGAACACCGATAAGAATTACTGTCCGTGAACGTGACAGAAACGACAACAACTGAGGAAAACTTTATGGTAATGGCAAAAACAATTGTGGCGGCGGTTTCCGTCGCTGTCATAAGCTACCTTTTGGGCAGCCTCAACTTCGCAATAATAGTAACAAAAATAATGACGGGCAAGGATATCAGAGACTACGGAAGCGGAAACGCAGGAATGACAAACGTTCTTCGCACCGTGGGAAAACCTGCCGCTGTACTCACTGCAGTTGGAGACCTCGGCAAAGGCATTCTTTCCGCACTAGTGGGAGAATTGATTTTCTCCCTAGCAGTAGAAGGACTTGTGCCGAGCGGCATAGTATACGCGTTTTTAAACGGCGGAATGTATGTCGGTATCATCTTTGCGCTCTTGGGACACCTTTTTCCGCTTTACTACGGCTTTAAGGGTGGCAAGGGAATTTTAGTTTGCGGTGGCGCGATTTTGATAATGGATTGGCGAGTTTTCTTGTCGATACTCGCACTGTTTGTGATATTTTTCCTTATCACAAGGATAGTTTCCGTAGGCTCAATAGCCGCAACCATCGGCTATCCTACCTTTACCTGCATCTATCAATGTATAGACAAGGCCTTCACCCCCACCGAGATAGTTGTAAATACACTGCTTGCGACAGCAGTTGCGGCAGTGGTCATCATAATGCACCGCGAGAATATCAAAAGACTGATAAACGGTACAGAAAACCGATTTGGCAAGAAAAAAACCGACTCCTCAAAAAAGGATTGATTTAAATGAGAGTAATTACAGGCTCGGCAAGAGGTAAAAAACTAATAACCTTAGAAGGCAACGACGTTCGCCCCACCTCCGATATGGTCAAGGAAGCGATATTCAGCATAGTTCAATTTGAGCTTGCGGGAGCGAAGGTGCTCGATCTCTTTGCGGGAAGCGGACAGCTCGGCATCGAAGCACTGAGTAGAGGTGCGTCTTTGGCGGTTTTTGTTGACAGTAGCACCGATAGTGTGAAGGTGGTCAGAGAAAACCTCAAAAACACGGGACTTGCACAAAATTCCCGCGTTGTAGCTATGGATAGCTTTGCTTATCTTGGCGGCTGCAAGGATAAATTCGACATAGTTTTTATCGACCCGCCCTATTCAAAGGACATAATCCCACAGATTTTGCCTAAAGTTGTTGAAAAAGTAAATGAAAATGGTATAATAGTATGTGAACACGACAAAAAAGACCTGCTCCCCGAACAAGCGGGTGATTTTTGCAGATTCAGAACGTATTCCTATGGACGCATAGCGCTCACAACATATCGCAGAAGGAATGAGGAAGAATGAGAACAGCGGTCTGCCCGGGAAGCTTTGACCCCGTAACCAAAGGACACCTCGATATTATAAAAAGAGCAACCGGTCTTTTTGACAAGGTCATCGTCCTTGTGGTTGTAAACCCTGATAAAAAACCCTCTTTCTCGGTAGAAGAAAGGGTAGAACAACTAAAAAAGGTGACCGCGATGTTGCCAAACGTTGAGGTTGACAGCTTCAGTGGACTTCTCGCAGATTATCTTCGTTCCACGGGTGCCTGCGCTATTGTAAAAGGTCTTCGTGCGGTATCCGACTTTGAGTATGAGTTCCAGATGGCGCTCACCAACCGAAAACTCAACCCATACGCAGAAACGGTGTTCTTGAATACCGCAGCGGAAAATATGTATCTCAGCTCCAGTATGGTAAAGCAGATTGCCAGATTTGGCGGGGATATATCATCCTTTGTACCCAGCGAAATATACAGCGAAGTAAAAGAAAGATTGTGTAAATAATTTGGGGAGGACAGTCAAATGACCATCGAAACCATTCTTGATACTATCGACGAAATGCTTGAAAAATCGTGGGGAGTTCCGCTTTCCGGCGGCAAATGCGTCGTAGACGCAGAGAAGATTCGCGACCTTATTGACGAGGTGCGCCTAAATCTTCCTTCCGATCTCAAACAAGCAAAGGCAGTAGTCGCAGACCGCAACAAAATCATCCTCGATGCAAGAAACGAAGCTGAATCCATCATCAAACGCGCCGAAGAAAGAGCAAAGGTGCTCGTTTCCGAGGAAGAGGTTGTCCGCGTAGCAAACGAAAAGGCGACCGAAACACTAAATCTCGCACAGACAAAATCTAAAGAAATGCGTCAGGCGGCTTTCGATTTTTCTGAGGATATGCTCCAGAAGATTGAAAAGGCTGCAACCGAGTGCCTCGGAAGCATTAAAGAAACAAGACAAGCTCTCAAAAACACCAAGGTTACAAGATAAAAAGATAATGGGCGAAGCCAAAAGGCTTCGCCCATTATTATGCTATTTCACAGTAATATCAGCAAATATTGCACTGCATACACGCGCCAGATCCTTTGGTGAAACAAAAACCTGAGCACCGATTTTTCCCGCGCTCACGTATATTGCATCGAGTGATTCCGCCGAAACGTCGATGTACGTCGGAAAAAGCTTTTTCATTCCGACAGGGGAGCAACCTCCGCGAATATAACCCGTGACCTTGTTGATGTCACTGACGGGAATCATCGTCACCGACTTTTCACCCGCAGCCTTTGCCGCTTTTTTGAGGTCGAGCTCGGTACAAACGGGAACGACAAAAACGAAATAGCCACCGCTACTGCCCTTTGTCACAAGGGTTTTGAAAACAATACTCTCATCTGCACCAATCTTTGTGGCAATTGAGTTTCCGTCGATGAGACCGTCGTCGTGACCGTATTCCTGCGCCGTGTAGGAAATCTTTTCGCGGTCGAGAATTCGCATTGCATTTGTCTTAACAGCCACGAAATTAGCCCTCTTTCACCAAAATCATAACGTCAGCATAGGGAAGAGATTTCACCCAATCGCAGAAAACGTGCCACTCGTCGAGCTTGTGAGTCTTTCTCGCATAGTACATAGAGATGAGATTTTCATAGTTCATAGTGCAGGTTCGCATCTGGTTGTAGCTCGAGGGCAAAAGCTGGATGATATCATACCAAATCTGCTTGTCCTTTGTCTCGAGATATTTCAGCCTGAGCTCTTCGAGCTTGTCGATAACAGTCTGCATAAACGCGAGAGAATCCTCGTCCATCTTGTCACAGCTGAAATCGGAAAGCTCAAACTTTTTGCTTGTTATCTTGTGCATAGTGCTTGTGGAGTTTGCAACGGTAGCCACCTTGTAGGTGTCATACTCCTTCCACCAATACATCGGTGCGGTGATGTCGACCGATACAAAGATCTGACGGATAAACTTTCTGTGGTCGCTTCCTGCAGAGCAAAGACGTCTTGCGAGAGAAAGGTCATTTTCACCGAGCACAAAGTTTCCGTCCGCGTCTACGAAGCTGTCCATCTTTTCCCAGCTGTTGAGCGGGTTTCTGGCACCTCTCACAGCGTTTTCAAAATTCATAACCGAAGTTTTTTCGAGTTTGATCATTTTTCAACTCTCCTTTATACTTATAGGATATCAGTTATTTATGATGTTTTCAAGCATAGAATTAACTTTTGCCCTTAAATATTTCATTTCAGGGGTCGAAAGTTCGGGGTCGGAATTCAAAATGTCGTTGCTTGCCTGTTTTGCAAGCTGAACGAGTTTTTTGTCGGTGTACATACCCTCAAGTTTTAGAGAGGGAAGACCGTGCTGACGCACTCCAATGAGGTCACCCGCACCTCTGAGGTTCAGGTCTTCTTCCGCAATTTTAAATCCGTCGGTTGTGCTCTTCATTATTTTGAGTCTTTCGCCCGAATCTCCCGAAAGATTGTCACTTATGAGTATGCAATAGGATTTTTCCGTTCCCCTTCCAACCCTTCCGCGAAGCTGGTGAAGCTGTGAAAGACCAAACCGCTCGGCGTTTTCTATCAGCATAATAACTGCGTTTGGAACGTCGACACCAACCTCAACCACTGTAGTGCATACGAGGATGTCGATGTTTTTATCGCGAAAATCTGCCATAACAGCGTCCTTTTCAGCGGCTTTCATCTTGCCGTGGAGTATGCCTACTCTAAACTCGGGAAACGCCTTTTGAAGCGAAGCCGCATATTCTGTGACTGCCAAAAGCTCGGACGGTTCACCCTCGTCGTTTTCGATGAGAGGACATACTGCATAGGCCTGCAAGCCTTTTTCGATATGCTCCCTGACAAAGTTGTACGCGCGCTCACGCTTTGGCGGGTCGATTACAAAGGTTTCTATTGGTGTTCTGCCTTTTGGAAGCTCGTCTATGACCGATAGCTCGAGGTCGCCGTAGATAATGAGCGATAGCGTTCTCGGTATGGGTGTTGCAGACATAACGAGGGTGTGAGGGTCACAGCCCTTTTCAGAGAGCACCGCCCTCTGCCCAACGCCAAATCGGTGCTGTTCGTCTGTGATGACAAGTGCGGGGTTTTTGAATTTCACCTTTCCTGTTATCAGCGCGTGTGTGCCTATTATAAAATCTATATCTCCGCTTTCGAGCCCCAAAAGCACCGCCTTTTTCTGCGAAGCCTTCATAGAGCCCGTGAGTAGAGCAACCTTTATTCCAAACGGAGATAAAAGTTTTTCCATAGTCTTTGAATGCTGTACGGCAAGTATCTCGGTGGGAGCCATCATAGCTGCCTGGTATCCGTTTTTGCAACAACAAAATGCTGCAGCTGCAGCGACCAACGTCTTTCCCGAGCCCACGTCACCCTGCACCAGTCTGTTCATCGGTGACGTTTTCTGCATATCAGCGATACAGTCGTCGATTGCGCGCCTTTGTGCACCCGTAGGTTCAAAGGGTAAGCTGTCGTAAAATTCACTAAGGTCGGTTTTCTTTATAGAATGTGAGGTCAAACGTGTGTTTGAATTTCTAAGTCTGTTGAGCGCGAGCTGTACAATAAAAAGCTCCTCAAAACACAAACGCCTTCTCGCTGCGTCAAGACTCACCGGATCTTTTGGGAAATGTATGTTTTCCAGTGCAAAGGAAATGTGCGACAAGCCATACTTCTCGCGGATTTGTGCAGGGAGATAGTCGGCTACAGAATTGTCAACAAGCTTTAGCGCTTCGCGAACGTTGGTGCTGATAGCATTTGAGGTGAGCCCCGACGTCAGCCTGTAAACCGCTTTCATCGGGATGTCGGCAGAGTAGGGAATTATGAGCGGGGATATCATCTCTCTTACTCTTCCCGTTGTGCGAAGCTTTCCGAATATGAGATACTCTTCGCCGACATTTATCGCTTCAAAGGCAAAGGATTGGTTGAAGAGCGTGAGATAAATTTTAGAGCTTTCGTCAAAAGCGTCGATTTTGTATACAGTCATACCCTTGCGCACACGGCGGGGCACCTGCTTTGATGCAACGTAAACCTTTAGACAGCAAGGCACGTCGTCGGGACATACGATAGCAAGTTTTATATCTGTGACGTCAAGGTAGTTTCTCGGATAGAAATACAAAAGGTCGCCAATAGTGTTGACACCGAGCTTTCGGTATAAGGTGGCTCTTTTAGCACCGATACCGCGTAACTGTTGAATGTCACTTGCGCTGTTCAAAACATCCTTCACCTCCCCAAATTCGATGTTATAACCATTATACCATTTTCTGTACAAATTTACAAATACTAATATTTTCGCATTGTGCAAAATAACATTGTTTAATTTGTACATCGAAGTGCGGGACGTTTTGGGCATAAATAACGGAATTGTTTGTAAATTTTATGTTAAAATGGTGATATTTTTACTTTTTGTCGCAAAATTCTAAAAAAAATTCTTGCAAAATTCTAACAAATTGTGTAAAATATATAATTAGGAAGTTCTAGATTATTGAAATGAGGTCGTGACATGTCTAACAGGTTGTTTCAAGGCGTAGTTCATCAGATGAAGGAAGCTATAGATAGGGTTGTAGGTGTTGTAGACGAAACATCGGCAGTAATGTCCTGCAGCGAGCTTTCGAAAATAGGAGAAACCAACGATTTCGTTGCTTTTTCCATTGCAGAATCAAAGGAAACCTTTATCTGTGAAGGCTATACATACCGTACTTTCGGGACAAAGACAAAACCCGAGTTTGCTGTTTTTGTAGAGGGAACCGACGAGGCTGCTGAAAAATATGCAGGTCTTCTTGCTGTGTCTATGGCAAAGATAAAGCAATACTATGACGAAAAGTATGATAGAAACAACTTTATCAAGAACGTAATTCTAGACAACATTCTCCCCGGAGATATCTATGTAAAGGCAAGAGAACTGCACTTCAATTCCGAAGCTACAAGAGTCGCTTTCCTCGTTAGAATAATGTCCACAAACGACATCTCTGCTTTTGATGTTATTCAAAATCTCTTCCCCGACAAGCAGAAGGATTTTGTATTCACCATCAGCGAGTCTGACCTCGTGCTTATAAAAGAAATCAAACCCGGCATCGACTCGAGGGACCTCGAAAAGCTTGCCCGTTCTATAGTTGACACGCTTGGAAGCGAGTTCTATACCCGCGTTGTAGTCGGCATAGGAAGCGCTGTTGTCGGCATCAAGGAGCTTGCGCGTTCCTTCAAGGAAGCACAGATAGCGCTCGAGGTCGGTAAAGTGTTCGATACAGAGAAATCAATTGTTCATTATGAGACACTTGGTATCGCAAGGCTTATCTATCAGCTTCCGACAACTCTGTGTGAGGGATTCCTTCACGAAGTTTTCAAAAAGGGCTCTATAGACAACCTCGACCATGAAACGTTGTTTACAATACAGAAATTCTTTGAGAACAACCTCAACGTTTCTGAGACATCAAGAAAATTGTTCGTGCATAGAAATACACTTGTGTACAGAATTGAAAAGATCAAAAAGCTCACAGGACTTGACCTGCGTGAATTTGACCACGCTATCGTATTCAAGGTAGCACTAATGGTCAAGAAGTATCTCGCGGCAAACCCCGTGAAGTATTGATGACAGCACGGCAAAAATAGACATAAACGAAACAGGACCCAAGGTCTTGTTTCTTGTCTTGAATGGGCACAGACCAAAATAAGAATCTAAAAGGCGGTGCACCCTTGATTAAGTTCAGAAATGTTACAAAGCAATACCCAAACGGAACAAAAGCGCTCGAAGGCGTGAGCCTTGATATAGAGAGAGGCGAGTTTGTGTTCGTTGTCGGCGCGTCGGGAGCAGGAAAGAGTACCTTCCTGAAACTGATAATGCGCGAAGAGATTGCCACCTCTGGTAGCATCGAAGTAAACGGCTACAATCTCAACAAACTCAAGCACAAGAAAATCCCCGAATACCGCCGTTCTATCGGTATGGTTTTTCAGGACTTTAAGCTCATACCAACTATGAATGTTTACGACAACGTGGCATTTGCGCTTCGTGTTACCGACGTTTCCCCCAGAGATATAAAGCGCCGAGTTCCCTATGTGCTCGGTCTTGTCGGACTGAGTAAAAAGGAAAAATCAATGCCCGACGAGCTTTCCGGAGGAGAACAGCAGAGGGTAGCCCTCGCAAGAGCCCTCGTAAACAATCCCCAGCTTCTCATAGCGGACGAGCCCACGGGAAATATCGACCCCGAGATGTCACTCGAGATACTCGAGCTTCTCGCGGAGATAAACCGTTGTGGCACAACCATAATAATGGTTACCCACGAGCACGACCTTGTGCATAAATTTAATAAACGCGTAATTACTATAGACAAGGGAGAGGTCATAGCTGACGCTCCGGAGAAGGAGTTAGTATGAAGTTTAGTGGACTAAGCTATCTTTTCAAAGAGGGTGTGCGCAACCTTTGGGCAAACCGTCTTATGTCGGCGGCTTCAATCGGTGTTTTGACCGCTTGTCTTTTGCTCATCGGCGCGTCTACAATGTTTTCACTCAACATCCACAATATGATGGACTACGTTGAGTCGCAGAACGAAATTGTCGTTTTCGTACAGGAAGATGCAACACAGGAAATGCTCACTTCGCTCGAACAAGACCTGAAAGCAATAGAAAATGTAGATAAAGTCACCCTTGTCACAAAGGCAGAATCACTCGAAAAGAGGAAAAAAGATTTTGGTGATGCGGCGTTCCTTCTCGATGATTACAACGATGAAAACAACCCGCTTCTCGATTCCTTTGTAGTAACGCTTGACGATATTGCGCTTTTGGATGACAGCGTCAGAGAGATGCAGCTAAAAAACTACGTCTATACTGTTTCCGCTACCAAAGAGGTGGCGTCGGCAATGGTTTCGCTTAGTAACGTTGTTACTATAGCAGGATTTGTTATAGTCGCAATACTCATAATTGTTTCTGCGGTAATTATCTCCAACACCATTAAATTGACGATATTTAATAGGAGCAAAGAGATACATATAATGAAATGCGTTGGTGCGACCGACTTTTTCATAAAACTCCCGTTTGTTATCGAGGGAATTTTGTTGGGACTTATATCCGCAACAATATCCTATATAGTACTGTGGATAGTCTATGAGTGGATGTACACAAACCTTGCAGGAACCTACAACTCTTGGTTTTCCGCAATGGTTTCAAGTATTTTGCCCTTCTCTGATTTCGGTGGAATAATGGCACTCGGCTTCCTTGCGGCAGGCTTGTGCGTCGGAATCTTTGGCAGCGGCATATTTGTCAGAAAACACCTTAGAGCATGATAGGAGACGGCTATGAATAAAAAGATAGTACGTGTTATAACCGCGATCCTCGCGCTTTTGATGATATTGACAGCAGCGGCACCTTCTCTCACAACGGTTTTTGCCGATACCGAGATGACCGAGGAATTGTCGAATCTTGCTAATCGATATCAGGAGCTTCAGAATGCACACAAAGAACTTGAGGCCGAGATAAAGGCGGCAAACGACAAGCTTGCTGATAAAAAATCGCAAAGAACGAAGATAAAAAATCAGATCTCTGTAATACAGGAGCAGATAGACAACCTCAACGAGAGAATGGAAATTCTTGACGATAACATCGAAATGCAGGAAATAAAGATAGTGAACCTGCAGATGGAGATCGATGATAACTATCAAAAGTTTGAAACCCGACTCAGAGCGGCACAGCTCACGGGAACAGCGACAAACTGGGAACTTCTCTTCGGCGCACAGAGCTTTTCGGATTTTCTTTCTGCGGTAGAAACCATCAAGCGTATGGCAAAATATGATAACGAGCTTATCAATAGCCTGAAGCTTGACAAAGAGGCTGTTGCACAGGAGAAGATCCTTCTCGAAGCAGATAAGGAAGAGGTCAATAAACTCAAGGCGGAAAGCAACGAAAAGCGTAAGGAACTTGACAGTAAATACGCACAGGTTCAGGACGCGATCGACGATCTCAACGATCAGGTAATGCAGAGTGAGCAGAAAAAAGAAGAACTTGAAGCCGACTTAAAGGAAACACAGAAGGAACTTGACGACATCTACGATCAACTCGAGTTTGAAGAAAACTACGTTGGCGGCGAGTTTTTGTGGCCCTCTGCAACACATACAAAGATAACCAGTAAATACGGTTGGCGAACCTGGAGCAACGGTTCAAAGGATTTCCATACGGGTATCGACATTGCAGGATCGGGTGCATACGGCACAAATATCCTGGCAGCCAACGACGGAACCGTAATCTACGTAAAGACCACCTATGTTCCAAATAAGGGATACGGAAAGTATCTGATAATCGACCACGGCGGCGGATATAGTACGCTTTATGCGCATTGCAGCAGTATTTCGGTAAAGACAGGTCAAACTGTAAAACGCGGTGACGTCATCGGTAAGGTTGGTTCTACGGGTAACTCCACAGGACCGCACATCCACTTTGAAATCAGAGTAGACGGAGAGGCACAGGATCCGCTTCTCTGGTTCCCGAATGCAAAATAAACAAGGTTTGATTTTAACACACCTGCAAAGGTGTGTTAAAATATATTTCAAAACCCCGATATATAATATCTATGAATACCGACGAACGAGGAGAATTAGATGAGTAAAAAGATATTGAGCTTGGGAGTGGCACTGGCACTGATGCTCGTAACTGCCGCGCTCACCTTTTCGATAACAATGGTATATTCTCAGGCTGAGTTCAACCAGCGCGTTTATAACATAAAAGCGCGCGAGGCAATGTACAGTAAGATTGCCGAGGTTGATAACCTCATCCGTCAGAATTATATCGGAACAATCGACGAAACACAGCTTCAGGATGCCATTTCTGCTGCGTTTGTCGAGGGTATCGGAGATACCTACGGACAGTACCTGACTGCAGAAACCTATGCTAAATACGTCAGCTCCAACGAGGGCGTTATGATAGGAATAGGCGTGACCGTAAAGCTTGCGGACAGCGGATACATTCAGGTAGTCAGCGTCAACGAAAATTCGCCCGCGCAGGAGGCGGGAATACTTCCCGATGACCTCATAACAAAGGTAGATGATTTTGCCGTAACAAAGGATACCTATTCCGAAGCGGTAGATAGAGTCAGCGGCGAGGAAGGCACAACAGTCACCCTTACCATTCGCCGTGGTGCAGACGAGCTCCAACCTGTTGTAGTGACGAGAAAACGCATCGAGCTGACCACCGTAACCTACAAAATGCTTTCCGAAAACGTTGGATATATTGCTATAACAGGCTTCAACTCCAACACCGTTAGTCAGTTTAACACAGCACTTGATGCGGTTATGTCGCAGGGCGCTGAGGGCCTTGTTTTTGATGTTAGAAACAACCCCGGAGGAACAGTTTCCTCGGTCGCAAAGATTTTGGATAGACTCGTTCCCGAAGGACCCATCGTTTCCGCAACCTACAAAGACGGAACGACCGATATCCTCGCAACCTCCGATGCTACCGAGATAAATCTCCCGATGGTAGTTGTCACCAATAAGGACACCGCTTCTGCCGCAGAGCTCTTTACACAAGCACTCAAGGACTACGGCAAGGCTGTCAGCGTTGGTGATAAGACCACCTATGGCAAGGGAACAATGCAGACCACCAAAAAGCTCAATGACGGCTCTGCTTTGAATATAACAGTCGCTTGGTATAATCCTCCCAAATCTGCAAACTATGACGGAGTAGGCGTTCCCGCTGATTTCGAAGTAGCGCTCTCCGCAGAACTTGCCTCCAGGATTTCCGAGCTTGACATCTCCGAGGATACACAGCTCAAAAAAGCTCTCGAGCTTGCGCAGACAAAGATAAAAGAATATCAGAATTCGTCTAAATAATCCGTCTGGCAACAGGCTTTTTGCCTGTTGCCGTACCGCGTCTATTGACACTTTGAAATGCATTTAGTATAATAGAAAAATATGTACGAACATAATTGAAAGGATGAACTATAAATGGCAAAGCTCCACAAGATTACCTATGAGGGACTCAAAAAACTCGAGGAAGAGCTCGATTATCTCAAGCTGACCAAGAGAAAGGAAGTTGCCGAGAAGATAAAAGAAGCTAAATCATTTGGCGACCTTTCCGAAAACAGCGAATACGACGAAGCAAAGAATGAGCAGGCTATCGTCGAGGCAAAGATTCTTGAACTTGAAACTATGCTCAAAAACGTTGAGGTTATCGACGAGAGCGAGATTACTACAGATAAAGTAGCTGTAGGCGTAAAGGTGCTCGTATACGATTTCGACGAGGAAGAGGAGATAGAGTATCAGATCGTAGGCTCCTCCGAGTCTAATCCCTCCGAGTGCAAAATTTCCGACTCCTCCGAGCTTGGTAAAAACCTTATCGGACATACCGTAGGCGACGTTATCGAGTTTGAGGTACTCGGCTTTAACAACAAGTACGAAATAAGAGCTATCAATAAATAAGGGTGAAAAACTATGGCAGAAGAAATAAAGGCTCCAATAGAACAGAACGTTTCAGAGCTTCTGAAGGTTCGCCGTGAAAAACTCGCAGAGCTTCAGACGCAGGGAGCAGACCCGTTCGTAATCACAAAATATGATCAGACACACCACTCCGCAGAGATAAAAGAAAACTTTGCTGAGCTCGAGGGCAAAGAGGTCAGCATTGCAGGCCGTCTTATGTCCAAGAGAGTTATGGGTAAAGCATCTTTCTGTAACGTTCAGGACCTAAAGGGTAATATCCAGTCCTACGTTGCAAGAGACGACCTCGGCGAAGAGGAATATAAAGCGTTCAAAAAGCTCGATATCGGTGATATCGTCGGAATAAAAGGAACAGTTTTCGAAACAAAGACAGGCGAGAAGTCTGTCCACGCGAAGTCTGTGACCCTTCTTTCCAAGAGCTTGCAGATTCTCCCCGAGAAGTTCCACGGACTCACAAATACCGATACCCGCTACCGTCAGCGCTACATAGACCTGATAATGAATCAAGAGTCTAAGCAGACACTCATCAACCGCTCCAAGATTATCAGTGCGGTCAGAAAGTACCTCGACGGACAAGGCTTTATGGAGGTTGAAACCCCCATGCTCGTATACAATGCGGGCGGTGCGGCAGCAAGACCCTTTGAGACCCACTTCAATGCACTTGATACTGATATCAAGCTCAGAATTTCTCTCGAACTCTACCTCAAGCGTCTTATCGTCGGCGGTATGGAGAGAGTTTATGAGATTGGCAGAGTTTTCCGTAACGAAGGACTTGACACTCGTCATAACCCCGAGTTTACACTTATGGAACTCTATCAGGCGTATACAGACTATCACGGAATGATGGATTTGACCGAAAACCTCTATCGCTATGTGGCACAGGAGGTGCTCGGCACAACCACAATCACCTTCAATGGAATTGAAATGGACCTCGGCAAGCCCTTCGAGAGAATAACAATGCTCGACGCGGTTAAAAAGTATTCCGGCGTTGATTTCAACGAGATAAATACAATCGAAGAGGCTCGTGCAGTTGCAAAAGAGCATCACGTCGAGTATGAGGAAAGACATAAGAAGGGCGATATTCTCAACCTGTTCTTCGAGCAGTTTGTAGAGGAACACCTCGTTCAACCGACCTTTGTTATGGACCATCCTATCGAGATTTCTCCTCTCACCAAAAAGAAACCCGAAAACCCCGACTATGTTGAGCGTTTCGAGTTCTTTATGAACGGATGGGAGATGGCAAATGCCTACTCTGAGCTCAATGACCCCATCGACCAGAGAGAGCGTTTCAAGGCGCAGGAAGAGCTTCTCGCACAGGGAGACGAGGAAGCAAATACAACCGACGAAGACTTCCTCTACGCACTCGAACTCGGTATGCCCCCCACAGGCGGCATCGGCTTCGGCATTGACAGAATGACAATGCTCCTCACCGATAGCCAAGCCATCCGCGACGTAATCCTTTTCCCCACAATGAAACCTTTGGACTAACAAATTTCAGAAAACCCAGTAGTTATGCGGTTTTTGAGTGGTTTAGAACCTTAAAAAACTATGCCACTACGCCAACTACTACGCCATTTTTCACAAGAGATTTGCAGAGAAAAGTCACTATGATAGAATAAAGATCAAGCGCCGTGCGATTTGCACGGCGCTTTCATAAAGCATCTAATGGTAGGAACACTACTATTCTTGCACATTTTGTGCCTTTTTGTTAAAAATTATTAGAAGCGAAGTCACTTTAAAGACTTTAACATTTAATCAATATTACCGTAAAAAATTAATATTACCGTAAAAAAGTATTTTATTGACAGCACGGGACAAGATATGATATAATAGATACATTTATAGGGACACTATCCAGCATAAGGAACATAATTTCTAGTGTTTCATACTATATTTATAAGGGCAATGTGCCGAAATAATCACTGAACTAGGTAATAAAGTTACATGTTTTTTGTAACACCGTTGTTCGTGAAAGGAGATTTTATGACAGGGCAGAGAAGAATATATATTGAAAAAATCGCTTTGGATGCCAGGGAACGATTAGTTGAGAAAAAAATCATTAAACGCGAACAAAAATTTTTAAGCAATGATGATTTGTCAAACATTGTTTCTTTTTACGGAGGAAAATTGGAGTTTATCGCAAATCCTGATGACACATGCATTAAAAAAATCGACGAAAATTCATATATAATTTACTATTACTCGGAGTCTAACAATTATATGCAAGTCATACACGAATTGGGCCATGCATTTTTGAATTTGGAAGACATGAAAATAGCACAAAAATATAATTGCAATGGATTCGTAAACGAGGATAGTGAAGCTGCTTTTTTTGCACGTGCTTTTGTTATGCCTAGATATACATTTGAACCTACTGTTATAGAGCACCTTAACGATGGAGAATTTTGCATACAAAATATTGCGGATGAATATCAAATCGATTATCTTGAAGTGCTAGCACGAGGAGAAGAACTGCAAATCGGAAGGTAGGAAGATAAAAGTCTATGAGTACTAAAAAAGATGTTGATGAGAGAAAATCTATAATTGAAAAAAATAGGACATATATAGATGAAACATCCACTGCAAATAGCAAAGAATTAATACTGTTTTTATCTTTTGACATTACAGATTCAACAAGATTAAAGGTACAGTATCCCCAAAAATGGTCTAAAATTATCAATATTTTGACAAGCAATAGTTTTCCTTATATGCATTATTGGAAATTTAACGGGGATGAGATGCTGTATAAGAGAAAGGTAGATAGTTTAGAATTCATTTGTGACCTTATTAAAAAAAGTTATTCACACTTAAAAACTCTCCAAAATAGCATGAAGAAAGAAATCCCTGAGATATCAATAAAAGCCACTATTTGGTTAGCACTAACTGAAACAGACGTAGATAACTATGAATTTAATTTTACGTTTTCTTGTGGCGACGAGGTGGATTTTGTTGGAAAGAGTATGGATGAAGGTTTCAGATTAACCAAGTGCTCTTCCATGCAGAAAATAGCCATTGATCCTAAAATAGTCTATATTCTTTTAGATACATATGAGCATATCGCAAAGAAAAAAGAAAGAGTTGATAGTATACATTTTTTTGCGAGCAAAAACGGTGTGGATTTAGATGATTTTGTTTTAGAGTTAAATAGTATCATTGAAAAAATTCATTTGGTTGGTTATGCGAAAGGTAAAGGCGTGTGGAATGAAAATCCAAGGCCTGTATATTGGTATTATGAAAATGTTCCAACAGATGATATACAATATACTGAACATTTAAATGGAGAGCATTTATGGCCTAAGAAACGTTCAAATGAAATTATATCAATAAAAGAAAAAGAATATGAGAATATACTTGAGATTTTTCAACAGATGGACATTATCAAAGAGATAATTGCGATTTACCAATTGTTAAGTATAAAAGGTGAGATTAGGATGTCCGCGGAAGGACGAGCCAATCTTTATTATATGGTAGCGTGTGTTAATCCTAAAACAGGTAATGTATTAATTGCAAAAAGATCGCCAGATAGAAAGCATTTGAAAAATGTTTGGGACTTTGGTAATGTAAAACATCAAAATATTCATATGGAAGAAACCATTGTAAAAGAATATAAAAATATGTTTGGTATAGATATTGAATTGGCTACTGATTCCGATAGAGGCAATAATTTAATTCCATATGGTTATTGTACTATATATAGAAATTGCAAACCACATAATAGTATTTTGTGTCATGCAAAGATAACAGCACCTTCTGATTTGGATGATACTCAGTTGGCGAGTTATATTAATCAAAATAAAACATCCGGTTATTCAGAAGTCCGATTTGTAAACGGTGATGATGTCAAGAAGTTTAAGTCCCTATCAATCGACCAAATTAGAATTGATTCTGAAATGGCAGAGTTAAAGAAAAACAATCAATTTGAAGACGACACGTGTATTATGTATTTTGAAAACTCGATTAGAGGTGCTATAGATGATAAAAGATAAAACATGTGCCTTAAAAAAAGAGGATGCTTTTCACACTTTAGACACCATCAATATGTGGATTAATAATTGCGACACAAAAGTTTCCATTATATTGGGATTTTATGCCACAATAATTACTATAGCATTATCTACAGACTTCATTGATTTGCAATCCTCCATTTGGTCACATTCAATTAAAAATATTAATTTTTGGTATGGATTGTATCTTTCGTTATATACAATTGCTGTAATTGGTTTTTTTGTTGGGGTATTTTATCTTTTAAAAGTGATTTTACCTAGAATTATTTTAAAACCAAATGGTAAAAAAACAAAAAAAGATTTTAAATCGATAATGTTTTATGCGTCTATAAAAGAACATTATTTGGATTTTGATTGCTATAAGAAAAAAGTATATAAAACGTATGATGAAGAGGAAATTTTTGAAGATTTGTTGTTCCAAATACACTCTGCTGGTATTATTTGTGCAAATAAATTTAAATTTCAAAAAATCGGTTTGGTAATCTCGGCTTTGTCTATATTTTGTTTTGCTTTATTGGTTGTTGTGGGGATTATTGCAATGTAAAAACAACAAACTAATAGGTTTTATAGGGTATAACAAATATATAGATTTTACTTCAATTTGAAGTTGACTCGAAAATGTAGGAAGAATTAAATAATAAATCAATTGTGAAAGAGTTCGGTTCATTGCCGAACTCTTTCTTTTTTAGTTAAAAGGAAATTCTTTAGTTGTAATAAAAGCATTTCGTCATTTCTTAATAAAAGTGATTTCACTGTATGTAAAGCGATTAATAAAAATGCATAATGCGTGGAACAAGTGTTAACCATATGGTAAAATTAAAAAACAGTTTTTGTCCCAAATCTATTGACTTTTGTCCCGAAATGTGTATAATATATATTGGACGGAGGTTTTAATATGAAAAAGAAAAATATTATTAATTTAATTAAATATTACTCCGAGGAGAATGATGCAGGATTTAGAAATGAAGCTTATGAAATCGCTAGAGACTTTGACGAATCTGGAGATTATCAATTAGCCGA
>JAZSNN010000036.1:0-25922 GCA_045536425.1 Oscillospiraceae bacterium
CAGGTTGAAGCATATCTGTAACGGGAAACATTGATGCCTGCCGCATCAGCAGTTGCAGGATTTTCACCGACTGAACGAAGGTTAAGTCCTACTCGAGTACGATTAAGTACAAATGAAGCAACTATTGCAATGAAAACTGCAAGATATGTAAGAAAATCGTGTGAAAAGAATAATTCACCAAACCAACCTAAATTGTCGGCAAACGGGAGTTTTGTTGTAAAAAATGAACTTGTTTTTGTAAGAGCAATTGAAGGTAATTCACTATCAGTAATATTAATTAATGAAGCACCCAAGAAGTTACCTAAACCAATACCAAGCGTTGTCAGTGCAAGACCGGTAACATTCTGATTAGCATGTAATGTTACAGTAAGAAAACTGTAAATAAGACCCATAATTGTTGCTCCGATAATTGCACAAATAAGTGGAATAAGAACAGCAAGAAAGCCGTTCATATTCGCTATATCATTACCACAAGAGTTCTCATATATAAATGAACCAACAACACCACTGATTGCACCTACATACATTATGCCCGGAATTCCAAGATTAAGATGACCTGATTTTTCTGTTATTATTTCACCTGTTGAGCCGTAAAGAAGAGGTACACCAAGAAGGATTGCACGGCAGATAAATTGAATAATCATGCTTTAACCTCCTTTTTGCTCTGACGGAATTTAATTGAGTATTGAATAAAAAATTCACATCCCACAAGCATTAAAATTACTAAACCAACCATAATTTCTGAAAATGATGAATTCAAAAGAGATGCGTCAGCAACTTTTGCAACACCAATTCTGAGGAATACAACAATTGCAGTCATAAATACCATAATGAATGGATTGAATTGTCCAAGCCATGACATGAGAATTGCGGTAAATCCTTGTCCACCAACAAGATTAGTATTAATACTGTGGTCTTTACCTGCTACTAAAAGCATACCTGTTACACCACATAATGCACCGGAAATAACCATTGTTCTGATAATAACTTTTTTAACATTAATGCCTATATATCTTGCTGTATTCTGACTTTCACCAACAACAGAAATTTCGTAACCTTGTTTACTATATTTTAAATAAATGTACATTAGAACAGTAATAACTGCAACTACAACAATGTTGACGAAATAATCGTTATTTCCAACCGATGGAAAATTACCTGCTGATACAGGATTAATAACATTTGAACCTCCACCAACGATATACACATAGTATGCGATAATCTGTGTAGCAATATAGTTCATCATAAGTGTAAAAAGTGTTTCGTTTGTGTTAAATAACGCTTTAAATATCGCAGGAATAACACTCCATATTGCACCTGCAAGAATACTTGTAAATACAATAACAACAATGAGAGTACCATAGGAAAGTGTATCGCCAAAATTAATCATACAATAGATAGATGCAAGACCGCCCATAAGTGCTTGTCCTTCAGCACCACAGTTCCAAAATTTCATTTTAAAAGCAGGCGTAAGTGCTAATGAAAGGCAAAGGAGAATTGCAATTTCTTGCAAATATTTCCAAAGCATTGTTGTTCTACCTTCAAAAAGCCTACCGAAAACACCTGAAAACATAATTTCATATGTGTCACCAAAACTTTTTTCGGTAACAAGCATTGAAAACAAACCAACGAGGAAAAAAGCAATAACAATTGTAATAAGACGAATAATCCAAGCTTTCCAGTTTGGCATATCATCACGTTTTACAACATGAAACAATGGTTCATGTTTTTTTGTTACAATACTATTTGCCATTGTTATTCTCCTTTCCATCCTGATTAGTTTTTGTCATAAGAAGACCAATTTCTTCTTTACTTGTTGTTCGACCATCAACAATACCTGTGATTCGACCTGAACCAATGACCATAATTTTGTCACAAAGCTCAACAAGAACATCTAAATCTTCACCAACAAAAATAACAGCAACGCCTTTTTCTTTTTGTGCATTGAGAAGATTATAAATCATATAAGAAGAGTTGATGTCAAGACCTCGAACCGGATAAGCTACCATTAAAACTGTGGGGGAGGCAGCAATTTCACGACCAACAAGTACCTTTTGTACATTACCACCGGAAAGGCGACGAACAGGTGTATTTGCACTTGGTGTAACAACTTCAAGGTCGTTGATAATTTTCATAGCAAGGTCTTTGGGATTCTTTCGTTTAAGAAACATTGAATGACCTTTTGAATAGCTTCTGAGCATCATATTGTCAACAATGTCCATATTACCAACAAGACCCATACCAAGTCTGTCTTCAGGAACAAAAGAAAGACGAACACCCATATTTCTGATTTGCAATGGTGTTTTATCTCTTAAGCTTTCTTTTTTTCCTGTTTTTGGGTCAAAGTAGAATATATCACCGTATTCAAGACGCTGAAGTCCTGCAATTGACTCAAGTAACTCTCTTTGTCCTGAACCTGCAATACCTGCAATTCCAAGAATTTCACCACTTTTAGCTGTAAAAGATACATTGTCAAGAACTGTTGTGCCAACTCTGTCAACACAAGTAATACTGTTTACAACAAGTCTGTCTTCAGTATTCTTTGGTTCATCTCGTTGAATATTTAAGTCGATTTTTTTACCAACCATCATTTCAGTAAGTTCATTTTCAGTAGTTTCTGAAGTATTTACTGTACCTATATATTCACCTTTACGAAGAACGGAAACTCTGTCTGATAATGAGAGAACTTCATGTAGTTTATGAGTGATAATAATAATACATTTGCCATCATCACGCATACGACGAAGAATATTAAATAATTTTTCCGTTTCCTGTGGTGTTAAAACCGCAGTTGGTTCGTCAAGAATAAGAATATCAGCACCACGATATAAAACCTTGATAATCTCAACAGTTTGTTTTTCAGACACTGACATTGTGTAAATCTTTTTGCTTATGTCAAGTTCAAAACCATATTGTTTACTGATTTTATTAATCTCATTTGTTGAATTTTTTAAATTGTACTTTCCATCGTCTATGCCTAAAACAATATTTTCTGCAGCACTAAAAACATCAACAAGTTTAAAATGTTGATGAATCATTCCGATTTTATATTTAAATGCATCTTTTGGAGAGGTAATGATAGCCTCTTCGTTGTCAATGAATATTTGTCCTTCATCAGGAAAGTAGATGCCTGAAATCATATTCATAAGCGTAGTTTTGCCACTACCATTTTCACCTAAAATGGAAAGAATCTCACCACGATATGCAGTAAGATTAACGTTTTTATTCGCAACTACTTTACTACCAAATCTTTTGGTAATATTCTTCAGTTCAATAGCAGGTTGTTTATTCACGATAAACCTCCGTTCTTTTAATCCTCAAGAAAGCGTTAAACCAATGTTTAGCGATTTCTTCAAAATTATGTATCAGAGGCGAGAGGATTCTCTCGCCTCTGACATAAAAGTTTAGGTATTAGCCGTAGTTTCTGTCAAGAAGGTTGATGCCGTCGATTTCAACATCAAAGTAAGGAGCAGAACGATGCTTGGACTCGTAGAATACGCCGCCCTCGATAGCCTCTGTATCCTTAGCGAAATCAGCGTCTGTATCAACGTCAGCCATATAGGAAGTGAGGGTCTCACCTGCTACTGTCCAGTTAGCTGTATCGAATACGTTGAGTGTGCCGTCAAGAAGCTTAGCCTTAACTTCAGCAATCTTCTCAGCTGTGCCTGCTGCTGCAGCTGCCTCGTTGATGTCTGTGAGAACAACGGAACCTGTCTCGATTGTGCCTGTGTAGTCAGTAGCGATAGCCTCGCCGTTCTTTACACATTCAATCATATACTTGAAGTAAGGTGTCCAGTCGATTCTGGAAGAAACGATGAAGGTGTTGGGGCAAGCTGCTACTGTAGAGCCGTTATAGGAAACGTTAGGAACGCCTGCGGTCTCACAAGCTGTAGGAGCACCCATGGAGTCAGCGTGCTGAGAAATGAGCTTACAGCCGCCAGCGATAAGAGCCTGTGCTGCTTCCTTCTCTGCCTGCTCGTCATACCAAGAACCTGTGAACTTAACGTCCATTGTTACTGTGGGACAAACAGACTTTGCGCCGAGGTAGAAGGATGTGTAACCGGACATAACCTCTGCGAATGTGAATGCGCCAACGTAGCCCATCTTAGCCTCTTCAGCGGTGAACTCGCCTGCAGCGATCATTTCGTTGAGCTTGAGTCCTGCTGCAACGCCTGCAAGGTATCTACCTTGATAGATAGAAGCGAATGCGTTGTGGAAGTTAGCTACACCAGCGGTGTGAGCCTGTGTTCCTGTAGCGTGGCAGAACTGTACATCGGGATACTTCTTAGCAGCGTCAATGAGGAAGGACTCGTGACCGAAGGAGTCAGCGAAGATGATGTTACATCCGTCAACTTCGATGAGCTCTACAGCTGCGTCGTAGCAATCCTTGGACTCGGGAATCTGGGTCTTCTGAGCATACTCAACGCCCATTTCCTTACATGCTGCTTTTGCAGCGTCCATAAAGTTCTTGTCGTAGGTGGACTGTTCGTCATGCAAGAAGATAAAGCCAACCTTGATGGTCTTAGCTGTATCGTCACCAGCAACAGAAGAAATATCATCTGTGTTGCCACCGCAAGCTGCGAGTCCGAGCACCATACAAAGTACGAGTGCAAGTGCCAATACTTTTTTCATAATTTTTCCTCCTCGCCCCGTAGGGCAATTTATAATTTAAAATTATAGCCTAGTTTTGTTCGCGGAATTTTATAACTCCGTCTTCCATACTATCGACGATTGCCATAGAGTCTACGCGGATGCCAATCTCTCTGAGATGGTCGCCTCCGCCTTGAAAGCCTTTTTCGATAGCAACTGTTACACCAATGACCTCGGCATCTGCCTGATGGACAATATCAACGAGTCCCGAAACGGCATTGCCAATTGCCAAAAAGTCGTCTACTATGAGTATTCTATCGCCTTTATTGATATATTCCTTTTCCACCACGACATTGAAGTCGGAGTTATGAGTAAAGGAATGAACAACTGCGCAGTAGAGCTCCGATGAAATATTGCTTGATTTATTCTTTTTCGCAAAAACGAGCGGAACCTCCATCATCATCGCTACAACTGCAGCGATAGCAATTCCCGATGACTCAACTGTGAGCACCTTGGTCACACCTGCATCTTTATAGAGGCGCACCATCTCCTCGCACATTTCTTTGAGGAAAACGGTGTCTATCTGATGATTCAAGAAGTTTCCTACCTTGAGGACGTTACCGGGATAAACCTTGCCCTCGCGGACAATTTTTTCTTCAAGCTTTTTCATAAAACTCTCCACAAAAAACAAAAAGACAGGTAAAAAATACCTGTGCGAAAATTCGTTTCTTCGCACTACTATGCGACAAAATCCGATAGTTAAATCTTATCACACCAAACTGTTATTGTCAAGTGTGACATCGCAAAAACAACACCTTTCGCCGCACAGAAATACTGTGCGGCGAAAGAAGTTTTGTTGATTATTCAGCGTCTTCCTTTTTGCCCTTGAGCATAAGGTTTGTGAGGATACCGAGGATGAGCGCGCAAGCGATAGCTGTGAGTGTTACCTCACCGATTCTAAGTGCCATACCGCCGATACCGCAGATGAGAATTACAGATGCGGTGAAGAGATTCTTGTTTTCTTCGAGGTTTACCTTCTGAATCATCTTGAGACCACTAACTGCGATGAATCCGTAAAGTGTTACGCAAACACCGCCCATTACGCATCCGGGGATAGAATCGAGGAATGCTACAAAGGGAGATACGAAGGATACGAGTATTGCAAGAATTGCTGTTGTTGTGATGGTTACAACAGAAGCGTTTCTTGTGATAGCTACACAGCCAACAGACTCACCATAAGTTGTGTTGGGGCATCCGCCGAAGAATGCACCTGCGAAGGAGCCAACGCCGTCACCGAGAAGTGTTCTGTGAAGACCGGGATCCTCTGTGAGATCGGACTCGATGATGGAAGAAAGGTTTTTGTGGTCAGCGATATGCTCAGCGAATACAACGAATGCAACGGGAACGTATGCAACTGCTACTGTAGCAACGTAGCTGAAATCAAAGTTCTTGAGTCCCTCAATAGCTGTGAGGAATGTGAACTCGGGAAGTGCTACGAATGTCTGCACACCTACTCCGTCAGCAACGAGTGCTTTGAAAGGAGTAAAGTCAATGACTTTAAGAGCATCGTTGTTTGTAGCGATACCGATGAGTGTGAAGATAAGTGCTACTGCATATCCTGCGAGGATACCGATGATGAAGGGGATGAGCTTTGTCATCTTCTTGCCGTATACAGAGCAGAGAACAACTACTGCAAGTGTTACGAGTGCGCAGATGAGAGAAACCCAGATGTTTGTTGTCATAATGAATGCACCGTTGGAGTCCTGAGGACCGTAGGAGAATACGTCGTTGATAGCTGCGCCTGCAAGGGAAAGACCGATGAGGGCAACTGTAGGTCCGATAACAACAGGAGGCATAAGCTTGTTGATCCACTTAACGCCTGCGATTTTGATGATGATAGCGATTATAACGTAAACCAGACCTGCCAAAAGTGCACCGATGAGAAGACCGAGATAGCCAACCTGCATAGAAGCAGCGCCACCGAATGCTGCGAACATTGAAGGAATGAACGCAAAGGAAGAACCAAGGAATACAGGGCTCTTGAACTTTGTGAAAAGCTGATAAACGAGTGTACCTACGCCTGCGCCGAAGAGGGCTGCAGAAGCGGTCATTCCGTTACCAACGATTGCGGGAACTGCGATTGTTGCAGCCATAATCGCGAGCAACTGCTGGAATGCGAATACCAACATCTGCGGGAACTTGGGTTTGTCTTTGACATTGTAGATAAGATTCATAATACGTCCTCCGATAAAAATTTTTTCGACAGGGTCTAAAATCTCTATCTCCTATGATATCACATTGGGGTTCTCAATTCAAGGGGGATTTTTACAAAATATTCATATTTTCGCCATTTTTTATAAACTGTTGCGCTGATGCGGGTTTTATGTTAAAATGTTAATCGAGCGAGGTGGATTATGAAGATAAATTATAAAGTAAAACCCTACAACACAAAGAAAAAACCGTTGAAGCAGACCTTTATCTTTACATTTTTGATTTGGTTTTTGAGCCTTATCTGTATGATGGGCAAGAAATATAAAATCGAGAAAATCGGTGTTAAAGGACTGAAAACTCCATATATTCTCTTGTCAAACCATATGTATTTTACCGATTTTTACCTCAATGCTATTGCGACCTTTCCGCATTCGGTAAACAACGTCGCCACCATCGACGGATACTACCGAAGACCGCTTTTGATGGAGCTTATCGGTTGTATCTGCAAGAGAAAATTTACAAACGATTTGGCTCTTATCCGTTCTATAAAGCACTGTCTTGTAAAGCACAAGAGCATTTTGAGTATGTATCCCGAAGCGCGTTACTCCCCTATCGGTACTACCGCCATTCTCCCCGACGCGCTCGGAAAGCTTGTGAAGCTTATGGGTGTGCCCGTTGTAACTTTGATGCATCACGGAAACTATCTGCACACGCCTTTCTGGAACCACGAGAGAAAAAGAAAGGTTCCGCTTCACAGCATTATGAAGCTCATCCTCACCGAAGAGGATGTTAAAACCAAATCGGTTGACGAGATAAACGACATCATCCGCAAGGAGATGGAGTATGATGAATACAAGTGGCAGTTCGAAAACAAAATTGAAATAACCGAGCCGTTTAGAGCGGAAGGTTTGCACAAGGTTTTGTACAAGTGTCCTAAATGTAACGCAGAGCATATGACCTCTAGTGGAACTAAAATCCGTTGCGAAGAGTGTGGCAAACAATGGGAGATGGATACTCTCGGAAGGCTCAACGCTAGTGACGGCAACACAGAGTTCCCGCACATCCCCGACTGGTACGAATGGCAGAGAGAATGTGTCAAAAAAGAGGTCGAGAGTGGCGAATACTCCTTTGAGGACGAGGTTGACATCTTCTCGCTTACCGACCCGATGAAGTTTATCCACGTTGGAAAAGGAAAGCTTGTCCACAACTACGACGGTTTTACCGTTAAAGGAAACTACAACGGTGAAGATTTTGAAATCAACCGTCCCGTTCTGGGAATGTATGGTGTGCATATCGAGTATGATTACGTTTACGTCCGTCCCGAAGATTGTGTGGACATTTCCACCGATGACGATTCGCTTTACTGCTACCCCACCAAGAAAAACGTTGTGACAAAGCTCTCTCTGGCAACCGAAGAGTTGTACAAGATGAAATCCAAAAAACCTGCAAAGGTATGAGAAAAGCGGTTGGCAAATGCCAACCGCTTTTAATCTTTGCTATTTTCAAGAATTTGGTCGATTTCTAGTTTCACTCTTTCGGTGTATGTGTCGTCGATGAGGGACATATATTCGAGCCGTTTTTCGAACATTTTAAATCGGTCGAAGGGCTCTTTGTTGTATTTAAAGTATTCAGATGAACAAAAGTCAACCAAAAGCTTGAAGCAGTGATATTTCGCCTCGTCAAGTGGCTTGAAATTGCACAGAACATGCGTTCCGCCACGCTCGTCGATATATTTGAGGGTGTATTTATCCCCATATTGCGACAGGTGGTACCCCTCCCCTTTAAATGAGAGCGTTTTGAACTCAATATCCTTTGTATCTATTCCCGTTTTTTCTTCGAGAAGCTTTTTCGCATTTTTGATTTCGTCGTATATAGTCATTCAAACTCACTCCTTCAAAGTTTTTCTATTACTAGCATAGCAAATTTGAAAAACTTTTGCAAGGACAAAATACAAAACCCGACCTTCGTATGAAGGTCGGGTTTTTAGTTATGCCGTGATTATATCAGTTCGATTATAGCCATCTCGGCAGCGTCACCACGACGGGGTCCCTTCTTGATGATGCGTGTGTAACCACCGTTAACATCCGCATACTTGGGGGATATCTCGTCGAACAATTTCTTGACAACGCTCTCCTTTGTAATGAAAGCGAGTGCCTGACGCTTGGAGTGGAGATTGTTTTGCTTACCGATTGTAATCATCTTCTCGGCAACTGCTCTTACCTCTTTGGCTCTTGTAACTGTGGTCTCTACCTTGCCGTTTTCGAGAAGGTAGGTTACCATAGCTCTGAGCATAGCTCTTCTGCTATCAGAAGCTCTTCCGAGTTTTCTGGTACCTGGCATCGAAATTCACTCCTTACCTTATTGGAAATTTCAGGCTTATTCTTCGTCTGATGTCAGACTGAAGCCCAGTGATATGAGTTTATTTCTCACTTCTTCAAGTGATTTCTTTCCGAGGTTTCTGACTTTCATCATCTCTTCCTCGGACTTGCTTATAAGGTCTTTTACCGTATTGATGCCTGCTCTCTTCAAGCAGTTGAAGGAACGAACAGACAGGTCAAGCTCTTCAATGGTCATCTCAAGAACGGTCTCTTTGGAGTCATCCTTTGTCTCGACCAAAAGTTCTGTGTATGTTGCATCAGAAAGGTCTACGAAAAGGTTGAGATGTTCGTTGAGGATCTTGGCTGCCAGAGAAACTGCTTCCTTAGCGGAAATAGTTCCGTCTGTCCACACTTCGAGTGTCAGCTTGTCATAGTCTGTGATCTGTCCGACACGTGTGTTGTCTACGGTATAGTTTACCTTCAATACAGGTGTGTAAATACTGTCAACAGGAATTACACCGATTGCTGACTGAAGGTTTTGTTTGTTGCGTTCAGCGGATACATAACCGCGACCTTTGTCGATGGTTATCTCCATATCCAGCTTTGCACCGGCTCCAAGTGTTGCAATGTGCATGCTTGGGTCGAGTATCTCAACTTCAGAGTCAGCCTTGATGGAGCCTGCGGTTACTTCGCCTTCACCCTCAGCCTCTATATAGACTGTCTTGGGAGCGTCACCGTAAATCTTTGCGGTGAGTCCTTTGATATTGAGAACGATCTCTGTGATGTCCTCTTTTACTCCGGGAATTGTTGAAAACTCATGCTGTACACCGTCAATCTTTATAGATGTTACGGCTACACCGGGAAGCGAGGAGAGGAGTACGCGCCTTAAACTATTTCCAAGCGTTGTGCCAAAGCCACGCTCGAGAGGCTCTACGACAAATTTACCATAGGTGCCGTCTGATTTGAGTTCAGCAGTATCTATCTTCGGTCTATCTATCATTGTTTATAACCCTCCCTGTTTTAAGCAGCAATTGCTGCCGTTTGTTTACTACTTCCTCTTGTTTCAAGCAACGTTATTACTTGGAGTAAAGCTCGACGATAAGATGCTCTTCTACCTCGAGGTCAATGTCCTCTCTTGCAGGCATCTCGACGATTTTACCGGTCAGTGTGTTGCTGTCAGCATCAAGCCACTTCGGAACAGGACGAGCAGAGTTTGCCTCTACAACTGCCTTGATCTTGTCGCTTGTTCTGCTGTTCTCGGTTACTGCGATTACGTCGCCAACCTTGAGAAGCATAGAAGGAATGTTTGCTTTCTTGCCGTTTACTGTGAAGTGGTTGTGCAAAACGAGCTGTCTAGCTTCTTTTCTAGAGCTTGCCAAACCAAGTCTGTAAACTACGTTATCAAAACGGCTCTCGAGGATCTTGAGAAGGTTTTCACCTGTCATTCCTGCTTTTCTCTCAGCCATATCGAAGTATTTAGCGAACTGGCTCTCGAGAACGCCGTAATAGCGCTTTGCCTTCTGCTTTTCACGCAACTGGAGTCCGTATTCCGAAACCTTTTTACGATTTTGACCATGCTGGCCGGGTGCATACTGTCTGCGAGCTATTGCACACTTATCCGAATAGCATCTCTCGCCCTTCAGAAAAAGCTTCTGTCCCTCGCGGCGACAAAGTCTGCATGAAGCACCAGTATATCTTGCCATCTGGTTACACCTCCTGAATGGATTTCTTTTAATCGATTGTCAACTCTTACTTTTACCAATCAGACGCGTCTTCTCTTGGGCGGGCGGCATCCGTTGTGGGGAATGGGAGTTACATCCTTGATCATGCTAACTTCCAAGCCTGCTGCCTGAAGTGCTCTGATTGCAGCCTCACGACCTGCGCCAGGGCCCTTGACATATACTTCAACAGTCTTGAGTCCGTGCTCCATTGCAGCCTTTGCTGCTGTCTCTGCTGCTGTCTGTGCAGCAAAGGGAGTAGACTTCTTAGAACCTCTGAAGCCAAGTCCGCCAGCACTTGCCCAAGACAATGCGTTGCCCTGAACGTCTGTGATCGTGACGATGGTGTTGTTAAAGGTTGACTGGATATGTGCAGCGCCACGCTCAATATTCTTGCGCTCACGGCGTCTGCGAGTTGTGGCTTTCTTTACATTTGCCATCTCTTATATCCTCCCTTATTTCTTCTTGTTTGCAATTGTCTTTGCAGGTCCCTTACGGGTACGTGCATTTGTCTTTGTTCTCTGGCCTCTTACAGGAAGTCCCTTTCTATGACGAACTCCTCTGTAGCACTGAATCTCAACAAGTCTCTTAATGTTAAGGCCTACTTCTCTACGAAGATCACCCTCAACAGTAAGGTTCTTATCGATATAGTCACGAAGCTTAGAAACATCTTCTTCTGTAAGATCCTTAACTCTTGTGTCAGGATTGATTCCTGTTGCCGCGAGAATCTTCTTGGATGTGGTAAGTCCTATACCGAAAATATAGGTAAGTCCAATCTCTATTCTCTTCTCTCTCGGCAAGTCAACACCGGATAAACGAGCCATTTAATTGCACCTCCATTATTTAGGATTAGCCTTGTCTTTGTTTATGCTTGGGGTCCTTGCAGATAACCATAACGCGTCCTTTGCGCTTGATTACTTTGCAGTCCTTGCAAATAGGCTTTACTGAAGGTCTGACTTTCATCTTCAAATACCTCCTTGTTTTGCGGACTTTAAGTCCGCTCCTTATCCTTAAAGGGTTTTTTGTTTACTTAGAACGCCAAGTGATGCGTCCTTTTGTGAGATCATACGGCGACATCTCAACTGTCACCTTATCGCCCGGAAGGATACGAATGAAGTTCATTCTAAGTCTTCCGGATATATGAGCTAAAATTTGGTGGCCGTTTGGAAGTTCGACCTTGAAGGTTGCGTTTGGCAATGCTTCTACGACTGTGCCTTCAATCTCAATTACATCTTCCTTTGACAATCAAATAACCTCCTTGGTGACCGGTCTTTCAGAATTAAAATCTGAAAGAGCAATCTTTAGTTTGTTGTTGGTTGCTGTTTCGTTTAAATCGATCTCTGCTTTGGTCGGGCTGAGGTGCTTTAGGCGTTTTTTCTTGGGACTTTCAAGCTTTCGCACTTTTCCGTCCGCTATATACGCAAAGTCGCCCTCGAGCCTTACAACAACATAAAATCTGTCGCTGTCGTGACCCGCCATCGATTTTACTATGCTTCCCTGTTTAATCTGCACGGGGATTCCTCCCTTTCACGCCTTTGTCATAATGACGGGTCCGTCCGCCGTTATGGCTATGGTATGTTCAAAATGTGCTGACAAACTGTGGTCTGCTGTCACTACTGTCCATTTGTCTGCAAGTCGTTTGACCTGACTGCCTCCCGCGTTGATCATAGGCTCAATCGCTATGGTCATTCCGGGTACCAAACGGACTCCGTGTCCTGCTTTTCCAAAATTGGGGACCTCGGGGTCTTCGTGCAAATCTCTGCCCACACCGTGACCTACGTACTCACGGACAACGGAAAATCCTCTGTCCTCTACGTAGTTTGAAACTGCATTGCCGATGTCTCCGATTCTGTTTCCCGCAACAGCTACCTTTATTGCTTCATAAAGACTCTGCTCTGTCGCTTCCAACAGTTTTTTCGCCTCATCGCTGATATCACCTGCCGCGAAGGTGTATGCATTATCTCCGTGGAAGCCGTCAATAAACGCGCCTACGTCGATACTGACTATATCACCGTTTTGGATGATTCTCTTGCGATTTGGGATACCGTGGATAATCTCGTCATTTATAGATATACAGGAACTTGCAGGAAATCCTCCATAACCGAGGAAAGAGGGTTTTGCGCCGGCGCCCACAATGAAATCGTGTATCAAAGCATCAATGTCATATGTGGAAACGCCAGGTTTTACCGCTTTTCCCGCTAATTCCAATGCTTGTGCGGAGACTTTGCAGGCGTGCTGCATCAGTTGCAGCTCCCTTGCGGTTTTGAGCACAACCATAATTTAAGCCTCCAAAGCCGCCAATGTCAGCTTTGTTGTATCAGCAACCTCTTCCTGTCCTTCTACGATAACAAGCTTACCTGTCTTTTCGTAGTAGTCCTTGAGAGGCTCGGTCTGCTCGTGATAAACCTGCAAACGATCTCTGATTGTCTCGGGCTTGTCGTCTTTTCTGATGACAAGGTTTCCGTCGCACTTACCGCACTTCTCACCGTTGGGTGAGGGTTTATAATCAATGTGGTAGGATGCTCCGCAGACTTCACAAACACGTCTGCCGGACAATCTCTTTTCTATCTTTTCGTCAGCTACCTCAATATCGATTACCTTGTCGATGATGATACCCATCTCGTCAAGCGCCTCTGCCTGAGGTACTGTACGGGGGAATCCGTCAAGAATAAAGCCGTTCTGGCAGTCGTCCTTTGCAAGACGCTCCTTGATAATTCCGATTACGACATCATCGGGAACAAGCTTGCCTTCGTCCATATAGGACTTAGCCTTGAGTCCCATCTCTGTGCCGTTTTTCAAAGCTTCGCGAATAATGTTTCCTGTGCTGATAGCGGGGATATTAAGATGCTCACAGATTACCTCTGCCTGAGTACCCTTTCCTGCGCCGGGTGCACCTAAAAGTATGAGTTTCATACGTCTACCTCCATTATTCAAGGAAGCCTTTGTAGTGACGCATCATCATCTGAGACTCAAGATCTCTTACGGTATCAAGAGCAACACCAACGATAATCATAACCGTTGTACCACCGAGAGCTATGTTGATTTTTGTTATAGCACCAACAGCGATCGGGAGGATTGCCATTATACCGAGGAACAGACCGCCCATAAGAGTGATCTTGCCGAGAATCTTTGTAATGAAGTCAGATGTGGGTTTACCGGGTCTGATACCGGGAACGCCACCGCTGTTCTTACGAAGGTTATTAGCAATCTCTACGGGATTGTACTGAATAGCAACATAGAAATAGTTGAATGCTATGATGAGTACAAAGAACAGAACTGCATACAGCCAGTTGGTGTATGAGAAGAGGTCAAAGAACTTATCCCAGAAGCCACCTTCTTTTACCTTTACAAACGCTCCAATTGTTCCGGGAATCGCCATAAGCGAAGAAGCGAAGATGATAGGCATAACGCCTGACATATTAAGCTTCAAAGGAATGTTGGAGTTCTGTCCGCCGTACATCTTTCTGCCGACAACACGCTTTGCGTACTGTACGGGAATTCTACGTTCTGCATTGGTCATCAATACGATGAATGCGATAATGAGAATGAAAAGGATGGCAATTACAGGTATCATAGCCATCTGGAAATAGTTCTTTCCAGCAATTCCAAGTTTGATTACTTCATAGAAGTAAATCGCTACCTGAGGTCCTCCTGCGAGAATACCTGCAAAAAGGATCATAGAGATACCGTTGCCTATACCCTTTTGATCAATTCTTTCGCCGAGCCAGGTTACAACCATTGCACCTGCTGTGAGCGTGAGAATGATAACGATTGCTGCGAACCAATTGTTCTTAACAGAAGAGATGATAGCTCCGTTTGCCTTCATCGTAAGATAAAGCGCAAACGCCTGAATGAGTGCCAAAGCAACTGCTACATAGCGAGTGATCTGGTTGAGCTTCTTTCTTCCGGCTTCGCCTTCCTTGGAAAGTCTCTCAAGTGCGGGAATCGCAATTGCAAGAAGCTGAACAACGATGGACGATGTGATGTACGGGGAGATACCCATAGCAAAAATCGTTACGTCCTTCAGCGCACCGCCTGTGAGGATACTCAAGTATCCGAAAAGGCTTCCTCCAGCGAAAAGACCCTTGATAGCTTCAGGATCAATATAGGGTACAGGGATTTTACATCCAATTCTAAATATAACGACAATTAAGAGTGTGTATAAGAGTTTTTTTCTCAGGTCTGCTATCTTCCACGCATTTTTAAGAGTTTCAAACACTTATATCACCTCTGCCTTTCCGCCTGCTTCCTCAATTTTCTGCTTTGCAGACTCGGAATATGCAGCCGCCTTGACAGTAAGCTTCTTTGTGAGGTTGCCCTCTCCGAGAATCTTTATGCCGTCCTTGGTGTTTTTAATGATTCCGGACGCTTTGATTGCTGCAGCGTCAACAACGTCACCATCGTTGAACTTCTCGTTGAGAACACCAACGTTGATTGCTACGTAGTTTGTAGCGAAGATGTTGTTGAATCCTCTCTTAGGAATACGTCTCTGGAGAGGCATCTGTCCGCCTTCGAATCCCGGTCTTACACCGCCGCCCGAACGAGCTTTCTGACCTTTATGGCCTTTGCCGGCTGTTTTGCCGTTGCCTGAACCAGCGCCTCTGCCCTTACGCTTTGCGTCTTTGACAGAACCCGGAGCAGGAGTAAGCTCATGTAATTTCATATCTTGCACCTCCTTGCTTAGTCTTCGGTTACCTCGACGAGGTGAGAAATTTTTGCAACTTTGCCTTTTGTAGCGTCGTTATCGGGTTGTACTGTTACATCTCCGACCTTGCGAAGACCCAAGGACTCTGCAGTTGCTATCTGATTATCTTTTCTGCCGATAAGGCTCTTTACGAGTTTAATCTTCATAGCTCAAGTCCTCCTTAACCCAATATTTCTTTTGCAGACTTGCCGCGGATTGCAGCTACCTGCTCGAGATCTCTAAGTGCCTCAAGTCCCTTGAATGTTGCGTTTACAACGTTGCAGGGGTTGTTGGAACGAAGAGATTTTGTTCTTATGTCTCTGATTCCTGCTGCCTCGAGTACTGCACGTACGGGGCCACCAGCGATAACACCGGTACCTTGAGGTGCGGGCTTCATCAGAACTCTTGCGGCTCCGAACTCACCGATGATTTCGTGAGGAATTGTTGTTCCTCTCAGGGAAACCTTGATGAGATTCTTCTTCGCGTCTTCGATCGCCTTTCTGATAGCGTCCGGAACTTCGGCAGATTTTCCGAGTCCGACTCCGATGGTTCCGTTTCCGTCACCAACTACTACGAGTGCTGCGAACTTGAAGATACGACCGCCCTTTACTGTTTTAGATACACGATTCAAGGAAACCAACTTTTCCTTCAAATCGAGAGTAGAAGCATCTATTTTAGCCAAAAGTATTCCCTCCTTTATCAGAATTTGAGACCGCCTTCACGGGCTCCATCAGCCAATGCCTGAATACGACCGTGATAGATGTAACCGCTACGGTCGAATACGACCTCTTCTACGCCCTTCTCAAGAGCCTTCTTTGCAACAGCTTCTCCAACCTTCTTTGCTGCTTCTTTGTTGGAGCCGAGTCCTTCGAACTCTTTATCCATAGAAGATGCAGCTGCGAGTGTTACGCCGTTTACATCGTCGATGATCTGTGCGTAGATATGCTTAGCGGAGCGGAATACACTGAGGCGTGGACGAGCAGCTGTTCCGCTGATCTTTCCGCGGACTCTGCGATGTCTTATAAGCCTTGCTTTATTGCTATCGGGCTTATTCACCATGATTAGTCACTCCTTTTATTACTTCTTACCTTTACCTGCTTTACCCTCTTTGCGTCTGATTACCTCATCAACATACTTGATGCCTTTGCCCTTATAAGGCTCGGGAGGACGCTTCTCACGGATTTCAGCGGCAAACTGACCGACCTTCTGCTTGTCGGGGCCGATGACCACGATCTTGTTGGGGTTCGGTACTTCGATAGTTATTCCGTCGATCTCGGGCATAATTACCTGGTGTGAATAACCGAGGTTCATTACGAGATCCTTGCCCTGCTTTGCAACACGGTAACCAACACCGTTTACTTCCAACTCTTTCTTGAAACAGTCTGTTACGCCTGTTACCATGTTGGAGATAAGTGTTCTTGTGAGGCCGTGCAGGCTCTTATCTTCGTTGCTGTCGCTGGGACGGGTAACGATTACCTCTGCTCCGTTGACCTCAACTGTCATACGCTCACTGAAGCTCTGTGCAAGTGTGCCCTTGGGGCCCTTTACAGTAACCTCTGTGCCGTTTACCTTTACTTCTACACCCGCGGGTATAGCTATGGGTTTTCTACCTATTCTTGACATTCAACTGCACCTCCTTACCAAACAAATGCAAGGACTTCGCCGCCAACATTCTCTTTGCGTGCCTTTTTATCGGTCATAACGCCCTTAGAAGTGGACAGGATTGCAATGCCGAGGCCGTTCATAACCTTGGGCATCTCCTCGCAGTTGGTATAAATGCGCAGTCCCGGTTTAGAAACTCTGCGTAAACCGGTGATGACGGGGGTCTTGTTATCGCCGTACTTCAATGTTACGCGAATAACACCCTGCTTGTCGTCATCTATAACCTGAAAACTCTTAACATATCCTTCGTCCAAAAGAATCTGAGCGATTGCTTTCTTCATATTGGAAGCAGGAATGTCTACGGATTCATGTTTCGCTGAATTAGCGTTTCTGATTCTGGTCAGCATATCAGCGATTGTATCGGTGATTTGCATGCCGTCAACCTCCTTTGCTTATGCGCTTACCAGCTTGCCTTCTTCACACCCGGGATCTCGCCCTTGTAAGCGAGCTCTCTAAAGCATATACGGCAAATGCCGAACTTACGAAGATAGGCATGTGGTCTGCCGCAGATTTTACATCTGTTGTATGCGCGGGATGAGAATTTAGGGGTTCTCTGCTGTTTAGCTACCATTGACTTTTTAGCCACGAAAAAACCTCCTTATTTCGCAAACGGTGCACCCATGAGTGTTAAAAGCTCACGAGCTTCTTCATCTGTTTTTGCGGATGTAACAAAACAAATGTCCATTCCACGAACCTTATCGATTTTATCAAACTCGATTTCAGGGAAAATGAGCTGCTCTTTGAGACCGAAAGCATAGTTTCCTCTGCCGTCGAATCCGTTAGCGCTGATTCCTCTGAAGTCTCTTACTCGGGGAAGAGCTACGTTGAAGAGTCTATCCAAAAACTCGTACATTCTCTCTCCTCTGAGTGTTACCTTAGCACCGATGGGCATTCCCTCACGGAGCTTAAAGTTAGCAACAGACTTTCTTGCGCGGCATACTACTGCGCGCTGGCCTGTTATTTTGCCGAGGTCGCCGATGATCGCATCGATTACCTTAGCATTGTCGCGGGCTTCTCCGCAACCAACATTAATGACGATTTTATCAAGTTTCGGAATCTGCATGACGCTCTTGTAGCCGAACTTCTTCATCAGTGCCGGTGCGACTTCGCTTGTGTAGAAGTCTTTCATTCTAGCCATGTTGTTTCCTCCTCCTTAAAATGTTTCGCCACATTTGTCGTTTTTGCAAACGCGTTCTTTTGTGCCGTCTGCCAATACCTTATGTGCAAGTCTTGTGGGCTTGCCGCACTTGGGGCATACGAGCATTACTTTGCAGGCATACAAAGGTGCCTCAGCCTTGACTATTCCACCTGATTCGCCCATTCTGCGAGGTTTAACATGCTTTGTAACCATATTGCAGCCTTCGACGATTACTTTTCTCTCAGTTGGACTTACTTCAAGAACCTTGCCCTTTTTGCCTTTGTCCTTTCCGGACAAAATGATGACGGTATCGCCCGTCTTCACGTGAATCTTGTTCACTTTGAGCACCTCCTATTATCAGAGCACCTCGGGGGCGAGGCTTAATATCTTGAGATATTCCTTGTCACGAAGCTCTCTTGCCACTGGGCCAAAGATACGTGTTCCTCTGGGGTTTTTATCTTCTTTTACTATTACTGCAGCGTTCTCGTCAAAACGGATATATGTTCCGTCTTCACGGCGAAGGCCTTTTGCTGAACGGACTATTACAGCCTTTACAACGTCGCCCTTCTTTACTACGCCGCCGGGAGCAGCTTTCTTTACAGAAGCTACTACTACATCGCCAATATTAGCGTACCTCCTGCGGGAGCCGCCCAATACTCTGATGCACATAAGTTCCTTTGCACCTGTATTGTCAGCCACCTTGAGATAGGTCTGCATCTGTATCACAATGCGTTCCTCCTTTCGGTTACACTATAATTATTTTGCTTTCTCGATGATTTCGACCAGTCTCCATCTTTTGTCTTTAGAGAGAGGACGAGTTTCCATGATTTCAACACGGTCGCCGATGGAACAAGTGTTCTCTTCGTCGTGTGCCTTAAGTCTGATTGTGCGTTTGATGATCTTCTTGTACAGAGGGTCCTTTACGTTATCCTTGATAGCTACGACGATTGTCTTATCCATCTTGTTGCTAACTACTGTACCTACTCTGGTTTTTCTGAGATTTCTTTCGCTCACAGTTTACTCCTCCTTCCCTTATTTCGCGGTCTCTTTCAACTCGTTCTCACGGATGATTGTCTTGATGCGAGCAATATCCTTCTTAACTACGTTAAGTCTTGTGGGATTGTCGAGCTGATTGATAGCGTGCTGGAAACGAAGGTTGAAAAGCTCAGCTTTGAGCTCAGTCAGCTTTTCGTTAAGCTCGCTTGTAGACATCTCACGAATCTCAACAGCCTTCATTATTGCTCACCACCCTTTTCTTCCTTTTTAACGAATTTGCACTTTACGGGCAGTTTGTGCATTGCGAGTCTGAAAGCTTCTCTTGCGAGTTCTTCGCTAACTCCGCCAATCTCAAACATTACTCTGCCCGGCTTAACTACAGCTACCCAGTACTCAGGGCTACCTTTACCAGAACCCATTCGAGTCTCAGCAGGCTTTGCTGTGATAGGCTTATCGGGGAATATCTTGATCCAAACCTGTCCGCCACGCTTGATGTAACGTGTCATAGCAATACGGGCAGCCTCGATCTGATTGGAGGTGATCCAAGAAGGCTCAAGTGCCTGGAGACCGAAATCTCCGTTTGTAACCTTATTACCGCGCATAGCCTTACCTGTGAGGCGGCCTCTCTGCTGACGGCGATATTTTACTCTCTTTGGCAGTAGCATTACTTGTTTCCTCCTTCCTTACGATGCTTTTTTGCACCCTTAAGGACTTCTCCTGCATACAGCCAAACCTTTACGCCGATCTTTCCGTATGTGGTGTTTGCCTCAGCAAATCCATAGTCGATATCAGCTCTGATTGTCTGCAGCGGAATTGTACCCTCGTGGTATCTTTCTGTTCTTGCGATTTCTGCACCGCCAAGACGGCCGGAAACGCTGATCTTGATACCCTTTGCGCCAAGCTTCATTGTTCTGCCGATTGCCATCTTCATTGCACGGCGGAAAGATACACGTCTTTCGAGCTGTGCTGCGATGTTCTCAGCGATGAGCTGTGCGTTCTTATCGGGGCTCTTGATTTCTGTGATATTGATCGATACGTTCTCTCTTCCGAGGAGTGCCTTGCACTCTTCCTTGAGTTTGTCGATCTCTGTACCGCCCTTACCGATAACCATACCGGGCTTTGCGGTGTGAATGTTAATCTTGACTCTGCCTGTGTTATCGCGCTCGATTTCTATCTTCGCAACTCCGGAAGCGTAGAGCTTCTCTTTGAGAGCTTTACGAAGTTTATAGTCCTCAACAAGGATATCGCCGAAAGCGTTGTCCTTAGCAAACCAGCGGGAGTCCCAATTTTTGATGACGCCCACTCTCAGGCCGTGTGGATTTACTTTCTGTCCCATAGTTTACCTCCTCTTCCAGCTTATTCTTTCTCTTTGAGAACCAAAGTGATGTGTGAAGTTCTTTTCATAACGTGGAATGCGCGGCCCTGTGCTCTAGGTCTAATCCTCTTGAGTGTAGGTCCTGCACTTACGAAACACTCAGCAACATAGAGATTGTTCTTGTCCATGTTGTGGTTGTTCTCCGCGTTAGCGATAGCCGACTTCAGGAGCTTTTCAAGCGGCTCACATGCTGCTTTGGGGGTGTGCTTGAGTATTGCCATCGCAAGATTTACAGGCTTGTTTCTAATAAGGTCGAGAACAATCTGTACTTTGCGGGGTGCAATACGGGCGTATTTAAGATATGCCCTTGCTTCCATCAGTTTTCCTCCTTTCGGCCTCTTACTTACCCTTCGTTGTTTTTGCACCGGCGTGTCCCTTGTAGGTTCTGGTGGGAGCAAACTCTCCGAGCTTGTGTCCTACCATGTCCTCTGTTACATATACCGGTACATGCTTTCTGCCGTCATGAACAGCAAATGTATGTCCAACGAAATCTGGGAATATTGTTGAAGAACGGCTCCAAGTTTTTACGACTTTCTTCTCGCCGTTTTTGTTCATTTCAAGAACCTTTTTGTACAGGGATTCCAGCACGTAGGGTCCTTTTTTAATACTTCTACCCATTATTCATTTGCCTCCTTTCAGCCCGTCTTACTTATCGTTACGACGTTTTACGATGAACTTATCGGAGCGATTGTGCTTGGATCTGGTCTTGTAACCGAGAGCAGGCTTGCCCCAAGGTGTAACCGGTCCGGGACGTCCGATAGGAGATTTACCTTCACCACCACCGTGGGGGTGATCGCAGGGGTTCATTACAGAACCGCGTACTGTAGGTCTCCAACCCATGTGACGCTTTCTACCAGCTTTACCAATGTTGATGTTCTCGTGCTCGAGGTTTCCTACCTGTCCGATGGTTGCCATACATTCCTGGGGAACGTTTCTAAGCTCGCCGGAAGGAAGTCTGATAAGTGCGTATACGCCTTCTTTAGCCATCAACTGAGCCATAATACCAGCTGCTCTTGCAAGCTGAGCGCCCTTACCGGGATAGAGCTCGATGTTGTGGATAAAGGTACCAACGGGGATGTTAGCGAGGGGAAGTGCGTTTCCGGGCTTGATATCAGCCGTTGTGCTGGATACTACTGTATCGCCAACCTTGAGTCCGTTAGGAGCGATGATGTAACGCTTCTCGCCGTCTTCGTACTGAAGAAGTGCGATGTGTGCGGAACGGTTGGGGTCGTACTCCAGAGTCATAACCTGTGCCGGAATATCGAACTTGTCTCTCTTGAAATCTATAATGCGGTATTTCCTTCTGCTTGCGCCGCCTCTGTGACGAACTGTGATTCTGCCGTAGCTGTTTCTTCCGGATTTGGATTTAACAGGAGCAAGAAGGCTCTTCTCAGGTTCTACCTTTGAAAGAACACTGTAATCTGTAACAGTCATCTGACGACGAGAAGGTGTTGTAGGCTTGTATGATTTAACAGCCATTGAGTTTCACTCTCCTCATATATTTATCGGGTTTATGAGTTTCCCATAAATATGGAAAACCGTGCTTATTGCATACTCTCGAAGAACTCGATGCCCTTGGAGTCTGCTGTAAGTGTTACGATTGCTTTCTTCCAATCAGGTGTATAGCCTGAGTTGCGGCCCATGGTCTTTCTTCTTCCGCCAACGTTCATTGTGTTGACAGACTCAACCTTTACGCCGAACAGTTCTTCAACTGCCTTTGCAATCTCAATCTTGTTAGCACTCTTAGCAACCTTGAATGTGTACTTCTTCAGTTGCATGTTTTCCATGCTCGCTTCGGTGATAACCGGCTTCAAAACGATATCCTGTGCCAGTTTCATTATGCATACACCTCCTCAAGCTTTGCAACAGCGTCCTTTACTACGATGATCTTATCGGAGTTGAGAACGTCGAAAATGTTGAGAGTGTTTGCCGGAGCAGTCTTTACACCGGGGATATTGTTAGCACTCTTTACAACATTTGTGTCAACCTCAGCAGTGATGATGAGCACCTTCTTGGGAGCCTCAAGAGCTGTGAGCATGTTGACGATTGTTTTGGTCTTTATTGTCTCGACCTTGAGCTCATCAAGAACGATTACGCCGTCCTCAAGAACTTTGCTGGAAAGCGCAGATTTGAGAGCGAGACGCTTAACCTTCTTGTTGAGGGAGTAGCTGTAGTCGCGGGGTTTGGGGCCCAAAGCGATACCGCCATGTCTCCACTGGGGAGCACGAATGGAACCCTGTCTTGCGTGACCTGTTCCCTTTTGCTTCCAGGGCTTTCTGCCGCCGCCTCTTACTTCTGTTCTTGTCAGTGTGGACTGTGTGCCCTGACGCTGATTTGCCAAGAAGTTTACGAGTGCAGAGTGCATAGCATACTTATTCGGTTCAATACCGAAGATGGCATCAGAAAGGTTGATTTCACCAACATTCTTGCCTGCCATGTCAAATACTTTAACCATTGGCATTTGTGCTTCCTCCTTCCCTTACGCCTTAACGCTATCTGTTACGTAGACTATTCCGCCCTTAGGACCGGGAATAGCACCCTTTAGCGCAATCAGATTATTTTCAACGTCTACCTTGACAACTTCAAGGTTCTGGACAGTAACCTTCTCTGTACCCATATGGCCAGGAAGCTTTTTGCCCTTCATTACTCTGGACGGGTCACTGTTTGCACCCATGGAACCTGCGTGTCTGTGAACAGGGCCGGTACCGTGTGTATCTTTGAGTGAATGTCCGTTCCAGCGCTTAATGGTGCCGGCATAGCCTTTACCTTTGCTGATTCCCTGTACGTCAACCTTGTCACCGTTTGCAAATGTGTCTGCCTTTACGATGTCACCGATGTTGAGTACGGATGTGTCTTCAAGTCTGAATTCTTTCAAGAATTTCTTTGCTGCAACATCAGCCTTTGCGAAGTGTCCCTTCATGGGCTTGGTCACCTTTTTGTCCGCAATGTCGCCATAACCGATCTGCACAGCTTCATAGCCGTCGTTTTCGATTGTCTTCTTGGTAACTACGACGCAGGGACCAGCTTCAATTACGGTTACGGGAATTACCTTTCCCTTTTCGTCAAAAAGCTGTGTCATTCCGATCTTTTTTCCAATGATCGCTTTCTGCATTTTTCCTACCTCCTTAGGTTATTGGTTGGCATTTCGCCAACGTGACCTGCTGGGGAGCATCAAAGCATTAGAGTTTTACTTCGATTTCCACTCCGGCAGGGAGTTCCAGACCCATCAGAGCCTCGACAACTTTCTGTGAAGGTCTCATGATGTCGATGAGTCTTTTGTGTGTTCTCATTTCAAACTGCTCACGGCTGTCCTTGTACTTATGAACAGCACGGAGAATGGTAACGATTTCCTTCTCTGTGGGGAGCGGAATCGGTCCGGAATAAGAAGCACCCATTCTCTTCGCGGTGTCTACAATCTTCTCGGCTGCAGCATCAACCAACTGATGATCGTATCCCTTGAGTCTGATTCTGATTTTTTCTTTGACTGCCACTATAATCGCCTCCTTTTTTATTTGTGCAACTTTTTCACTCGGGAGCAACGATATGATTTGAACACTGTTCCGTGTGTTCCGTGAATTTCCGATTAAAAAATCCGGTTCGATCGTTGATCAAATCCGGATGAAAAATCGGCTTTTCGCGCGCAAGACCGCAGGAATCCCCTACGGTAAAACGGAAACTCGATTCAATTCATGTCGCCCGGTTTTAAATCGGACATACTCGGCGGAAATTCCCTGCCTCCAAGGGCAGCCACCTCCCGCGTCATCGCATATCATTGTGGTCTGTCAAGGCATAGTTATACCCTACTACGCTTAACATACGCTTCGTATTATACTACACCCTTTGGTAAATGTCAACGATTTTTTGAAAAAAAGTTTGTGAAAAATGCAGATTTTTTTGTTCACAATTTCAGCCTCTAAATCTTGTGTTTATGGGGGCTTCCGGCACTAAATACAGATAAGCTGCTTTGACGTTTTAACAGTTTAAAAGGAGTGCAAACACCCGAAAGAGAGTGTAAAAATAAAATGCACAAAATTCACAGTGCAAAAACTACATATATAATAGTATAGGAATAACAAAAGCGGCAGGCATAAAAACCTACCGCTTATATTTGTTTTGAGTCGATATTCTGCGGGCAGAGAGCTTATCGTTTGATAAAACTTGCCCACAATTCCGCATTCCGAATTTACAAAAGCTCCGCGCCGTGCTCTTTGCAATACTTCACGGTTTCCTCATCCCAATAAGATGACTGCACTTCACCGATGTGCGCTTTACGCAGGAAGAAAAGACACATTCTCGACTGACCGATACCGCCGCCGATAGTGTAGGGAAGCTCGCCGTTTAAGAGTGCCTTGTGGAAGGGAAGAGACTTTCTGTCTTCGCAGCCGCTTTCTTTGAGCTGTCTTTCCATAGCCTCCTCATCAACACGAATGCCCATTGATGAAAGCTCGAGGGCAATGTCAAGAACAGGATAATATACAATGATATCACCGTTGAGAGTCCAGTCGTCATAGTCGGGAGCTCTGCCGTCGTGAGGCTTGCCGTCTTTGAGCTTGGTGCCTATCTTCATAAGGAAAATTGCGCCGTGTTCCTTTACGGCAGCGTACTCGCGGTCTTTGCGGCTGAGGTCGGGATATCTCTCTTCGAGCTCCTCTGAGGTAATGAATGTGATTTTCTCAGGCAGAAGCGAGCCGATGAAATTGTATTCCTTGGTTATGTAGTATTCAGTGTGGCGAAGAGCAGCGTAAATGAGTTTAACAGTCTTTTTGAGAGTGTACTCGTTTCGGTCTTCTTTGCTGATAATTTTTTCCCAGTCCCACTGGTCAACGAAAATTGAATGTATATTGTCCGTATCCTCGTCGCGGCGGATAGCGTTCATATCTGTGTAAAGACCTTCACCCTCGCTGAAGCCGTACATCTTAAGAGCGAAACGCTTCCACTTTGCAAGGGAGTGCACTATCTCGAAATTCTTACCGCTGAAGACATCGAATGATACGGGTCTCTCGGTACCGCTGAGGTTGTCGTTAAGACCGCTTTCGGTGTCAACGAAAAGAGGAGCCGAAACTCTTGTGAGGTTAAGCTCAATAGCTAAGTCTCTTTCGAAGAAGTCCTTTACTTTTTTTATTGCAATTTCAGTGTCACGAAGTGACAGGTGAGGCACATAGTCCTCAGGAATATAGTGGGGCATAAATAACCCTCCTGTTTATACAATAATAAATACGCTAATTATTAT
>JAZSNN010000039.1:0-42838 GCA_045536425.1 Oscillospiraceae bacterium
TGAAGTTGTGCACCTGTTCGTATGTGAACCCAAACTTTTCTCCAATTTCTCGCTTTGTTAGCCCTTGTGATTTCAGTTCTAAAATTTCCTGTTCATAGCCCTTGATATGTCGATAACTTCTTGGCATAAATATTCCCCCTAAGGTAGCTTCCAATAAGACAGTATTGAAGGAATACTGATATAAGACAGTTTGCCATACAGGGTGGTAAAAAGTAAAACAGAAAACAGCTATACTGAGATGCATAATCTTGTATAGCTGTTTTTTGTTCTTTTGTTTTGTATTCTTTAATCAAAGAAATATTTTGTAAGGTTCTTTGATTTCAGTTGTTTTGGTTTGATTAGCTGTTTGTTGCGTTAACTTTTTTTGCCGACAAACTTCACATTTATTTTTATCTTCGGTAGAATATAGATGAAATAAAGTTATTGGAGGTAAGTATTATGGAGAAGTTAAATTACATTCGTTGTGGGGATTACTTTATTCCTGCAATTTGTTTGTCTAAAGAAAAAAGGTCTATCGGCAAGTGGGGACGGCTACACAGAGATTATCTTAAAGAGCATCGTCCTGCCCGTTGCAGCAGTTTATGTCTTACTGAAAAGTTTTGGACATATTTGGCTGATTTAAATGAGCAAGCGGAAAATCGTTTAGAAGTAATAATTGAGTAAATGAAAGTTGAAGAAGGTATAACGGAAGATTTAAAAGCATCCGACCAAATGGCTTGGATTAGAGCTATGAACAGCATTAAAAATCGAGCTGAGGAAATCGTAAAAAGCGAGCTTATTTTTTAAGTAAATAAACTTATAATCCATTGTATTTTTTTATAAATAAGTTATAATGTTAATATATAATGTTTTGTTTTAAACGCAGTAATTATTATTGGAGGAATAAATTTCTGGAGGTGAAATATTACTTACTAAATCCCGTTTTTTATATAGATATAACAACATAAAATTAAGGAGATAATTTTATGAAAAGATTTGTTTTGGTTTTATTATCTGTTTTTCTCTGCCTTTCGATGTTTTCGTGTGAGGGAGATGTCAGTACATCACCGTCGAGTGAAACAGTTTCAACCACATCAAGCACATCATCTCAGCTTGAAAAGATTTATCTTGAATTGGATGAAACAAAATCTAAAGAGTACAATGATGCAATTAAAGCGTATAACACATTTTTAAACTATGAATGTGTTGAAAGAAACGAAGAAGATGATGCTAAGGGCATAGGCGGATACCAAGTCGGCTTATATGCATTATTTGATGTGAATCACGATGAAATCCCCGAACTGCTCACATGGGGCTCATATTTACGCGTATTTTCCTATCAAGAAAGAAAAATTGTCCGTTGGTATGAAGACATTCAATATGCCATGAGTGGCAGTAGGCGTTTTCTTGAAAACGGAGCAATTTTAACAATATTTTCTTCGACTGGAACGGATTATATTTATAAAACATTTGATGATAAGGGTGTTAGTTTCAGCATTTCTTTCCGAAGCGAAGATTTTGAGGGCGGTAAATATTATTTTGAAGGCAAAGAAGTATCAAAAGAAGAGTATGACGAACTGACAAAAGATTATTTTGAAGCGATGAAAAAAGAAGCAGATTTAACATGGTATGAATATTAACAGATTACAACAAAGAAAGCACTTCATATGAAGTGCTTTCTTTGTTGTAATTAATCTTTTAAACTAACAATATAAATTTATCTTGCTCCTTAGACAAAAATGCTTGAATTTATGAATATAGTTTTTATTGTTCGTTATCATAAAAAATAATTTTTTCGATTTGATAACCTAAACTATTCAGTTCATCAACAGAGCTTGGTCCGATAAATTCGATTGCTACTGTGCCATTATATTCATTACCGACTAAACCATAATTTTTAGCTGAATCATACAATGGTTGAGAACTTTCATTAGTAGGATATTGATACCACGTTTGAATAACGCCATTGTCATATGTATGTGCTTTTGTTCCACCTACGACAGCTCTTATATACCAAAGCTTATTATTTCCATCTTTCAGTACTACATCAAGCATACCTTTTGCATACATTTCTTCAGGCTCGGGCGTTTGGGTCGGTAAATGATTGGAATTTACAACGTTCGGGCCTACAGCTATCCAATATCTGCCCTCATCATCAGTTAATTCTCTTTTTGCACCAATATTAATTTCAGGCGGTGATCCTGCTTCTGTCTGAATTATGGAATAAGCATTCGGATTAATAAATTTAGACATCGGGCCCTGAGATGTACACCAATAATATCTATTCGAGAATCTATATATTACTCCATCTGGTGCATCATAATCGGTCGGTACACTTGGAATATTTACAATTCTACCACCGGTAGACATAGCAGGATTTGAATACATCTTCACCCAACCATCAACTAATTTATATTCAACTTCCTCAACAAGCCAATCTTGACTATATTGAGTTACACCGGAATTCTGATGCCAATAGATATTACCATTGGAACTTACACCGGTTTCAGAGTCTGAACCGTTTGAACCTTCGTTCGCTGTAAGGTATTTTGAATTATCATATCCAAGTATTAATTTAACTGACTCTACGTCTCCATTAGATGCATACGTATAATTGGGAATAATATAAGAGTGTATTGAAGGACCAAATAGACATGCATTATAGTCGTTTATTCCTTCTCCGATGACACCGTTATACTTAGAGAGTGCTAAATCAGAGTTTGCCATACATACAAAATATGCATCTCCATTATCATTTTCTCTATATTCCCAATTTTGAGTACAATCATTAATATCGCGTTGTGCAAGACAAATGTTATTGTAATGTTCAGGAACGGAATATGCATAAACGCCTAACGCACGTCTTTGAGAATCTGCTTTGCAACGAAGACGATAAATTTTCCCGTCTTCAAAACTATATTCAGAAGACTGGCGTGTTTCACCGCCGGTGGGTACGTTCGGTTTTACCGCCACTTCTTCGACAATCCATTTTTGGCGTGTACTATTTGCAATCGAAGTTTCTTCCCAGTAAACATTACCGCTGTCGTTCTTATTAACTCCCAAATCCGAACCATTTGCGTTTATATTGGCTGTCAGATATTTATTTTTGGATTTATGCGAAACCATAAGACTAACTACCATATTTCCCTCGCTGTCTTCTTCAAAATCAGAGGTGAAGTATGATGTTTCTGATGGTGCATAAAGATGGGCATTACAGTCAGTTATTCCTGTGCCTTGACTGCCTGTATATAGGTCTAACGCTAAAGAAGTGTTTGCATAACAAACAAAGTAACCTAAAGTTCCATTTTTTCTATACACCCACTTCTGATAATCTGCATTGATATTATTTTCGCACAAACAAACATTATCGAGAGATTTTGGAACAGGAGTAGTACAAGCTTTCATTACACGACCGCTAGCATCTGCCTTATTAATAAAGCGATAAGACTTTCCGATTTCAAAAGTTTTTCCTCCTGTCGGTGGATTCGGTTTAACTTCGCCTACTTCCTCAACTAACCAATCTTGGCTATACTGAGTTACACCTGCACTCTGATACCAGTACACATTACCGTTAGAGTTTACACTTGTTCCGGAAGATGTGCCGTTTGCGTTTTCGTTTGCTGTGAGAAATTTTGTTTGGTCACACTCCAATTTGAGTTTTACAGAAGTCACTTCGCCTGCGCTGTTTTTTGTGTAAACGGGAATTACATAAGATGTACTTGACGGTTCATAAAGATGTGCGTTATAGTTTGTTACCCCCGAGCCGCCTGATGTGCCTGTATATTGGTCTAACGCCAAAGCGGTATTGGCCTTGCACACAAAGTAACCGCGTGTTGCAGTTCCGACATACTGCCATTTTTGGCAATCGTCATCTACGTCGCTTGTATACAGACAAACGTTAGTTAGTGAAGCAGGCGTAGAAGCGGAATACGCGTTAAGCGCACGTCCGTTTGTGTCTGCTTTGTTGATTAAACGGTAGGTTTTTCCGTTTTCAAAATTTTGCATAATAATTTTTTCTCCTTTTAATTTTTAAGAATTTTGTTTTTCAAAGAGTTTCTTTTCTGCAGAAAAAGGTCGTCTTTGATTTTTTTGTTTTGAAAAAGGCCTTTCACTATACGTGCCGCAAACATACCCTAATTCCCCGCTTTTTTGGAAATTTATGTAAAAACGGCAAAAATTTTTAAAAAAATTTAAATAATTTTCTAAAATATAGTTTTTGTTGCGGCATTAACTGGGTGGAAAATGGACGTCACATATATCACACAGCTTTTGCGTATAAAGTCCTGTTTCAAAATTTTTTTGAAATATATTTCATTCTTAGACAAGGCGGATATAAAAACTTGTGACTTTCTGCAGTAAGCACAAATTCTTATATTTTTACCTCGTCTAACTTGATTCTAAATCTCAAATATGACAGAATGTGTCATATTTGAAAAAATATTTTCAGAAAATTTTCAAGAATTAATAGTTTTAGAAATATATTTCATTACTAGACAAGGTGAATATAAAAATATATAACTCTCTGCAGTGAGCACGAATTTTTATATTTTCTCCTCGTCTAATACTGTTATAACTCCTAACCCTGACATATCATGTCAGGGTTATAAAAGTTTTTTCGAAATTTTTTATTTTTTTGCCAAAAAAACGATAGTATGTTCCTAAATACAAAAAACACCCGATTTAGAAAAACTCAAACGGGCGAACTTTAGTTTTCAAGTTATAAAAAATCTTACTTTTCCATTATGATTGACTAGGAAAAAACGATATGATAGAATATAAAAAGGATTTATTGAAAAATCAGGCGGTGAAAAATATGGAAGTTTTCTTGAGCATTGGTTGTATAATTTTTTTAGCAGTTTTGACACAACACTTAATATCATGGGCAGGAAGTGTTTTGAGTAGCATTAGCAATCCGGAATTGTCCTATTCTGTATTTACTTTTACAGATGACAGGCATTTGCCGATGACAACAAATATTCTAATGAATGTTTTTATTCCCAATGTATTTATGGTGATTATTTTTGCATTAGCTAAATTGCATGATTTTTATTATGTTCAAAAATATTTGATTCTTTATGTAATTGCCTTTTTCGTTTACAGAATGATATTGATATGTGTTATTCTTAGAAGAAAAGAAATGTACAATTTTTTATATGAGTTATGTATGTTTCTGTTCGGAGTATTATTGGCATATCTTTTAATAAAATACTTTTTAAATACTGAATCTGACATTTTTTTAGATGTTTCAACATTAAAAGAAGAACTTTGGATCGCGGTTCTTTTTGTTTCATATAAGTTCTTCAAATGGGTGCTTGATAATAAGGTAAAACAAGATACAGTTTTAACAAAACGTCAAATTTCGAAGTATATCACACATAAATTTGATAGGTTTTATAAAAAGTATAATGATAATGTATTATCTATTGATTACGAAAACAACTATGTTTGTATTTTGCTATACTCAATCATGATTTTTGAAGATTATAACAGGGGTCCTATTGCACGAACACTTGAAAGGTTAAAAGTAAAAATTGTAAAAACTGCAACAGTAGGTATCATGCAAATAAAATCAGACAAGCCATTGTCTGATAAAGAAAGTGTAATAGAGGCATACAAATTGATTTACAAAATGGTAAAAGATAGCGGAACATTTGACATTGATGAAGAACTTGCCAGAAAGATAGCTTATGAATATAACACCGATGAGTCATATCCAGAATCAATAATATACATATATTTAACATTGATTAAATATCTTAATGAGATTCCTAAATACAAGAAAGATTTTATGTTAAATGAAGAAAAGAAAAAAGAAAGGAAAAAGGTAAAGGTAAGAAAAGTCGTAAAATCAAAAACTCACTGTGAGTAATAGCCATTACCACTTCCATAACTTCGGACCAAATTGGTCTGAAGTGAAAACTTGACGAAAACAAAAGGTTAGTGTAAAAAGTACTTAACATAAAATTGACTTTCAAATCGATTACATAGACATCTTTAAAGCGGGAAAACTGCATTCTTTTCCGACACGATGTTTGTGTAATCGGCTTTTTGTTTTTTAATAACCTTTTTGCAGGGAGAATTTTTAAAAAGATAAATTCCGATTTTAACCATTAGATTTCTAAGGGCGCACTTCTATACATAATGTCCGAAACTTTATGTATATGCGTTTTACCCGACTTCGTTGTGAACAAGGAATACTCCCTTGCGACACTTCGCGTCTATCCCTGTATATTAACTCTAATAAAGCGATGTAACATCGCGTAGCCGATTTTTAAAAAATCGTTTCGAGGGGATTGGGGAAATTTTCCCAACAAGCAAAACCGAGGTTACTTTAAAAACCTCGGTTTGTTGATTTTGGCTCCCAAAAGCATTGCTTGCTAGATACCTTTCACTTCGGACCAAGTTGGTCTGAAATGAAACTTGACGAAAACAAAAGGTTAGTGTATAGTGTAAAAGTACTTAACATAAAATTGACTTTCAACCGATTACATAGACATCTTTAAAGCGGGAAAACTGCGTTCTTTTCCGATTGACGATGTTTGTGTAATCGGCTTTTTGCTTTTAAAATCAAAGAAAGGAATTTTTATGAAAGAAAATAATCACAAATTTAACGAAAGAGGAAGTATCGTAGTTAAAAATCATTTGAAATCAGAACTTCCCGAAATCAGTATCATCATTAAATCAGGAAAAACAACCTATCGTTTCACCGGAAGTTATGACGGAAAAAGAAGTATCACCTCAAAGCTTCTTGACAATATCGAGAGAGGTGAAAAAATTTAATATGTATGGTATGATTAAATCAGTCCTGTATCGGCAGACTGCAAAAGTATAAAGGAGGAAAAAGATATGAACAAGCAGTCTGATAAAATAACAGCCGTATATTGTCGTTTAAGCCGTGACGATGATTTAATGGGCGAAAGTAACTCAATTCTAAACCAAAAGGCAATTTTAAAAAAGTACGCACAGGAACAAAAGTTCAAAAACATCGAATTCTTTGTAGATGACGGATACTCAGGTGCTAACTTCAACCGTCCAGAATGGCAACGCATGATTGCAAAGGTCGAGGCAAATGAAGTGGGCGTAATTATTGCAAAAGATATGAGCCGTATCGGAAGAAACTATCTTGAAGTTGGATTTTACACAGAAATGCTTTTCCCTAAACATAATGTCCGTTTCATCGCTCTTAACAGCGGTGTGGACAGTGCCAACCAACAAGAAAACGATTTCACTCCGTTTCTCAATATCATCAACGAATTTTATGTTAAAGACACAAGCAAAAAGATAAAAGCCGTTATGCGTTCAAAAGGCGAATCGGGTGAATATCTCACCGCCAATCCGCCGTATGGGTACCTCAAAGACCCCGACAATCCTAAAAGGCATTGGATAATAGATAAGGAAGCGGCAAATGTCGTCCGTCAGATTTTTCTGTGGTGTATGGAAGGCTACGGTCCTTCGCAAATCGCCAGAAAGCTGAAAGAGTTAAAAGTGGATTGTCCGACCGTTCATGCGATTAAACTCGGACGAAACACAAATTCCAAAATTCCCGATAATCCTTACGATTGGTCACCGCACTCTATCTCAAACATTTTGGAAAAGCAAGAATATATTGGGAACATGGTAAATTTCAAAACTCACAGGCAGTCGTACAAAACAAAAAAGAAAATCGAAAACCCTCCTGAAGAATGGAAGATTTTCGAAAATATTCATGAGCCTATTATCGACAAAAAAATCTTTAACCGAGTTCAAGAACTTCGCCGCAACAAACGCCGACCTGCAAGAACAGGGAAAAGTAATATGTTTTCGGGAATTGTTCGATGTGCAGATTGCGGAGAAAAACTCTACTACTGTACAAGCAACAGCTTTGAAACGCGGCAAGACCATTTTGTTTGTTCAACTTCTCGCAAAAAAGGAAAAGAAGTTTGTGGCACTCACTTTATTCGTGCCGTTGTTTTAGAAGAAGGTGTACTTAAACACCTAAGATTAGTCATCTCTTGTGTTGCGAGATACGAAGACAAGTTTCGTAAAGCGTTAGGAGCAAAGCGAAGCGAAGAAGCAAGGAGAGAGATGACGGTTAAGAAACGAACACTGCAAAAATCAGAAAACCGACTTTGCGAGTTGGACAGGCTTTTTAAACGCATTTATGAAGATATGGTTAACGGAACGCTGAACGAAACTCGTTTTAAGATGTTGTCTGAAGATTACGAACAAGAGCAAGCGGAGCTTAGGCAGAAAATATCAGAACTTCAAGAAGAAATCCAAGTCGAAGAAGACCAAGCTCAGAATATCGACAGGTTTATATCTAAAGTAAAGAAGCATCTGCACTTAGAGAAGCTGACGCCGACGATACTAAACGACATGGTGAATGCGGTATATGTTCACGCACCAGACAAATCAAGCGGACACCGAGTGCAAGATGTGACTATCAGCTATAACTACATCGGAATACTTCCTGCTTCATTACTTTGCGACATTCAAAAAGAAACGGCGGCATAAAAGCAAAGCTTTAAAAAGTTTATTTTGCAAATGCAGTAAAAGTGGAATTGCTCAACACAACCCTACGATTTTTGATGTGATAGAAAATAAAACAAATAAAACAAATCAAGTAAAAGTTGAAACGAAAATTCAAGCACAGCGAAAAGAGAAACGGCGTGACCCAAATCACGCCGTTTCTAAAACACTTATTTTACTGTCTTATTGGAAACTACCATATGGTAGTTTCTTTTATTCTACCATAGGGGGTTCTTTTTTTCTATTGTCCGTTTTTACTGGACTTGTTCATTTGAGCGGGTTTTCGTTTTAGTCGAGAATGTAGAAGCAATCGATAATCGACTGTGTGTTGTCGGCAAGCGGGCTTGCAATCGAGATGTTTGCAATGTAGCCGTCGCATTTGATGCAGATGAGCACCTGATAGAGCTTGACCCCCATAAGTTCTGCAGAGAGTGTTGAGCCCTCAAAGGTCTTGTCGCCAATCTTTATGTCGCAAAGCTCGTATGTAACGTTACTGCAGCCTGCAGATTCGAGCGAGTCGACAACTGTGGGCATAACGCTCGAAACAAAAACCTCCATATTCGCGGTCTGCATAGAGCCGAGCGCTGAAAGCTTTTCAAAGTTTATGTTGACGCTGCACGAAGTAGCGGTACTTTGTGCGTACATATCGTAGATGACGGTGGCGTTTTTGAGATATTCCTCAAAATCATCGCCCAAAAGCTCGTTGGTATAGCCGTAGAGAGCCGCTATCTCCTCGTCGCTCAGGAACACCCAGCTCTCGTCAAATTTCATACCTAGACCGAGAAATTCGTTTTCGTAGGTAGTACCTGTGACTACACCGCGGCTAAACTCTTTTTTCGGTTCATCTTTCTTGCCACAAGCTGTGAAAGAGAACAAAAGAGCAACCACTAAAATAATTGCAAAAAGTTTTTTCATAAAAACCCTCCTTTTTGTTTATTATAGTATTTTTTAAACAGCCTTGTCAATAAACAAAAGACAATATCAACCGAAAGTTAATATAATTTTGTGATTGAAAACGGGCGGAAGATGTGGTAAAATTATAACATAAGCTTCGGAAGGGGACTTTATATGATAGACAACTACAAAAACTACACAGTACCGATAAAGGAGACAACCCCCTATGCTCTGCAGGCGAATGCCGAGGGCTCGGTACTTTTGGAAAATGACGGAACCCTGCCCTTCAGGTCAGGTGATAAAATTGCTGTTTTCGGCAGAATGCAGTCGCACTATAACCACAGCGGAACAGGCTCGGGCGGTTTTGTAAACAAGCCCTATACCCTGACCATATTCGACTGCCTCAATAATAACAGCGACATCGAATTAAATCGCGAGCTTCGCGAGGAATACGTAGAATGGCTCAAGGAAAACCCCTACGATAACGGCCCCGCGTGGCCCGGACCCCCTTGGTCACAGGTTGAGATGCCGCTCTCCCGCGAAACCGTTGAAAACGCGGCAAAAAAATCCAACAAAGCCCTTTTCATCATTGCGAGAAACGCGGGTGAATCGCGCGATAACTACGTCGGAGAGGGAAGCTACTATCTTTCCGAGACCGAGCGCGAAAACCTAAAGCTTGTCAGCGAATGCTTTGACAAGGTCTGCGTGGTGCTCAACGTCGGTAATATAATCGATATGAACTGGGTGCGCGAGTATAAGGTGAATTCCGTGCTCTACGTTTGGCAGGGCGGACAGGACGGCGCACAGGCGGTCGCAGATATTCTCTGCGGAAAGCTTGTTCCCAGCGGAAAGCTCGCCGACACCATTCCCTATGATATAAACGACTGTCCTTCCACAGACGGCTTTACCGAGCCTATGGAGATAGTATATAAGGACGACATCTTTGTCGGCTATCGCTATTTTGAAACCTTTGCAAAGGACAAGGTGATGTACCCCTTCGGCTACGGCAAGAGCTACACCGATTTTGCGGTTTCGAGGATAAAGTGCTTTGCAGACGAGGAGAATATAACGGTATCTCTCTGCGTGAGAAATATCGGCGGTTTTGCTGGAAAGGAAACCGTTCAGGTCTACTACGGCAAGAACGGCACAAACCGTCCCGCAAAAGCTCTCGTTGCATTCAAGAAGACCGAACCGCTTCTCTCGGGAGAAACACAGGAACTCAAAATCTCCTTCAAAACCACCGATATGGCATACTTTGACGAGGAACGCTCGAGCTTCATCCTCGATGAAGGCACCTATCAAATCTACGTCGGTACCGACGTCAGTAGCTCCGAGCTCGTGTTCGAGTATAAGAACAACGCGGAGGTTGTGGTCTGCGAATGTAAGGATACACTAAACCCCAACCGCGAGTTTATGAGAATAAGAAATGACAACGGCACAGTCGCTTGGGAAAAGGTAGGTTTGAAAGAAAACTACGTCGGTGCAAAGCCCGAGGAGATACCCTATACAGGCGACAAGGGAATCAAACTTGAAGACGTCTATAAAGGCAACAACACTCTCGATGAATTTGTGGCGCAGCTTTCCGACTATGACCTCGGATGTCTGTCACAGGGCGAGGGTATGTGCAGTCCAAAGGTACGCGCCGGTACAGCAGGAGCGTTTGGAGGACTCACACAGCCTCTCAGAGATTTCGGAATCTCCGCAGCTGCTGTTTGCGACGGACCTTCGGGAGTCCGCATCGAAGGAGACACCCAGGCAACAAGCTTCCCCGGAGGCACAATGCTCGCTTCTACCTTCAACCCCAAACTCGTTGAAACACTCTATAAATTTATGTCAATCGAGCTATTCAAGCTCAGAGTCGACGGTCTTCTCGGCCCCGGAATCAACGTTCACAGAAGTCCGCTTTGCGGAAGAAACTTTGAATATCTCTCCGAAGACCCCTACCTCACAGGAATCATGGGAAGCGCAATGTGCCGCGGACTCGACCAGGAGGGAGTTTCCGCTACAATCAAGCACTTTGCGGCAAACAACCGTGAGGAAAACCGAGTTAAAGTGGACTCGGTCGTCAGCAAGAGAGCGCTCCGCGAGATATACCTAAAGCCCTTTGAGATGATAATTCGCGACGGACACACAAGAATGGTTATGACCGCGTACAACCGCCTAAACGGTGATTTCTGTTCGGCAAACAGCCATCTTGTTACAACCGTACTGCGCGAGGATTGGGGCTTTGACGGACTTGTTATGACAGACTGGTGGCCCAACACCGCACTTCCTACAATTGCCGAGAAATCCGACAGCAGAATCGGTCAGGTTGCTTCCCAAAACGACCTGTTTATGGTAAACAAGGATGTGCGTGACCCTGCGAAAAAGATTGCCGAGGCGGTCAAAAACGGCACCCTTCTCAGAAGCGAGCTTCAGAGAAACGCGAAGAATATTCTCAGTGTTTTGATGAAGACACCAAACTTCAGATACTACCTCGAGGGCGACGTTGTCGGACAGCAGATGGATTTGTCTGCATCAAATATCGTGTTTGCAGCGGAGAATATCGCAAACGAAGTGGATACAAGCTATGTTATGGAGGTTGGCATAAACTGCGGAGTCAGAATAACCTACACCTCTCCCGCCGATTCGCTCACACAGATGCCCGTTGACCTTTATGTAAACGGCAGAAGACAAGGCACATTTGCTCTCAACGGAACAAGCGGCGAGGAATCAACAGATACCGTATTGTGTTGGATCAATGCGGGTAAAACCGACATAAAGCTTTCCTTTGACACCTCGCTTGTAGAGGTAAAGAAGCTTGAAGTAATCGCATAAGCCTATAAATCGCATTAAAAAAGAGAGAACAACAAAAGTTGTTCTCTCTTTTAATTTTGTGTGAAGATTACCAAGTGGTCGAGATGGTTTCGCCTCTGAGAAGTCTTTGGCAGTCGGCGATAACCTTGTCAACGTAGACCATTCTGACCGAGAAATCGGTCCATTTGCCGTTGTACTTGATGAGTGCCTGACGGGAATCCGAGGGACTTGTGTAAAGCTCAAGCTTCTCCTCGCCGCCCTCGCGGAAGGTATAGGTGAGTGTCATATAAGGCTCATCTTCGCTGCGGTCGGTGGTGTAGTTTTCGAGATAGCAGCTAACGAGCACCTGATATAGACTCTGGAAGTTTTCGGTGTTGACGTATTTGTCGCCGTGCTTAACGAAGATGGTGTCGTTATCTTCGTTGTAGCTTATATCAAAGCTGTATTCACTGTCGGGTGTGACGATGCTGACGTTGCTGACAAGATGGATGTGCGGAACGAGGAACATCGAGGAAACAACGTCCTGATACTGCGTGTCAATCCACTGTAGAGAGCTTACAAGACAACGATAGATAACGTCCTGAGTGTCGTTCATAACGTAGCAATACTCGCCGTCCTTCTTGCCGACGGTAACAGTAAAGTTACCCGCAGAAGATTCGATTTCTGCAACGGAATAGGGATTGTCAAAGCCGTACTTTTTGAGAGTTTCTTCGTCGGGAGAGAGTTCAACGACACTGTCACCCGCAATAACGAAGAAGGAGGTCAGATAATCACTTCCGTTTACAATATCAAACGGAGCGTTTGCGGGAGAGATTATCTCATAGCCGAAAATCTCGGAATAGGTGTCGTCATCACTGTCGGGAGTGGGGACGATAACAATTTCCTTATCGCGAACCGAGCCCGAAAGAACGAGCTTGTCAACGGTAAAGCCTTTGTTGGTGTCATAGCTCGGAGTGATGACCGTGTCGACGTAGGAGAGCTTGCCCGAAAGAAGTCTGCCACCGATACCGCTTGTCAGAAGGTAGACGGAGTTGGACCCCTCAAGCTTGCAGTAGTAGCCCTTTGTGGTGGGCTCTGCACTTCCGATAACAACGGTTATCGTCTCGTCGGGATATTCGAGCGTTGCGGTCGCAACAGGCTCGTCAAAGCCGTATATCGAGATATCCTCGGGGTTTTCTGCGATGAGCTTTTTCGCGTTGAGGGAGGTATAACTCTTCACGAGAGACTCGATATAGGATTGGTCGACAACGTAGCTGTCAAGCTCTGCAATATGGAAGTTTCCACTCTCCTTCTGTGTAACCTCATAGCTTCCGTACTGATTTGTAACGGTCAGCTTTTCAAGGTCGGCAGACGGCTTTTCGTAGAGGAGAACCTTTTGCGAGGGAATGGTACTTGCGGTGTCATCGGGAGCATCGGGGATAAACAACACCGCTGCTAGAACGCCAAGTCCGACGACAAGGGCAACCGCAAGGGTAATTAGAATATATCTGAGCTGATTTTTCATTATTTGTTTCTCCTGATAATCCAGATTACGATACCTGCAACAAGAACGCAAACAGGAACAACACCCGCAAACACAATGCCGATAGCGTTTTGTTCGCTTGTGTTCATATTAAGAGCTTCCATTCCGAGATCTTTTATAAGGATGTTAACCTTGATTTCGTTTTCGGAAACCATATTGAAAACGTCAAGAAGATACTCGGCATTTGCATAGAGGCTTGTCGAGAGTGCGCCCGCGTCAGCCATAGTATAGGAACCGAATACGGTAACGGAAGAGGTCTTTTCGAGAAGACCCGAATATGTTGTGCGCTTTCCGATAACAGCCGCATCAAAGGGGCCCTTCTCGGTAGCATCCTCAACGGTCCAATCCTCTGTCGCATCCAAAGGCATACCAACCGCAGTATTGGTAAAGGAGAGAAGAACCTCGGTAGAGCGGTTGTCAACGGAAGCGAAGACGGTGTACAAGGGAACGCTGTAGGGTGTAACCAAACCGATGGACAGACCGGAATATTTTTCAGTAAGCACCTCGTCGGAATAGGACGGGATGTTCATAAAGGGCAGTCTGTTGTAGTATTTGTTGGGATCGGTCTCGTAAACCGTAGAATTGGAAACCCGGATACCCCATTCCTTAGTGAAGGAATCGAGCAAGGGTGTCTCGGCGCGGTCAAAGGCGGCAAAGTAGACCACGTGCTTGTTAAAGTTGCCGTCGTTTTGCAGGAAGAGGTCGATTTTGTTGAGCTCCTCTTCGGTAAAGTCAACCTTAGGGCCCATCATAACGATGACGTCGGTGTCCTCTGCAATGTCCTCTTGCATAAGGTTTATCTCACTTGTCTCATACGCGTTCTGCTCGAGCATACTCACAAGACCCGCCGCAGAAACCTCGTTGTGACCTGTGGTGTACTGAACCTTGACAAGCTCCTCGAGAGCTGTGACCATAATAGCCGAGGTCAAGGTCTTCTCCGCATTGAGCCAAACCGAAAAGTCATTTGTGTTTATGTAGAAAAGGTCAAACGCGGTGAGGATTTTATATCTTCCCGTAGCCTCGGAGGAAACGATAATCTGTCCCTGCGCGAGTTTTTCGTTTGGATAGTTCTTTGAGAAGTTGGGGTCGGCAAGGATGTCGATGTACTCAACCTCGATATAATCGGAATACTGAGTATAGCGCTTTATCGCCTCGTTTGCAGCGGGCATATAGCTGAGAAGGTCGATACCATACTGATAATAGAGCTGAGAGGTTTCGTCGCCGTATGCAACGAACTCGTCCTCGGTCGCAAGAACAGAAATCTTTATATCCTGCTCGAGCTCTGAAAGATACTCGACTGTTTCGTCGGAGAAGGAGAAAAGCGCCTTGTCGGTGACGTCGATTCTAAGCGGGTTTTTCTCAACCAAAACAGTAACAAACCAGTTGAGAAGAACGACAAGCGCGATAAAGATAACGGTAAATGCGGTAGCAAGACCGCCGAATTTCAGCTTTCGCTTGTTAAAAATGTTTTTCATATCGCACCTCCATTAACCCCAACGCTTTTTCTCGAAGACGCGCACCGTCAAAAAGACGAACACTGCAGAAACCGACAAAAAGAAGATGATGTCGGAAAAGTTGATAACGCCATACGAGAAATCGCTGTATCTTGTGTATACCGAGAGGTTTGAGAGGATCGAAGCGATCCAACCCGTTGTGACAACCGAAGCCAGAGTGTCAACAAACACCAAAAGAAGCATAACGGCAAATCCGCCGATAGCGGCAACCACCTGATTTTCGGTCAGGGACGAGATAAACGCGCCGATAGAGATGAGCGCAAGTCCCAAAAGAAGCATACCGAGAAGGTTAGAAAAATACAGTGACCAAGAGATAGTGCCAAAAGCCGAGAGCACAAGAGCGTATACGAGCGTTGCAGAAAAGCCTATTGTAAAAACCGCAAAAGCCGCCAAAAGCTTTCCGAAGATGATGCCCGTGAGCCCCACGGGAGCGGTCAAAAGAAGTTGGTCGGTCTTCTGTCGTTTGTCCTCGCTGAAAAGACGCATTGTGAGAATCGGGATAAGGAACATAACGATGGTCTGCATCGAAGAAAATACGGGGGAAAGATCGGGCGTGAGGGAGAACACAGGACCGAGGAAAAGGAAAAGTCCCGCAAAGAAATAGAAAACCGCAAGATATATCCAACCGATAGGCGAGGTGAAATACGCCTTCAGCTCTCTTTTAAACACTGCACTCATTTCTTCGCCCCCTCATAAGTAAGCTGCAGGAAGATGTCCTCGAGGGTCATTTCGCTGCTACGCATTGAAAGTATGGGATATCCTCTGTCGGCAAGACGTGTAAATATCGCTCTGCGGATATCGACCCCGTTCTCAGCCTCGACGATATAGTCGCGGGTGCCGGACTCTTTTTCGCCGAGCTTTTCAACCTTTGCGACACCGCCGATTTTCGAGAGGATGTTGTATGTATCGTTCTCGGGACCGTCGATTCGAAGAACGAGTCTGTGGTCGCTCGAAAGCTGCTTTGAAAGTCTGTCGGGGGTATCGTCGGCAACGAGCTTGCCCTTGTTGATAACGATAACTCGGTCGCAAACCGCCTGCACCTCGGGCAGAATGTGCGAGGAGAGGATAACGGTGTGGTTTTTGCCGAGCTCCTTTATCAGATTTCTGATTTCGATAATCTGATGCGGGTCAAGACCAACGGTAGGCTCGTCGAGGATAAGCACCTCGGGGTTGCCTATCATAGCCTGAGCAATGCCTACACGCTGACGGTAACCTTTCGAGAGGTTTTTGATGATTCTGTTATACACGTTGTCGATTTTAACAACCTTGCAGATTTCGCCAACGTGCTTTTTGCGGTCGCCTTTAATGCTTTTTAGGTCGCACACAAAATCGAGATAGTCCTTTACGGTCATATCAAGATACAAGGGCGGTTGCTCGGGCAGAAAGCCTATCTTCTTTTTAGCTGCAACAGGGTCGTCGAGAACGTCGACTCCGTCGATGGTAACGGTACCGTCTGTAGAGGACAGATAACCCGTGATAATGTTCATCGTGGTGCTCTTTCCCGCACCGTTCGGGCCGAGAAATCCGAGAATCTCACCGCGTCTGACGGTAAAGGACACGTTATCAACGGCACACTTGTTGCCATAACGCTTGACGAGGTCTTTTACTTCAATCATTTTTCGTTTCCCCTTCGTGAAATATGGGCTAATTTTACCACATATTTGTGAATATTATATGAAGCGTGTATAAACTTGCAAATATATATAATATATTACTACAAAACTTCACCGATGTCAAAATAAAAGTATTGATTTTTTGTGGGTTTTTGTGATATTATGGTAGAAATTAGTAAAGGCACAAGGAGTGAATTGTATGTTTAAGAATGAATATCTCAACAAGCTGTATGCAGAGGTTGAAAAAAGAAACCCTAACGAACCCGAATTCCATCAGACCGTAAAGGAAGTTCTTGAGTCTATCGAGCCTGTTATCGAAGCTCGTCCCGAGTACATAACAAGCGGTGTTCTCGCAAGAATGGTAGAGCCTGAAAGAATTATAAAATTCCGTGTTCCGTGGGTAGACGACAACGGTGTTGTACAGGTAAACCGCGGTTTTAGAATCCAGTTCAACAGCGCAATCGGCCCCTACAAGGGAGGTCTTCGTTTCCATCCTTCTGTTTATGAGGGAATCATCAAGTTCCTCGGTTTCGAGCAGACCTTCAAGAACTCTCTGACCTCTCTGCCTATGGGCGGAGGTAAGGGTGGCTCTGACTTCGACCCGCAGGGCAAATCCGACGCAGAGGTTATGCGCTTCTGCCAGAGCTTTATGACAGAGCTCGTAAAGTACATCGGTCCCGATACAGACGTTCCCGCAGGTGATATCGGCGTAGGGGCTCGAGAAGTTGGCTATATGTTCGGTCAGTACAAGCGCCTTGCAAACGAGTTCACAGGCGTTCTGACAGGAAAGGGAATCCCCTACGGCGGCTCTCTCATCCGTCCCGAAGCAACAGGCTACGGCGCTGTATACTACACAGTTGAAATGCTAAAGCACTTTAAAGACGACATCAAGGGCAAGACCTTTGCCGTTTCTGGTTTCGGTAACGTTGCTTGGGGTGCTGTAAAGAAGATAAATGAGCTCGGTGGTAAGGTTGTAACAATCTCCGGCCCCGACGGATACGTATACGATCCCGACGGAATCTCCACCGACGAGAAGGTAAACTTTATGCTCGAGATGCGCGCTTCCTGCCGCAACAGAGTTGAGGACTATGCTGATAAGTTTGGCGTACAGTTCTTCAAGGGCGAGAAGCCTTGGGGCACAAAGGTTGACGTAATAATGCCTTGCGCTACTCAGAACGAGGTTGGAATGGCTGAGGCAGAGAAGATTGTTGCCAACGGTGTTAAATACTACGTTGAGGTTTCCAATATGCCCACAACAAACGAGGCAGTTGCATACCTCAAGGCAAACGGCGTTATCGTAGCTCCCTCCAAGGCAGTTAACGCAGGTGGTGTTGCTGTTTCCGGTCTCGAGATGAGCCAGAACTCTATGCGCTACAGCTGGACTGCAGAAGAGGTTGACGAGAAGCTCAAGATGATAATGAAGAACATCTTCAATAACTCCGTCAAGGCTGCAAACGACTACGGACTCGGTGATGACCTCGTAGCAGGTGCAAACATCGCAGGCTTTATCAAGGTTGCAGATGCAATGCTCGCACAGGGCGTTTGCTAAAATTAAAAGTAGAAAGCGTCGGCAAAAAGCCGACGTTTTTTCTGTTTGTGAAACAGCAAGTTGTTGTTGCTAATTTGTGGCATATATGGTAGAATTGTAGTATAACATCAAACACAAAGGAGCGGTACTATGAACGTCTGCGTTTGCCATCTGTACGACCAGCCACAACCCTCGACCGACCTTGTTATAATCCCGCCTGAAAAAAGATATATGCAGGAATGGGAGGCAAAGACCTTTCTCGAAAAAGCGGCGGCTTTTGCGAGCAACCACGGGGTATATACCCTCTCTCCGATGTTTACGCTTCACGAGCATATTGCAGTCTGCCTCATAAACCCGCAGGGCAGACCCTCGCTGATACAAAGAGCGTGTCACCTCACCCCCGAGGTTGCGGGCGCATATTCCGAAGCGGTAAAGCTTTTCACAAGCCAGACCCCGTTTGGAAAACTGCTCATAACGGTGGATGTTGATATCTACGACCCCGAGCTCACCTATATCGCGGCAGAGGAAAACTGCGACGCGATAATCGCAGTACAGTATATCCCCGACGTCGATTTTTCAAAGGAGAGAATCCTATTTGGCGCTTGGCGCGCATCACAGCAGACGGGACTTAGTGTGGTAAACGTCACCAATCAAGGACACTGCGTGACCGCACCTTGCAAGAGTGCTCCCGACCCCGATAGACCCAACGGCTTTGACTCGACCTTTGACGACAGACTCCCGTTCTGCGTCACAATAACTAAGTAGGAGGGCTTGAAATGCTAGATGGACTTAGGCTAAAGCTTGCAAAGGCTTTTTACAGCCCCCCGCGAATCGAAAGGGTGTTTGACAAGCTCCCTTTGCACTCCGTAAAGGCTGTGCCCGACCTCGAAAAACCCGTCGCGGCGGCAATAAACTGCGAATACCGCATCTTCGACACCCTCACAGAATATCTGAAAAACCTCGACCTCTATTTCTCAAAGGCGGCCGCAAAACAGGCGGCGATCGTGGTGCTCCCCGAGTTTTTTCAGCTCCACGCGATCTCGCTTGTTCCGGGCTTTTCAAAGGCACTGAAAAAAGGCAAGAAAAAGCGCCTCGAGGCGTACGACCTTCTAAAGAGCCTCGGTGCAGAAAAACTCGACCTCTTAAACGAAATAACCCTCACGGCAGTAGGATGCTTTGCCGAGGTCTACTCAATGTACGTCATCATCGGAGCGGGTCTCACCTATAAGAGCGGCGGACTGAGAATGAGAAGCTATCTCATCGACCGAAACGGCAAAATTTCGGGCCATCAAGATAAGATGTACGTGTCCGACGAGTGCAACGACTCCGAGCTTGTGCTGTCGGATAACCTCAGCGTTATGAATACATACGTCGGAGCCGTTTCGATTTTAAACGGTGGCGACGCGCTCGAGTGGCAGTGCTATAAAAACTCTGTCGAGTCGGGTGCGAAGATCATCGCCGCGCCGCAGGCGCTCAGACAAAGCCACGAGCCCCTTGCCGCAATGCGCGACGTGCAGTCTAACGTTCAATACTACTATGCCTTTGGTATAAAATCCTGCCTTATAGGCGGTGACGAGATAGGGCTCAAATATAAGGGCAAGGGCATCATCGCCGCACCCTTCAAGATGACTCCCAATATGGACGGAATTATAGCCTCGGCGTCCCACTCCGAAAAGGGAAGCGTCATCTGCGCGGAGCTTGATATGAACGCGCTCGAAACCTATACCGATTTCTATACAGGAAAGTGATATAAATGGCAAAAACAGCTTGGAAAGCGGGAACACTCCTCGCACCTGTTCCGCCCGCGCTGATTTCCTGCGCACACGGCGGGAAGGACAATTTGATAACAATCGCGTGGACGGGAATCATCAACTCCGACCCCGCAAAAACCTATATCTCGGTCAGAAAACAGCGCTATTCCTACGACCTTATCAAGAATAGCGGGGAATTTGTCATAAACCTGCCCTCACAGCATATCATCCGCTCGGTCGACTTCTGCGGAGTAAAGAGCGGTCGCGAGGTCGATAAGTTCTCGGCTTGTAAGCTCACCCGTGAAAAAGCCTCACAACTAAATTGCCCGATGGTAGCAGAAAGCCCCGTGAGCATCGAGTGCAAGGTCACCGATATCGTCGAACTCGGCACCCACGATATGTTCATCGCGGATATCGTTGCGGTTAATATCGACGAGAGGTATATCGACGAAAAGGGCAAATTCCATATCGAAAAATGCGCCCTCGCCGCCTACGCCCACGGCCAATACTTCGCCCTCGGCAAAAAAATCGGCTCCTTCGGCTACTCGGTCAAGAAAAAACCCAACAATAAAGTGAAAAAGAAATAAAGAAAGCGGTTGGCATTCGCCAACTGCTTTTAGCTTTTGTCGGGACTGTAATAACCTTATGTTTCTGCATTCTTGTGCAGAAGACGTGGAAATTAACTATCCTCCAATATTGTCAAGCCATCTTTTTACGCTCAAAGCTTCTCCGTCAAAACTGAAGTATATCATATAATATTCTGCCGGATCAGTTCCTCCAAAAGAGAGCTTTTCTTCGCGTATCAAATACCCTGCTTTTGCGATTTTCCCCTTTGTTTCTTCTCTTTCGGAGTAAAACACCTTGTCAAATTCACCGTATTTCTCAACTATAGACGAGATATCGTTTCCGATTACGAAGCGGTCGTTGTACTTATAGTATGTAGGGTGAAAATAATGCCAAATCAAGCACGCTGTAACAACTACCACCGTAAAGGCAATTACCGCAACTATAACTTTAATTTTTCCGTTGTTAATTTTCATCTGGCACCTCTCCTTTAATATTCACCGAATCAATCAGGGGACGACTCTTCTGTTTGACAATTTCATCATAACACATTATATATGTCTTTGACAATATACTTTTGTAAAAATGTAAATTTTTATGGAAAGTGCAGAAAACTGCCGACCTCGAAAGAGGTCGGCGTAGTTTTTTATCTCCTGTCTGCAATTTTCAAAATCTTCACTATCGGCAGAATCAAAACTCCTGCGAGGAGATTGCCACACATATGGGGGATGTCTGCGGTAAAAAAGCCGAACGAAATCCACGTGAGGGTCTGCTCAAAATTGAGTCCAAACATCAGCGCCTGTGCGGGTGCGTAGAGTGTACCAAACGAAAGTCCGTGCAAACCGCAAACGATGATATACACCACCGCTGCTACCGCGTCGGGCATCTTCTTTGGCAGAAGCATTGTGACACCCCAAAGGACCGCCCAAACGTAGAAATACGGCCACATATAAGGTCCTGCGTAGACAAGCGTCAGCGTTGCAAAAATTGTGATGGGATATAGCGCCTTTCTGCGATACACCACCGTGAACGCGATGGTAAACGCGCCTATCAGGTGGATGTTTGGCAGAGCGTCCATCACAAGCTTTGATATGAACATAATCACGCCCAAAAGAGCGAAGATTATTATTTCTCTGAGCTTCAGTTTCACTTCTCTATCCTCAAGCTGTACTTTGCGCCCTCGGCAATGTTGGTGGTGTCCACACCGCTCATCGCATACTCGCCGTCGATGTAAAACGCCCAATAGCTGCCGTCCTTGTCGTAGTCTGCGCCGATACCGTTTACCTCTTTGATGTACAGACCGAAATCGCCGTCATCACCTGCGATGAGTTTTAAGTCCAGAAGTGCCTCGCCGACGGTAGTCTTGTCGGTCTTTACGGTCACGTTGGTAGCTTTTCCCTCGCCGTCAACAATCTCGAGCGGGAATTCTACCGCACCCTCGCCCAAAACTGCACCGTCACTAACTGTGATGGTGTCATAGGTTTTGTCATCGTTACAACCGATTGTACAGAGTGCCATAGCCGTAATAAGCACGATACAAAGGATGCACGACAACGATTTTCTAAAATTCGTTGTTGTCATATTGTATTCTCCTAAAAAATAAATTTCCTTCTGAGATTGGCGCTCGCAATCATAAAAAACGAAGGCTTTGATGAGCGGGTATTTCGACTCGGCACGCTTCTCTCGCCTTCTCGGGAAACCCCAATGGCTTGTCCTCGAACTACGGCATTCGAGCAAGAAAGAAGCACAAAAGCACCTCACGGCGACGGGCTCGTACAGGATTTTCACCTGTTTCCCCTGACACATCAAGCTAATTGTACAACGAAATCGGATAAAAAACAAGTAGGGGCGGCTATTAGCCGCCCGCTTTCTTTAAGGTTAATCCTTGATAAACAAAATCACATCCTCAACCTTGCAACCCAGAATGTTGCATAGGTCGTTGAGCGTGACTGTGCTGATTGGTTTGTTGTGCTTTAACCTGTCCAAAAGGCTTCTGCTAACGCCAAAATCCTTTATCAGCCTGTAAGTGCTAACGCCCTTTTCCCTCATAGTTTTGTACAGTGGCTCATATGTAATCATAATATCACCTATGTTAACAGCCGACCTTTAAAAGTCGGCTGTTAATTTATCTCACATTGAATTTATAGCAAACGGTTTCGTTATACTCCTCGCCTTTTTTGAGGATGGGCTTTGGGAAATGGGGTATCGCCATACCGTTGGGGAAGGTCTGTGTTTCAAGGCAGAAGCCGTAGCGCTCGTCATAACACTTTTTGCCCTTTGCCTTTCTCTCGGACAAAAAGTTTGCGGTATAGAGCTGTACACCGGGCTGTGTGGTTTTTGTAACCATCTCGATGCCCGTCTTTTCAGAATATGCGACAGCAGCGAGCTTCATTCCCTTACCCTTTAAAATAAAGTTATGGTCATAGCCCTTGCCGTTTTTGAGGTTTTGGTCATCTGCCTCGATGTCCCTGCCGATAGCCTTTTCCTCGGTGAAGTCAAACGGCGTGCCCTTTACAGACAAAATCTTTCCCGTGGGCAGACAGTTTGAGTCGTTTTCGGTAAACTCGTCGGCATTGATTTTGAGAAGCGTGTCATATACAAGACCCGCATCGTGACCGTCGAGGTTGAAGTAGCAGTGGTTTGTCATCGCGCAGACGGTGTCCTTGTCGCAAACCGCACAGTAACTTAGCACAAGCTCGTTCTCGTCGGTGAAGGAATAGGTCGCGGTGACTTTCATCTCTCCCGGGAAGCCCTCTTCCATATCGGCAGAAACGCGGGAGAAAACAACGCTCTCGCCCACGATTTCGGCATCCCACACGCGCTTGTCAAAGCCATTGACACCGCCGTGGAGATTGTTCGGCCCGTTGTTTACAGCGAGGGGGTATTCCACACCGTTTAGCGTAAATTTTGCTTCGCCGATTCGGTTGGCGTGTCTTCCGATTACAGCGCCAAGACAACCGTCGGAGGAGGTATATTCCTCTAAAGTGTCATAGCCAAGACAAACGTCGATGAGCGCACCCTTGCGGTCGGGGACACAGATAGAGCGGATAGCACAGCCGTAGCTGATAATCTCCACAAAAGCTCCGCTTTTGTTTTTTATGGTAAAAAGCTCGACGTCTTGTCCGTCAAATCTGCCAAAGAACTCTCTTGTAATCATACTAATCCTCTTTTTTCTGGTTTCTGAAATACATAAACAAGTCGCACTTTATCATACCGTTATAGAGCTTGCGCTTTCGGTCAGCCTTTGCACCAAAATGCTGTTCAAATTCCTCGCTCGGACTGATAACATAGTAACTCAGACGGTTTCTCTTTTCAAAAACCTCGCCCATAATTTTATAGAGCTCGTTTGCCTTTTGAATGTCGAGAAGTCTCTCGCCATACGGCGGGTTTGTGATAACCACACCGCGCTCGGTGGGGATGTGAAAATCCTTCACGTCGCGGACCTCAGCCTTTATCTTGGAAGCGACACCCGCTTTTCTCGCGTTTTCCATCGTGAGCTTGACACAGTCGGGGTCGATATCAAAGGCAAAAGCCCGAAACTCTGCATCGCGCTTTACCTCGGCTACTGCTTTTTTGCGCTCACTTGTGAGAAGTGCCGAGCCACCGTCGAGCCATTTTTCAAAGGCAAAATGACGGTTTATTCCGGGAGCAATATTCAGCGCCTTCAGCGCCGCCTCGATAACAAGCGTTCCCGAGCCACAGAACGGGTCGTAGACGTTGGAATCGTCATACAGACGCGCGAGTGAAACGATGCCCGCAGCGAGAGTTTCCTTTATCGGTGCGTCGTTTGACTGTGCGCGGTATCCGCGCTTGTGAAGCGGTGTTCCGCTCGTGTCAAGACAGATAGACACCGCGTTCTTCATAATCGAAAACCTAATCTGTACAAGCGGGCCGCTCTCCTCAAACCAACTGATGTTGTACACGTCGGAAAGACTTTTTACTACCGCTTTTTTTATGATACTCTGACACGCGGGCACGCTCGCAAGGTCGGAGTTTAAGGACCATCCCGTAACCGTAAACGCGTAGTCGGATTTTATATATTTCGAAAAATCGATAGCGCGCACGCCCTCAAAAAGCGCCTCGAAGCTACGCGCCTGAAACTCGCCCATAACAAGCAAAACGCGCTCAGCGGTTCTCAGCCACAGATTTGCCTTTGCGATCATCGACTCGTCACCAAAAAAACTAACCTTTCCGTTGTCTGCAACGACATTTTCGCCGCCAATCGCCTTTATCTCAGCCGAAAGAACACTCTCAAGACCGAAAAGGCACGGACAACAGAACTTCAAACTTTTACCCAACTAATTTCAAATCCTTTCTGCCCGATTTCTCAGCAATTGTTAATGAAAAACCAGACTCCAACTAACAACAAAACAGCCAACAATATGGCGACAAGCACCTTTAATACGCTGACGGGGGATTTTCCCTTGACCTTTCCCGTGAGCCCCGAAACTGCCACAGAGAAGACCTTGCCCTTGTACTGATAGCTGTACAGCCACATTGCCGCGAAAACAAACTTGAAGGTGTTATTTTCAAACGAGGTGTCAACGTTGAGTGCCGCGACCTCGTCGGCATTTATCTTGCGGATGATTTCACCGCGAATGCGCTCTTTTATCTCGCTTTTCGCATCGGAAAATCCGTCTAACACTGGCTTTGTGTACATCTGCGCGGAATACCCCGAAAGATATTCGGGGGAGAACGGCTTTACAGCGTCCTTTGAGTAGTCCTCGCGCACCACAACGCCGTTTTTTTCATCGGGGAATGCGGGTAACCACACGTCGTCATAGAACTTTCCAAAATGTCCCGAAACGTGACGCCAACGGGTTCGCCTTTCCTGACGCATAACGGTTTTTGTCTTGCCGTTTTGGTGGACGGTGTGCGGTACGGTGACGTAATAATAGTCACCCGCCTGTGCCGTATAGGTAGAAAAGGTGTCGCTGTCGTATGTATAAAACGGCAGGTAGATTCCCTTTAGGGAAAGCTCCTGTAATTTTTTCTTGAAATCCCTCGGTGCCCAAAAGCGCTTTTTTGCCCATTTTTTGAGGATGTCACCCGCTTTTTCGCGGTCGATTTTAAAGGGTACCACACCATCGGGAACAAGCGACGGAAAATCCTCTAGATTTGCGGTCCTTGTTGACCCGCAGTAGACACATCTGCCCGAAACCTCGTCTGCGTTTATCACAAACTGTCCGCCGCAGTTTTTGCAGTTGACGGTTACCGTGTGTTCCCACACCTCAGACAGCTTTTCGCGGTCGGTGTAGTGAGAAAGCTCGTTTTCCTCGACCTTTCCCGTTTTGTCAAAGACGGTAATCTCTTTGCAGGAGGTGCATCTCAGCTGTTGAACAGCGGGGTCAAACTCCAACACACCACCGCACGAGGCACACTTCATATCCTTTACAAGCTCTGCCATCTACTATTCCTCGCTGGAGTCAGAGGAACTTTCGCCCTGCGACTCGTTTGTCGAAGAGGTCTCCTCTCCCGAAACCTCACTGCTGGAAACCTCTTCGCTCGAAACTTCGCTGGAAACCTCGCTCGAAACATCCTCAGAAACCACTTCGTTTACGTCATCGGGAGAGAACTTGACCGCTGTGATAACGTTGCCCGAATCGGTTTTCTCGAGGATATAATACATTGTTTTGTCGGGAATCGGCTCTTCGTCCTGCTTGAAGATATCCGATGCAATGCTCATAGGCGAGAGGTAATCGACGGTCAAAACAAGCTGACTGCCGTTTTTGACGACCTCGCGCACCTTTGGAGTGTAGTGGATAACCTGCGCGTTTGCAGGGACGTGGTACATCTTTGCAACCTCGTCATAGTAAAAGCTTGTCATATCGCTGTCAATGGTGGCGTGGGACAGAGTCACCGCATCGCCAAACATCTTTTTGCACCAAACGTCGAGGTCGATGGAGGGGATGAGCATAAAGCCGATGTCATCAGTGGCGTATTTGTCGGTATCCTCGTTTAGAAGCACCGCCCACATCGAAGACTGCAAAAGCATTGTGCTGTCAGCCGCCCTAATGTCCGAAAACGGAACGGGGTCGAACATAACGACAGGATATATTGCGCGTTCATATTTGATATAATCGTCGGAGGTATCAAACCAACCCTTTACAACGTTCACCGCACCGACGATGGTCGTGACTATACCTATCACCGTGAAAACAATGATAAGAAATCCGAGTATTGCTGCCGCAGGGCGCTTTCTTTTGTTTGTCTCAGCCATAATATCCCGCCTTTTGTAATATATAAATATATTGTACTAGATTTTGGGGATTTTATCAAGCAAAATTTAGCACTTCACATTTATAAAAAATGATGGTATAATTGTTACATTGATTTAAAAACGAAAGGTGATTATATGAAGATAAAACATCTTGCGGTGCTCATAGCATCGGGACTGACCGTTATTGCGATAGTGTTGGCTATGGCTTTTGCGGGAGGCGAAAACAAACCCACAAACACAACCTCTCACACAGAGCTTTCGATGACCGACTCCTCCAGCGAGGACAGCTCTGTAGATACCTCGAGCGAAGATAGCTCCGAAACCTCAAGCGAGGAAAGCTCAAAAGAGACTTTCTCAAAGGAAACCTCGTCGAAAGTGACTTCCTCAAAGGAAACATCTTCAAAAGAGACCTCTTCAAAGGAGACCTCCTCGAAGAACAACGAGCCGACCTATGACGGAACGATAAGCGTTGCAAAGATTGACACCTCAAAGATGCAGGCGCTCTACAAGAGAAACAAGGATACAATCGGCTGGATAAAGATTCCCAACACGAATATCGACTACGGCGTAGTACAGGAAAACTTCTCGGGCGAGTATATGACCCTCGACTACGACAAGAAGTACAACAAGGACGGAGATGCAATCTGGGCAGATGCTTGGAACACCTTCGGCACCCGCGACCAGCTTTCCAAAAACACCATCATCTACGGTCACAACTGGACTAACTACAAGCGTCCTATACAGCTTGGCAGACCTAGCGATAAGCACTTCTCACAGCTCGCGGCATACGACTATATAAACTTCGCGAGATCCAACCCCTACATCAGCTTCTCCACCCTTGAGGAAGAGATGTACTGGCAGATTTTTGCAGTGTTCTACGTTGAGGTGCCCGATTCCTATGCGGGCTCAAAGGACTTCTACTATATCAACGAAACCCCCGAAAGCCTTGTGGCGTTTACAGACGAGGCAATGGACAGAAGTATGTTCGACTTTGGCGTGACCGTCACCGAAAATGATAAGATTTTGACCCTCTCGACCTGTACCAGAGTTTATAACAAAGAGGCTCTCGCCGCAGGCAGAAGAAAGGACCAGCAGAGATTTGTCGTTATGGCAAAGCTGATGCCCAAGGGCGCCGAGCTCACCCCAATGAATATCACAGTAAACAAAGATATGAAAGAACCCCAGTTCTAAAAAAACAACGGCGCAACCGATAAGGTTGTGCCGTTTGCGCTTTATTTCTGTTATTCTGCTTTTTCAAAGGTTTGTCATCTGCTAAACCACCGTTCAAAAAGCTCTACAATATAAAACTTCACCTTATATTTTTGGGTGCCCGTTATGACGTCCTCGCCTTTTTCGGAGAGAACCTGTTCGAGTTCCCCTTCGTCCATAGCAGACGCAAGACAGATTGGCGGAAACATCACACACCACCAGTTTTTGCCTTCTGCTTTTCCAATCTCCACCCGCACCGCGTCATACATTCCTGCGGGGAGGGTATAGTCGTCATAGTGCCGAGTTTCAAAATACATTCTGCAAAGCGAGGCGGTCACGTCATAGTCAAACCCGCTTTTTGAAATTTCGTCCCTTGCCACAGCCTCTATCTTTTGCAGATTTTCCCTTGCAAGTGTCTGTGCCTTTTCAAGACTCTCCGCGCCCGAAAAAAGCTCCCCCGTTTCACTGAGCACCCTGTCGCGCACCTTAAGCTTCAGCTCTTGGTCAGCCTCGCTGTCGGAGTTTGCGAGTATATGTAATCGCAATACCTCATCTCTCACCGCCGAGCAATCCGAAGCAAAAGAAAAGGTCGAGGTCAAGGCAATAGACAAAACAAATCCCAAAATCATCGCAATTTCAAATTTTTTCATATCACACACTCCTTACGTCAAAGAAAGTGTGGACGAGTTTTTTGAAACCTATACAAAATTTCCCAAAAATGTGGTACAATAGTAACATCAAACGTGAAAAGGTGAATGTATGAAATTTCTTGTAATCGACGGAAACAGCGTCTTCAACAGAGCATTCTATGGAATTAAACTGCTCTCCACCTCGGAGGGTATCTTTACCAATGCCATCTACGGATTTTTGAACATACTTTTTTCCATCTCCGACGAGGTGAAGCCCGACGCTACGGCTATCACCTTCGACGTAAAAGCCCCGACATTCCGCCACAAATATTACAGCGAATATAAAGCAACGAGAAAGGGAATGCCCCCCGAGCTTGCGATGCAGCTGCCGATTTTAAAGGAGCTTCTTGTCGACCTCGGCTACACCTTGGCAGAAAAGAGCGGGTTTGAGGCAGACGACCTCATCGGCACCTTTTCCCAGACCTGCGCCGACAAGGGCTATGAGTGCGTAATTGCGACAGGCGATAAAGATAGCTTACAGCTCGTAAACGATAACGTCACCGTGCGCCTCACTGCGACCTTTGCGGGTAGGACAAGCTCCACCGCCTTCACCCCCGACACCTTCCGCGAGAAATACTGCACCGACCCGATAGGACTCATTGATATAAAAGCGCTGATGGGCGACTCCTCCGATAACGTCCCCGGTGTTGCGGGTATCGGTGAAAAGACCGCCTGCGCCCTCATCTCAAAGTATGGCAATATTGAATATATCTACGACCACCTCGACGAAATCGAGGCGACGCAGTCTGTGAAAAATAAGCTCGAGGCGGGAAAAGACTCCGCCTTTATGAGCAAATATCTCGTCACCATAAAAAAGGACGTTGATTTCGACTCCGACCCCGTAAACTACCGCAGAAAGCCGATAAATCGTCCCGCAGCATACAAGACTTTTATGAAGCTCGAAATGCCCACAATGATTCAGAAACTAAACCTCTGGGACGCTATGGACGAAGCAGAAGAACCCACATCACAAGCCGCTTCTGAAACAAAAGAGTACACCGCAAAGGAACTCTCAAACCCCGCAGAGCCCCGCGCGGAGAAAGAGCTTTTTGTGCACGTTGAGTATGACGGGGAAACTCCAGAGTGCGTCATCTTCATCGGCGAGGAAAAGGTGTGGTATATCGAAAAAAGCAACCCCGATTTTCTCGGAATTATACAAAAAGTTTTTACAGGTTTACAGTCAAAGCTCATCACCTCCGACTGCAAAAAGCTGTATAAATTCACACTCAAAAATGGAATAAAAATCCCCCGACCCGAGTTTGACATACTCCTTTCGTGCTACATTTGTGACCCGTCGGAAACGGATTATTCGCTCAAAAAAACAATGCTGAAATTCCCCACAACCAAGACAAAGCTTGTGGGCGACGTTGTTGAAAACTCTGTTGAAAATGTTAAAAACTCGCTTGTACTGCCGTCTTTGTATAATTCACTATCAGCAGAAATTGACAAAAACGGACAGAAAAAGCTGCTCGATGAGGTGGAAATTCCGCTTTCCGAGGTTCTGTCGGATATGGAGCTTTGTGGCTTTTTGATAGACCGCGAGGGACTTATAAATTTCGGAGAAGAACTCTCGAAAAGAATTGAAAAAATACAGAAAGAAATCTTCGAAATCTGTGGCGAAACCTTCAATCTAAACTCCCCGAAACAGCTCGGAGATATACTCTTTGTAAAACTCGGACTCCCCCATGCGAAGAAAACAAAATCGGGCTACTCCACAAATGCCGAGGTGCTCGAAAAGCTTCGCGGATACCATCCTGCTGTGGACTTGATACTCGAATACCGCAAGCTTTCAAAGCTCAACTCCACCTATGTCGAGGGACTTTTGAAGGCTATTGCCGAGGACGGCAGAATCCACACCACCTTCAACCAGACCGAAACGAGAACGGGCAGAATAAGCTCTCTCGAGCCAAATCTCCAAAATATCCCCGTGAGAACGCAGGAGGGAAGCAGGCTTCGCGAGTTCTTCCTTGCACAAGAGGGAAAGGTGCTCGTCGATGCCGACTACTCGCAGATTGAGCTGAGGGTACTCGCCCACGTCGCAAACGACAGACATATGCTCGATGCCTTTGCAAACGGAGTGGACATCCACACCGCGACAGCGGCACAGGTGTTTGGAGTGCCGCTCGATTTCGTCACACCGCAGATGAGAAGTCGCGCAAAGGCGGTAAACTTTGGCATCGTCTATGGAATTGGCGCATTTTCGCTTTCAAAGGACATCGGCGTTTCGGTAAAGGAAGCCGACAGCTATATAAAGAGCTACCTCGAAAACTTCAGCGGAGTCGACCGCTATATGAAGACCACAGTTGAAGAGGGCAAGGAAAAGGGCTTTGTCAGCACGATGTTTGGCAGACGCCGATATATGCCCGAGCTTCGTTCCTCTAACAGAATGATAGTCGCGGCAGGCGAGCGAATCGCGATGAATATGCCGATTCAGGGTACCGCTGCCGATATCATCAAAATCGCGATGGTGCGCGTCTACGACCGCCTCAAAAACGACGGACTCAAATCAAAGCTCATAATGCAGGTGCACGACGAACTGATTATCGAAACCCTTGAAAACGAGCGTGAGCAGGTTCAAAAACTCCTAGCCGAAGAGATGGAAAATGCCGTCAGCCTGAACGTTAGACTGAAAGCCGATACAAGCTGTGGTAAAAACTGGCTGGAGGCAAAATGATGAAGAAGATTTTTTATAAAGAATGGGCATACGTTGTCGGAATGATGGCGGTGGCACTCGCTACCGCTTTCACCGAAAAGGCGGACTTGGGACTTTCGATGGTGGTTGCCCCTGCCTATCTTTTGCACCTCATTCTTTCCCCAATCCTGCCGTTTGTCACCTTTGGCACAGCGACCTATATGTTTCAGGGACTTCTCTTGATAGTTATGTGCCTTGTGATAGGCGGATTCAGATTTTCCTATCTCTTTTCCTTTGTCACCGCGGTGCTGTACGGCTACCTGCTGGATTTGATGATGATTCCCGTGTCCTTCATCCCCACCGATTCCGTTTGGGTCAGGATAGCGCTCTACGTTTTGGGAATAGTCCTCTGCTCGTTTGGTGTATCGATGATGTTCCATACATATATAAAGCCCGAGGTCTACGAGCTTTTTGTAAAAGAGGTTTCAGCACGTTTTTCGCTCGATATAAACCGCGTCAAGATCGTCTACGATATAAGTAGCTGTGCTCTTGCGGTGGCGGTGTCGCTGATAGCTTTTGGCGCTCTCTATGGAGTAGGCATTGGAACGGTCATCTGCGCGTTTGTAAACGGCATAATGATAGCCGCGTTTTCAAGGCTTCTTGACAAAAATTTTGACTTCAAGCCTCGCTTTTCACGACTTGAAAGAATAATGTCCTGATTCGAGATAGGTAAAAGACAATGAACAAAAAAGAGATAAAAAACCTTGCGTTAGCGGCGCTTTTTTTGGCGCTTGGATTGGTGCTTCCGTTTGTGACGATGCAGATAAAAGAAATCGGAAAGATGCTTTTGCCAATGCATCTGCCGGTGCTTTTGTGCGGAATCATCTGCGGATATAAATACGGTGTGATGGTCGGAGCGGTGCTCCCAATTCTTCGCTCGCTTCTGTTTTCGATGCCGAAAATCTTTCCCGACGCTCCCGCAATGATGTTAGAGCTTGCGACCTACGGGCTTGTGATAGGTCTTGTGTATCTGAAACTCGCGGACAAAAAGGGCAGAACGCTCATCGCGCTTCTTTCGGCAATGGTTTCGGGAAGAATAATCTCGGGAATCGCAAAATGGGCGCTCGTGACAGCGGCAGGCGGAGCATACACACTTGAGATGTATCTTGCGGGAGCAGTTTTTGACGCAATACCCGGACTTATATTGCAGATAGTGCTCGTCCCCACCGTAGTATTTGCCCTGAAAAAAGCAAAGCTGATAGACTAATAAAAACAGCGGTTTTTGACCGCTGTTTTTTCGATTTTGTGACTAAATTTTAACAAATGCCGCAACCCGCTTGACATAGAATGGAAAAAAATTTATACTTAAAAATATGACTATCTACAAAACAAAATTATGGAGGAAACTATGAAAAAAGTAAGACTTTTGTCAATGCTTTTAGTGGCGGTAATGCTCTTTTCCCTCGCCGCTTGCGGAGGAGACACAACCGAAACATCAACACCTTCGACCGACACAACGGTATCAGAGGGAGAGGTTAGCTTTTCCGGTGAAAAGACAGCCTTTGTTGCTAACGGTGAAACACAGTACGTTGTCGTTCGCAATAAAAACGGTACCGACTACGAAACAGACGTTGCTGTTGACATCAAAGATAGAATTTCAAAGATATCCGGTGCAGACGCAAAGCTTATGAGCGACAGTAAGGAGAAAAACACCTACGAGATTCTCATTGGCTCTGCTCGTGGCGCGAACGAAGGACTTGCTGAGAACGAGTGGAAGGTTTCCCACGACGGAAAGGATCTCGTTATCACAGGCGGAAGCGACAAGGCGCTTGAAAAGGCATATGCGTTCTTTATGGAGCAGTTCTTCAACTGCACATGGCTTGACACCGATCTCGAGAAAAAGGACACCATCGAAATTCCCGAGGACTTTGAGCACACAGCAAAATACCAGACAAGAGAAGAATTCCTCGCGCAGACACAGCTTATTGAATATCCCGAATATCCCGAAGAGGCTATTCCCCGTGACTACGACTACTACGTAAAGGTAACACAGGGCAACAAGACTATCGAGATACCTGTATACAACCGCACTATCGGTTCCAACTACTTTACCTCTACCATCGTAGACGGAGACCTTCACAGAAGATATGCTGAGTTTGCCTTCTCCGGAGGCCCCGTAACCATCGAGGTTACAGCGAACATCAGCTTTGACAAGGTTTCGGTAATGCCTTCCTCCAAGGGAATCGACTTTACCGTAAAGAATAATGTTATCACCTATACCATCAATGAGCCTCAGACCACAATGGTAAAACTCAACGACGATAGAGATACACTCCTTGCAATCTTTGCCGAGGAGCCCGAGTATGAGGACGACATTCCCAACCGTGCGCTTGAGTCCACCTACTACTTCGACCCCGGCTACCACGAGATCGAGGGCGGCGAGATCATTCTTCAGAGCAACGAGTCGCTCTACCTCGCTCCCGGTGCGGTTGTAAAGGCGAGAGTAAAGGTTGTCGGTAGGGACGTAACGATTGGAGGACGCGGAACACTCCTCGAGTCCAGCCCCAACCGTACGAAGCTCAACAAGGTAAACTATATGATCGAGATACAGGATTCGGCTCGTGTCGATATCAGCGGTATCAAGATCGTCGACGCACACACCTTCAATATCACAATGACCTCTTGCACCGACGTTACCATCCACGACGTAAAGGTGCTTTCCAACCAGATTTCCACCGACGGACTTTCTTGGTGGGCAAAGAACACCAACATCCACGTATATGACTGCTTCTGGCACATATCCGACGATATCTTCGTTGTCGGCGGCAACTGCGTAAACAATCTCGTTGAAAACTGTATTATCGGCTCTGACTACGGCGTGTTCACACCTACCGTAACAGGCGACGGCATACTCTTCAAGAATATTGACGTTTTCCGTTGCGGAAGACTTGTAAAGATAATCAACAACGGCGGCGACGCTGTAACCACAATGGAGAACATCTTCGCCGAGGACATCGACTCCTGCGGTTCGCTCTTCGACTTCGCACCCGGTAAGGACACAACAAGAAAATACGTTCTCAAGAACGTAAGCATCAACGGTCCCAAGGCGACAACCCAAATCATATCCACAAACGGAAACTCCGGACTTGAGGTTACCTTTGATAACGTTTGGGTAAACGGCAAAAAGATTGACAAGAATACAACCCTCAGCGAAGCAAGCTCGAAGACATATAAGGCAACAATAACCGATGCAAACGATAAGAAGGCTGCAAAGGTTGGAGTAGACAACGTAAAATCGGCTAAATACACCGCAGAAACTCTCTATATCAAAGACCTCAAGGTAAACTCTGCTTTGGAGACATTCACCGAAAACTCCACACAGTACGTTTCTGCAAAGGAAGTGCTCACAGCACTCGATTACACAAACTTCAAGTTTGATGGCAGCAAGCTCACCTTTGAGTATAAGGACGAGAAATATGAGCTTAACGTAGGCTCCAAGGACGTTACCGCGAAGGGTAAAAAACTCACCCTCTCCGCACCCGTTGTTCTCAAGCGCGATAGCGTTTGCATACCGCTCGACTTCTTCAAGACTGTTCTCGGCACCAATGCAACCTATAGTGCTGCCGACAAGCGCGTTACCGTAGATAACATCAAGAGAACAGGAAACCTCCTCAGAAACGGTGATATGGAACAGGGAATGACTACCGACTGGATCACAAGATGGTTCACACCTATGTATCTCTCCACCGATGCACATAGCGGAAAATATGCTATGAGAACCTATGTAAATCCCGAAGAGAGCTACGACCCCGGTTCTGAAAACGGTATCTATCAGGATATCATAAACGTTGTTCGTCGCTATGGTAAGGGACAGTACAAACTCACCTGCTGGGTCAAGAAGACCAAGGAAAACTCTGACAGCTCTATCATCGAGATGGGTGTTACACCCTACTACTCGCCCAACGGAAAGAGCGTAAAGATAAGACCCACAACCGAGTGGCAGAAGATGGAATACACCTATACCTTCAATTCAAACGTTGATGACCTCTTGACACTCTACTTCTACGTCGGCTATGCAGACGGCGACCATAAGCAGTTCATCATTGATGATATGTCGATGGAATTTCTCGGCTAAATAAATTCAAAAGCGCGAACCGATTTTCTCGGTTCGCGCTTTTTTCATATCCTCACGGTCTTTGATTTTCCGTCCCACAGGATTTCGATTTCTACAGGGACGTTTGATTTTACCACGATTTTCGGTTCTTGTGATTTGTCTTTTCTCGCCTCACAAATGAGCGTGAGCTCACCGTCTGCGCCAAAGGGGTATCTTTCAACACCGTGACGCTCCAAAAGTTCGATGTTCCACACGATTTTGTTCTCGCTCGCAAACGGCTTTATGCCAAACACGTGCTCAAAGAGAATCGCAATGGGAGAAAGTCCCGCCCATCCAACAAAATCGCGCTTTGCGGGATTTCCCTCGCGGAATTTACCGTCAAACTTTTCGGGCGCGTAGTTTTCAAAAAGGGTGTCCTCGCGCTCAAAAACCTCAACCACCGCATCCAGATGCTTTTTCGCAATTTCGTGAGAAAGTGTCATATGCCCGTAGTTGTCGAGCCCTTTTAACACCATATAGGTCGTAGGCGCCCAAACACCACCGCGCCAATAACCGCCATCGTCAGAAAAATCGGGATGGCTTTTCGTGAGAGCGGGGATGGGAAACGGAGTGTTAAACTCCTTTTCGTCGACAAGACGCGCTATCATCCTTTTGGCTCTTTCGGCGGTGGCACATCCTGCAATCAGCGCCCAAAACGCGCCAACGTGACGCACACCGTTTAGTCTGCCGTCCTTGTATCTGTCGTAATAAAAGCCGTCCTTCTCGTCCCAGAGGGTGTCGTTGATGACCGATTCAAGATGCGCTCTTTCTTTTTCAAACTCGGGGATAAATTCCTCGAGCGACAGCTCGCGCGCCATATTTATAAGGAGCTTACAGTTCAAAAGCATCTGCATACACGCGTCAAGCCACACCATATGTCCGTGCTCGAAACAGCGGTGATACTCGGGCTCGAGTCGAGGCAGATTGTCCATACCACAGCCCCAACCCGACGAGAAATATGTTCCGTCGCGCCAGGTGCGGTTTTTTCTCAGCCATCTGTGGTAAGCCACAAGCGGATAGAACACCTTTTCGAGCCTTTTCTTGTCGGAGAAGTTTAGATAATACTCCCACTCGCTCCACGCGAGAAGATTTGGGCCCGTCGAGGACGGGTCGTGCTTTGTAAAACGGTCACAGCCGGTTGCTTCTTCGATTTCACGGCAGATAAATCCGTCGTTGTGCTGATGGGAATAGAGGTTGTCGAGCGTCTTTTGGAACTTGAAGATTCTGTCGGCATACTTTGCAAACATGAAAATAAAAGCCGAATCCCACATAAAAAGACAGCCGTTGAAGGCAGTGTCGATAAAACTGGATACAAAGCCCGAATTTTCGGTTGGTTTACAGAGATTTGAAAACGCAATCTCCCATGCCTTGTCATAACAGGCGAGATGCGCCTCGTGCCCGTCCCAAATAGGCTTTGGAAGGAGCTTTTTCGCATCGGCATATAAAACGAGGCTGTCACAACCGAGCCTTGCCCCGATAAATTCGTTCTTCTTGACAAGCGGCTCAAAAACCGTAGTCAACTCTTCGTTTTGCTTGAAAAGAGCCATAAAATCACCGCCTTATTTGTTGTAGTTGTAGGAATATTTCGAGGGCGGGACACCCTTGATTCTGTGAAACTGCGAGGAAAAGTACTTGTAGTCCTCAAAACCGCACATCTCGGCAATCTCCGAAAGGGAGTAATAACCGCTTTCGATGAGGTTTATCGCATATTTTATCCTCGCGTCGATGATATAGCTTTTTGGCGAAACGCCAAACTGCTTTTTAAAAAGCTTTCTGAAATACACCTCGCTGATGTTAGAGGCATCTGCCGCATCGGTGACCGAAAGAGCGGGGTCTGTAAAGTTTTCTTTTATGTACAAAACCCCTTTTTCAATGCGAGAGTCATAACGGCTGGGGGTCGGGTATTGTTCGCGGATTTTTGCAAAAATCATATATAAAAGAGAGGTGCAGCGGTATTTATATCCGCTCTCTTTTTTTGTCCAACAATCTAGAATTTCGCGAAAAAGCGGAGCGATTTCATCGGGATTTGGAGGATAGAAGAAAGCTATTGTTTTTGAAAAGTAGTCCAGAGAATTAAAGTGTATAACGATAAACTCGTCCACAGAAGATACACGGGTATAATCGACTCCCGCGGGGAAGAAGCCCACCGAGTTGTCTTCAAGATGCAAACTCTTGCTCTCGGTTTTAATCTCTGTATCGGCGCGAAATCTAAAGGAAAGCGCGTCAAAGTTTCGTCCGCTGTTGAAGAGATGGATGTCAGCTTGCTTGAGCTCGATAACATCCAAAAGCTTGAAGGAAAGGTTGTCTCTTTCGAAAATCAATAAAATCACCGCCTTTTCAAGATAATGATATCATAATTGTTTCGATTTTTCAACCTTTTGTTTTGGTTAATGAGTTTTTATTCGTTATATAATGAGCTATAATTCAAGTGTAAGCAATATCGAAATTTAAAACTATGGAGGCAATATTATGAACTTCTGCTCCAATCCGTCAGATCTCAGGATCACCGATATGCGTTTTGTCGACATCGACGGCGCTCCCAAGCGTTGCACCATCCTTCGAATCGACACAAACCAAGGCATCTCCGGCTTTGGCGAGGTGCGTGACGCTTCTTCAAAGACCTACGCTCTTATGCTCAAGAGCCGTATCCTCGGCGAGAACCCCTGCAATGTTGACAAAATTTTCAGAAAGATAAAACAATTCGGCGGTCCTTCCCGTCAGGGCGGCGGTGTTTCGGGAATCGAAATCGCACTCTGGGACCTCGCGGGAAAGGCATACGGCGTTCCTGTATACCAGCTTCTCGGCGGTAAGTTCCGTGACGAAGTACGCGTATACTGCGACACCGACGTTGACGGAAAGCACACAGGACACGATATGGGTCTTGCTCTTAAAAAGAGAATGGATATGGGCTTTACATTTTTGAAGATGGACCTCGGTATCGGACTTCTTCTCGACGAGCCCGGCACACTCAATGCTCCTCTCGGCTTTATCGAGGATATGAAAAAATACGCTTCTCACATTCTAAACGTTCAGGGTGGCTCTGTAACAGCAGATATGGTTAGACACCAGAAGAGTTATTCCATCGTCACAACCGCTCACCCCCACACCGGTATTCATATTACCGAAAAGGGTCTTGATTTCCTTGAGAACTACGTAAAAGAGGTTCGTGAGGTTATCGGTTACGAAGTTCCTCTTGCTATAGACCATTTCGGCCACATCTGCGTTGAGGATTGTATCCGCTTTGCTCGCAGAATGGAACCCTACAACCTTGCTTGGATTGAGGATATGGTTCCTTGGATCTATACCGATCAGTATGTAAGACTCAAGAACTCCACTACTATTCCGATATGTACAGGAGAGGATATCTACCTCAAGGAAGGCTTTGAAACACTTATCAAGGCGGGTGGCGTTTCTGTAATCCATCCCGACATCCTCACCTGCGGCGGTGCACTTGAGATGAAGAAGATTGCCGACATCGCTGACGAGCACGGTGTTGCAACCGCTATACATATGGCAGAGAGCCCCGTTGCTTGCCTTGCTGCTGTTCATACAGCTGCTGCAATGCACAATGTTCTCGCGCTCGAGTTCCATTCCGTTGACGTTGAATGGTGGGCAGATATGGTTACAGGTATCGACAACCCCATCTTCAAGGACGGCTTCATAAAGGTTCCTGAGAAGCCCGGACTTGGCTTTGACGACCTCAACGAAGAGGTACTCAGAGAGTACATCAACCCCAACATCCCCGGCTACTTCGAGCCTACAGATGAGTGGAACAAGGAATTTTCAAACGATAGAATCTGGAGCTGATTGATATGCATTTTAACGATAGAGAAAGAATAATCGCGCTCACTCCCCTTTGGAAAGGCGAGAGACTTCCCGACGGAAGACCGAAGGTTGAGGATAAATACCTCGACGCACTTTACAAGATGACACTTGAAGAGGTTTGGAAACCTATCTTCGTTCTCGGCTATGAACATCAGTTTGTGGGCGGAGGTCTTGCACCTCTGCACACTCTCCACGGCGACGGAAGAAAGCTCGTCGGTCGTGCAGTAACCTGCAACTACTGCCCCACACGTCCCGACCTCCACGACCTTCAGTTTGCTCGCGGAGCAGAAGATGGCAGAAAAGGCAACTACAATCAGTGGGTTATCGACAACCTCTATGAGCGCGACGTTGTTGTCTGCGATATGTACGACAAGATTTACAAGGGCACCTTCCTTGGCGGAAACCTCACAACAGCTCTGCAGAAGCACACCAAAACAGGTGGTGCAGTTATCTGGGGCGGCGTTCGTGACGTCGAGCAGATGAAGCAGGTTCCCGACGTTCAGGTCTACTACCGCGGCATCGACCCCACACCTATCCGTGAATTTGTTATGAAAGACTGGAATGACATCACAAACTTTGGTGGTGCGGTTTGCCTACCCGGAGACGTTGTTTTCGGTGCAGGCGGCGGCGTACTCTTCATTCCTTCACACCTCGTTGCAGACGTTGTTGAAGGCGCCGCAAAGACCCACGTCAAAGATGATTTCGGCCTTGAAATGATAGGTCAGGGCAAGTTCACAACCGCACAGATCGACAGAAACACATGGTCTGAAGAGATGCTCGATATGCTCCTCGAGTGGATCAAGACCGACCCCAGAGGCGAGGAATATCGCGACCTCGATTGGTCAAAGGAATATGACCTTGCTCGCAACGGTGACCCCAACGATACACAAACCGCTCTCTAAGGAGGAAGAAAGATGGCACTGACTACAAAAATGACCGTTCAAGAAAAGTATGACCTTTATATGAAAGCTTATCTTGACAACAAAGAGGCAATAGACGAAAGAGAAACCGCATCAATCGAAAAACACCGTAAGGGCGACTGCAAGCTTCGCTTTGTAGACCGTGACGGAAAACCCGTTGCAAACAAAAAGGTCAAGCTCACTCAGAAGACCCACGATTTCAAATATGGCGCGAATATTTTTATGCTCGACGAGTTTGAAAGCGACGAGGACAACAAAGAATACCGCCGTTTCTTCAAGGAATATTTCAACCTTGCAACCGTTCCTTTTTATTGGAACACCTTGGAGCCCGAGGAAGGAAAACCGCGCTACGACAAAGACAGCGTGAAGATTTATCGTCGTCCTGCTCCCGACCTCTGCGTCGAGTACTGTGAAGAAAGCGGAATCCTCCCCAAGCTTCATTGTATGGTATACGAGATGGTTCTTCCCGAGTGGGCAAGAAAGCTCTCTCGCGAGGAGCTTATGGCAAGGTACGAAGTTCGCTTCAAAGAGATTGCTGAGCGCTACCGCGGTAAGATGTGGGAGTTTGAGATTATCAACGAGGTGCTTTTTCAGCATTGGGGTTCCGCCATCTCAAACGATAGAGATATTACAAAGTGGGCATTCGAGCTCGGACACAAATACCTTGAGGGCGAAACCCTTGTTATCAACGACGCAGGTTCGAGCATTATGCAGATTGGTGCAACAAGCGGTCCGCACACGGGTTGGCGTTCTGCGTTTATGCTCTATATTGAAAACCTTCTCCTCAAGGGAGTGAAGTTCGACAAGATTGGTATTCAGGCTCACCAGTTCACAGGTGTCAGTGCAAAAACAGAAGCGGAGTATGAAAAATCCGTAAGAGATGGTGTTGGCAACAACAACCCTGCCGGAATACTTGCCGGACTCGACCTACTTTCACAGTTCGGTTTCCCCGTCGAAATAACAGAGGTTACCGTTCCCACGTTTGGCGACACCGAGGAGGACGAAGAACTGCAGGCAGAGATGTTAAAAATCCGCTATTCTGCGTGGTTCTCGCATCCCTCTGTTGACTCTATCGTATATTGGAACACCGTTGACGGACACGCATATACCGGAAATCCCAACTGGGTTGAGAACAACTGCCGTGGCGGTCTTTTCCACAAGGACCTCACACCCAAAAAATCCGCATTGATGCTCAAAAAGCTCTTCTCAGAGATATGGCACACCGACCTCGAGCTTGTTACCGATGGAAACGGTTGCCTTGACTTTAGAGGCTTCTACGGTGACTATACCGCACAGCTCGACAACAGCGAGATGAGCTTTGGTATTCATAAAAACGAAACAGATAATTTCGAACTAACAGTTTAAAGGTGATAAAGATGAAAACTGCACTTGTCACAGGCTCCTCGAGAGGAATTGGAAGAGCAATAGCGATAAGACTTGCAAAGGATGGCTATAAGGTTATCGTCCACGGCGCTTCCAACTCCAAAAAAACCGAGGAAACAAAAGATATAATTCTTCAAAACGGCGGTCAGGCAGAGGTTGTCGTGGCAAATCTTTGCGACGTTGAGGCGGTCAAAAAACTTGCTGAAAAGGTAAAGGGTGTTGATGTGCTTGTTCTCAACGCTTCTCTGCAGTACCGCACACCCTGGCAGGAGATTACAACAGAGGCGTGCTACGAGCAGCTCACCTGCAACTTTGTTGCAAGTATGATGCTCTGTCAGGCGGTAGCAGATAGAATGAAGGAAAAGCAATGGGGAAGAATCATCACCATCGGCTCTGTACAGGAGGCAAAGCCCCATCCCGATATGCTTGTCTACTCTGCAAGTAAGGCTGCACAGACAAATATGGTAGAGTCCCTTTCGCTACAGCTTGCAAAATACGGAATAACCGTCAACAATGTGGCTCCGGGTGTTATCTATACCGATAGAAACGTCGAAGCCCTTTCCGACCCCGACTATGCAAAGAAGGTTACAGACTCCATACCCGTCGGCTTCCTCGGAGAGCCCGAGGACTGCGCGGGTATCGTTTCTTTGCTCTGCTCGGACGAGGGACGATATATCACAGGTCAGAATATCTTTGTAGACGGAGGCAAGAGTGTACAATGATAATACGCTTTTTGGGACAGAGCGGGTATATAATTAAAACGCTCTCCACCATGATAGTTATCGACCCCTATCTTTCCGATTCGGTAAACCGAGTTGCAAACCGCCCCCGAACACTGCCGATACCGATAAACCCTGGTTGATACAGTCATCTGCACCCGCCATCACCTCGACCACATCGACGGCGGATTCATAATGGATTTCGACAAGGAATACGACCTTTGCAAAATAGCTAATAGACAACTTGAAACCGCGAGGAAGTTCCTCGCGGTTTTTACATTAGTTGAGCAACCACTGGCTCTGCCAGTGGGAAAGAGAGCTTTAGCTATGGACATAATAAAAACTCCTTGATATATTTGAAGTTGAGGTTCGCCAACCCAACAAAAATATATCAAGGAGGTCCTAACCATGAAAGAAAA
>JAZSNN010000003.1:0-9306 GCA_045536425.1 Oscillospiraceae bacterium
GGGTTATCAATCCCTTAGCAGGAGTGACTATTTTTCCATAAACATGCGGTACAGTGTGATGTGATTGAAAATAGAGAATCCATCTGTTATAATTCAACTGAACGACAAACTTGAATTTGACGGTCAATTTTCACTCTACCATAGGTTTACTTCTCCTCACTAAACCAATGGTGGGTGTGTTTTCTCCCCCTAATTGTCTATACTGAATGCGAAAGGAGGTAGTCTATGAACCAAATTAAAATCGGAAGATTTATTGCCGAGTGCAGAAAAAAGGCAAACTTAACACAAATGCAGTTGGCAGAAAAACTGGGCATCACCGATAAAGCAATATCCAAGTGGGAACGGGGCGTGGCAATGCCCGATACTTCGATAATGCTTGAACTGTGTGATATTCTTTGCATCAGTGTAAATGAATTATTAAGTGGGGAGAAAATCAATATGGAAAATAGCAATCAGAAAAACGAACAGCTTTTGCTTGATATGGCGAAAGAATTAGAGAATAAAAACAAAACAATTTGGTCTTCTATGTGGGCTATTATGACGGTAAGTATGACAGCCTTAATTGCAGGTATCTTTATTGCTGCATTTTTGATTCCCGAAGGAATGTGGCAGCTTGTCACCATTCTTGGTGTTTGCGTCGCGTTTTTGATACCGTGTTTCTATGCAGTAAAACTTGAGGTAAGCATTGGTGCTTACAAGTGCAAAAATTGCGGTTACGAAATTGTTCCTACCTATAAAGAAGCAATGATGGCAATGCACAGAGGCTTTACCCGTCACTTAATGTGTCCTAAATGCAACAAACGTACTTGGTGCAAAAAAGTATTGAAGAAGTAAACTCCAATTTGTCGAGCAGATTGGAAGCCATACATACCGAAATCTTGGTGTGAGTTTGGTGCTGTTTTTCTTGCTAACACTGTATGTATGTGTTACAATGAGACAAAGGAGGTTTTGGTATGAAAAAAAGACTTTTGCTTTTGATTTTGCCCGTAGTCGCCTTGGCTTTGGAGCTTGTTCCCACTTCCGCAGTGCTGAGGTTTGCAAATCCTGAGGGAGAGCCTTGGGTTAGAAAATACTCCTACTTCGACCTCACTCCGTTTGGCTATGCAAACTTTGGGCCCTTCATAACTGCAGTTTTGACCTGCGTTTTGATAGTTTTGCTAGTGATTTACGCTATAAAGGGTAACCGAAAAATCCTCTCTGCCGCAAAGATGGTTTTGTGGGTTGCGATAGTCGCGTCCTTGTCGCCGAAGTTTTTTGGTGTGGGATTCTATTCGCTTCTCGGCGGATTTATCTCCCTCACCCTCATCACAGCACTTGTCGCGGTGCGCATCTTTGCTAGCGAAAATTAGGACTTGAAATTGTCAAAAATCGGTGGTATAATTTGGTTGTTCCTTGTAAGAGGGAGTAGCTACGAGAAATCGTGACAATCGGTGTCAGAACGGTCGAAAGACCCGCCGTTGTATTAAAAAGCAAGACTCTTACCGCACCTGCGGTGAGAGTCTTTTTTGTTTGAGAAGGAGTGTAAAAATGGAAATTCTATGGGAAAACCTGTTGCAGATCACTTGGCAACAGCTCGTAATGTGGGCAATAGGCGGAATTTTGATATTCTTCGCCATCAAAAAAGAGATGGAACCCACACTTTTACTGCCGATAGGCTTTGGCGCAATACTTGTAAACATACCTTTTTCGGGTGCGGTAAATCAAATTGCCGCTGACGGAAGTGTTCAGGAAGGCTTTTTGGACACTCTGTTTGAAGCAGGAATCGCAAACGAACTGTTTCCGCTTCTTTTGTTCATCGGCATTGGTGCGATGATAGACTTCGGTCCCGTGCTCACTAACCCGAAGCTTATGATTTTTGGTGCAGCTGCACAGTTTGGCATCTTCTTCACACTTTGTATGGCGTCGATGTTCTTTCCTATCAACGACGCGGCTTCTATCGCTATCATCGGTGCGGCAGACGGCCCCACCGCCATAGTAGTAGCAAAACTTCTTGACTCCGATTATCTCGGTGCTATAATGGTTGCGGCATATTCGTATATGGCGCTCGTTCCCATCATTCAGCCTCCGATAATCAAGCTCTTGACCACCAAAAAAGAGCGTATGATTCGTATGCCCTACGAGCAGAAGGATGTTAAGAGGATTACCCGAATCCTTTTCCCAATAATCATCACCGTAGTTGCAAGCGTAATAGCTCCTTCCGCGGCTTCGCTTGTGGGAAGCTTGATGTTCGGCAACCTCATCCGCGAATGCGGAGTGCTAAATGCCCTTTCCGAAGCAGCACAAAAGGTTCTCGCAAACCTCGTTACACTGCTTCTCGGTATCACCATAGCATCGCAGATGCAGGCAGATAAGTTCTTGAGAATAGAAACACTCGTGATTCTCCTTCTCGGTCTTATTGCGTTCATCTTCGACACCGCAGGCGGCGTTCTGTTTGCAAAATTCCTAAACCTCTTCCTCAAAAAGAAGATAAACCCGATGATAGGTGCGGCAGGTATCTCCGCGTTCCCGATGTCAGGACGTATCGTTCACAAGATGGGACTCAAGGAAGACCCGCAGAACTTCCTTTTGGTGCACTCTATCGGTGTAAATGTATCGGGACAGATAGCCTCTGTAATCGCGGGTGGCTTGATACTCAAATTCTTTATGGGCTAAGGAGGGTAAACTATGAACTTCAATTTTATTCCTGAAAACTTTGTAGCAAACCTCTACTATATGGGTGTTGGAATGCTGTGCATAATGGTAGTAATCCTCGTTATCATCGGTATCACCGCATTTCTAAACTGGGTAACTACAAGAAAATAAATTTAAAGTGCAACCGCAAGGTTGCACTTTTCCTTTTGGGGTGATATACTGAAAATATAAACCCGAAAGGAGTTTCACGATGAAGAAAACAGTCGCTTTAATACTTTTGATATGCCTCACTTTTTCGGGATGCGGTCTGCTTGGCGGAACGCTTTCCAAGAAACTCACCGCTGAGGACGTTGTATACACCCAACATATCCTCGACCTTCCCGATTTGAGCCTTTTTGTCGGCTCTGCGGCAACACAACTGCACGAGGCCAAAGAGGACAGTTACGAGGGCTCGCAGAATATCGGCATCGACGAAGACAGCGAAAAGGCGGTGCTTGAATACATCGACCTGTTGCAAAACGAGTTCGGTTTGGAGATAATAGACACGGCGTATTTCGACCCTGCAACCAAAACCTTTGAAAACTTTATCGACAAGAGATGGGTTATCGGCTTTAAAACTACTCTTTTTGATGCACAGTGCCGTCTGACCCACGGCTCTATCGACAAGGGTTGCGACGTTATTCTCTACCAGACAAACGACACTCTTTACCTCAATTACTACAATATGTTCAACCTCACCGACACGGGACACCGTTGGTCAGGGACGGTTGAAACCTTTGATTTTTCCTATCCCGAGAGGTTTTTCAACGCCTATGCAAAAAGCGGAAAGAAGTATTATAATAAAGGTGACAAGAAACTCACCGTAAACCTGAAACACACCGACTACACCATCACTAAAAACAGCGAGGACTACGTTGCCACCGCGGGAAGTGCGACAATGCTCTTCAACGGCGAGAAAAAGACGGGAGTTGCAAAACTTCAAAACTCCAAATACAGCAACTGGTTCAGATACGTAATCACTATAACAGACTTTGACAAAAACAAGGTTGACGAAGAGATAAAGGTTTACCTTCCCATAGACACCATCTCGGGCGATTTTTATAACACAAGCGACTGCTTGAGCGGACATCAGGACGAAATCGAGATGAACAGTTACGGCGTGTTCTACAAAGAGGACTATCTGGCAGAGGAGATAGGACTGTATTACTACATAGAGCCCGAGGGTTATGCCTACTCTGTGACAGTCAGAACGATAAACTTCGACGACTCGGGCAAGGATGACTGTGTGGTGTACTTTAATATAAAACTTTACAGTATGCTCGAGCCCTTAGAAATAGAGGGACTTGCGGTAATGCCGCTAAACGATTACATAAACCTTGAAGCAACGGGAAAGACCGAGAAAAAGTCTTCGGGCGGAATATTTAGCATCGGCACTTCGAGCAAATTTCAGCCCGAGTTTTCGAAACTCGACTGTTTAACCTGCGGAGGCGACGGTGACTGCAACACCTGCCGCGGCTACGGCGAGGTCGAGAGATACGCAGGCGCAGGGGACACAGTAACCGCAAAGTGCAGTAGTTGTTACGGAAGCGGAAACTGCCGCACCTGTGGCGGTTCGGGAAAAAGATGACAAAAAGACGGAGAAAAATTTCTCCGTCTTCTTTTCTTTTTTGTGATAATATGCTACAATAAATGTGTATATCGTTTTTCTGGAGGACAAAATGAAGACAAAAGGAAAGATAGGGCGTTTTCTGCCATATTATAAAAAGTATAAGGGCACACTTATAATGGACCTTTTCTGTGCGGCACTCACAACACTTTGCGAGATAGTTCTGCCGCTCATTGTCCGTGAAATAACTGACCGCGCGACCGAGACTCCCGAACTGATAACGCTTGACTTTATCGCTAAGTGTGGAATCGTGTATCTCGTGCTTCGAATCATCGACGCGGGTGCGTATTACTATATGTCTGCAATCGGTCACGTTATGGGAACAAAGATTGAAACCGATTTAAGACGCGATATGTTCAGCCATCTGCAAAAGCTCCCGTTTTCCTACTATGACAACACTAAGATAGGAACGCTGATGTCGAGAATTACGAGCGACCTTTTCGACGTAACCGAGTTTGCACACCACTGCCCCGAGGAATTTTTCATCGCGGGAATAAAGATTGTCGCATCCTTTGTAATCCTCTGTACGATGAATATACAGCTCACCCTCATAATGTTTGCGGTACTGCCTCCGATGACCATAATTCTCTACTTCTTCAACCGCAAAATGCGCGAAGGATTCAGAGAATCGAGAAAAAAGGTAGCCGAGCTCAATTCGCAGGTTGAGGATAGCCTTCTTGGAATCCGCGTTGTAAAATCTTTTGCAAACGAGGAAATCGAGAAGAAAAAGTTTGAAAAGGGAAATCTCGGATTTTTGAACATAAAATCCAAGGTCTATTCCTATATGGGCGGGTTCCATTCCTTCACCCGTTTCTCCGACGGTGTGATGTATATGATAATCGTCGTTATCGGTGCATTGTTCTTGAAAGACGGAAAGATCGATGCCGCCGACTTTGTCGCATATCTCTTGTTTGTCAGCACACTTCTCACATCAATCCGCAGAATTGTCGAGTTTGCAGAGCAGTTCCAGCGCGGAATGACGGGTATCGAGAGATTTTTCGAGGTTGTTGATACCGACCCGACCATAATCGACGCAAAGAATGCCCAAGACCTCGTTGACGTAAAAGGCTCCATTGAATTTAAAAACGTAAACTTCAGATACTCCGAGGAAAACGACAAGGTGCTCGACAACCTCTCTATGAAGATAGATGCAGGTCAGTGCGTTGCCCTCGTTGGTCCTTCGGGCGGAGGAAAGACCACAATTTCCTCGCTGATACCTAGATTTTACGATATAGACAGCGGAAGCATCCTCATTGACGGCAAGGATATAAGAGAGCTTTCTGTAAAATCCCTCCGCGATAATATCGGTATGGTACAGCAGGACGTTTACCTCTTCTCCGGCTCTGTAAGAGAGAATATCGCCTACGGTAAACCCGGAGCGACAGAAGAGGAGATAATCCGTGCCGCACAGCTTGCGGGAGCAGACGGATTTATAAAACAGCTTCCCGACGGCTACGATACATACGTCGGTGAACGCGGAGTGAAGCTTTCGGGCGGTCAAAAGCAGAGAATCTCCATCGCGAGAGTGTTCCTCAAGGACCCGCCGATGCTCATTCTCGACGAGGCGACAAGTGCGCTTGATAACGAGAGTGAAAGACTTGTTCAGCAGTCCTTGTCAAGACTTGCAAAGGGCAGAACAACCCTCATCATCGCCCACCGCCTTACTACCATCAAGAATGCCGATAGAATTATCGTGCTCGGTAATAACGGCATCGAGGAAGAGGGAAGCCACTCTGAACTAATGCAGAAACAAGGCGTGTACTACGACCTGTACAATACCTACACTTCGGAGGAATAACTATGAAGATATACGGCTCGGTCGCAGAGCTTGTAGGAAGAACACCGCTTTTGGAACTCAAAAGCTTTGGCACAAAAGCAAGGTTAGTCGCAAAAATCGAGAGCTTCAATCCCGCAGGCTCGGTCAAAGACCGCGTTGCGCTTGAGATGATTGAGGATGCCGAAAAGAGCGGAAAACTCAAAAAGGGAAGCACCATAATCGAGCCCACCTCGGGCAATACGGGAATTGGACTTTCCGCAATCGCCGCTTCAAAGGGCTATAAGGTGGTAATCACAATGCCCGACACAATGTCGGCAGAGAGAATTGCACTTATGAAGGCCTACGGCGCTGAGGTCGTTTTGACCGACGGCAAGCTCGGTATGGCGGGTGCGATTCAAAAAGCGGAAGAGCTTTCAAAACAGATAGAGGGCAGTATCGTTGCGGGACAGTTTACAAACCCCGCAAACCCCAAAGCTCACGAAAAAACCACGGGTCCTGAAATTTGGGAGGATACCGATGGCAAGGTTGATATCTTCGTTGCAGGTGTCGGCACTGGCGGAACGATAAGCGGTACGGGAAGGTATCTGAAATCCCAAAACCCCAACGTAAAGGTAATAGCCATCGAGCCTACCGATTCCCCCGTCTTGTCGAAAGGCGAGTCGGGTGCTCACAAGCTGCAGGGAATAGGCGCGGGATTTGTTCCCGAAGTGCTTGATACAAGGGTGTACGACGAGATAATCACCGTCACGACCGAAGAAGCTTATGACGCAGCAAAAATCCTCGCGAAAAAAGAGGGAATACTCGTTGGAATCTCCTCGGGCGCGGCACTTTCTGCGGCAATAGACGTCGCAAACCGCCCCGAAAACGAGGGCAAAATCGTGGTAGTTCTTCTTCCCGACACGGGTGACAGATACCTATCGACCGAAATGTTTGCGGATATATAAAACAGTGGTGAAAATTTTTTGAAACTACGGGAGAAAAGATGACACAGCATAATATCATAAAAGAAAAAATGCACGAATCCGTCGCATCGGTACTGCCGATAGCGGCAATCGTTGCCATACTGTGCCTGTTCTTTGTCCCTGTGAACAACGGACTTCTGTTGTCGTTTGTGATAGGAACCGCGATGATAATTGTCGGTATGTGCCTTTTCACAATCGGCTCAGAGCTTTCTATGACACAGATAGGAACGCACATCGGCGCAAAGATGACAAAGTCAAGAAAGCTTTGGCTTATCATCCTGCTCAGCTTTATACTTGGTATAGCGATAACAGTCGCAGAGCCCGACCTGCAGGTACTTGCAACAAACGCACCTAGGATTGATACTTCGGTGCTGATAATAACGGTGTCGGTCGGCGTGGGACTTTTCCTTGTCGTAAGTATGCTCAGAATATTCTTCAGAATACAGTTTAAATGGCTTCTCATCGGCTTCTATGCTATCGTGTTTCTGCTCGCTGCTTTGTCGGATACGAGCTTTTTGTCGGTAGCGTTTGACTCGGGCGGAGTTACAACGGGCCCGATGACCGTTCCGTTTATAATGGCGCTCGGTGTCGGTGTCGCATCTATTCGAAGCGACGAAAAGGCAAAGAGCGACAGCTTCGGCTTGGTTGCCCTCTGCTCGATAGGTCCGATTTTGGCGGTGCTTCTTCTCGGCTTTATCTATAACACCGACTCGGGAAGTGCAACGCTCGAACTCAACCATTTCACAACCTCAACAGAACTCGGTATCGGCTACCTGAAGGAATTTCCGCACTATATGTATGAAGTCGCAGTAGCACTTCTGCCGATATTCCTGTTCTTTATACTCTTCCAAATCTTTTCGCTAAAGCTCGAAAAACGCCCTCTCAATAAAATCATCGTAGGTATCCTTTATACATACGTCGGCTTGGTGCTTTTCCTCACGGGAGTAAACGTTGGTTTTTCCTCGCTCGGCAACGTTTTGGGTGGAGAGCTGGTAACAACCGGACTGAAATGGCTTTTGATACCGCTTTCAATGCTGATGGGTTGGTTTATCATAAAAGCCGAGCCTGCCGTACACGTACTAAACCGTCAGGTTTTTGAGCTGTCTGCAGGTGCAATCTCTGAAAAAACAATGGGCACGACCCTTTCGATAGGTATCGCAATCGCTATGGGACTTGCGATGACAAGGGTGCTCACCGGAATTTCGATAATGTGGTTTATCCTCCCCGGATACCTCATAGCACTTCTTCTTGCATTCGTCGTACCCCCAACCTTCACCGCTATCGCGTTTGACGCGGGCGGAGTGGCATCGGGCCCGATGACCGCAACCTTTATGCTTCCGTTTGCGATGGGCGCTTGTGAGGCAATCGGCGGAAACGTTATGACCGACGCCTTCGGTCTTGTCGCTATGGTAGCGATGATGCCTCTTATAACCGTGCAGATTATGGGTGCGATTTCTGTACTCAAGCCTGTATCTAAGCTTGACACAAGAGATTTTGTCAGCAAGTTTGCAGACGACGAAATTATCGAACTCTGGGAGGTGGAGTAATGGATTTATACTATGTAATGACCATCGTTGACAGAAACAAAGCAGACCAAATGATTTCCTTGCACAACGAGCTCAACCTCACAGCAGTTTACGAAACCCTCGGCTATGGTACCGCCACCTCGGAACACCTCTTGCTGTATGATTTGCAACAAACTGATAAGGCGATAATCACCACAATAGCCACCGCACCGACCGTCAAACTTTTGATGCGAAACGCAAAGATAAAGATGTTCATCGACATTCCAGGAAATGGAATAATGATGGCAATTCCGCTGAAGAGTATGGGCGGTGGTAAGAATTTGGCGTACTTCACACTAAACCAAGAGCTGGGAGGTAAGGCACCGACTATGGAATTTAATAACGAGCTTATAATAGTAGTACTAAACGAAGGCTTTTCCGATACCGTAATGGATTCTGCAAGAGCTGCAGGAGCAACGGGCGGAACTGTACTTCACGCAAAGGGAACGGGCAGGGAACACGCGGAAAAGTTCTACGGGGTTTCTCTTGCCGAGGAAAAGGATATGATATATATCCTCGCTCCTAGCGACAAAAAATCTGAGATTATGAAGGCAATCACAACCGATTGCGGAAGAGATACACCCGTCGGTGCTGTCTGCTTCTCACTTCCCGTTTCTGAGGTTGCGGGAATCAGACGTCTTGGAGAAGACGAATAAAATTACTGCGGTAAAACAAAAACCGGCGTTGACCGAAGGGTCAACTCCG
>JAZSNN010000017.1:0-33896 GCA_045536425.1 Oscillospiraceae bacterium
ATCGCCCCCGGGGGGGTTTTTGGCTCGGGGGCGGTTTTGTTTTACAGTAGGTTTTTTCGAAGTTCCTCGGGGGATTTTGGGGAAAGGTATGCGGGTGGGACGTCGAAGACGGTTTTGGCACCGCTCATGCCCTCTTTGTTCATTTTATATGCCGCTCTCGCATAGGCGACGATTACGCTCGCGGTGAATTCGGGGTTGGAGCCCAGCTTGAGAGAGTATTCAATCATCTCGGTAGTTTCACCGTTTACGCCCGTTTTTCCGCTTCGCATCACAAAGCCGCCGTGTGCGATACCGCTATGGTCGCGGTCAAACTCTTCCTTTGTGATAAAGGTTACGGTTGTGTCATAGTCGGCAAAGTAGTTTGGCATTGTTTTTATTTCGTGTTCGATTTTTGCCTTATCCGCGCCCTCTTTTGCCACCACAAAGCACTCTCTGGTGTGCTTTTCACGGGTGGTGAGGGTGGGGTTTTCGCCATTTCGCACCCTTTCGAGCGCCTCTTCAACGGGGACTGTATACTGCTTTGCGGTGAGCACTCCGTCAATTCGTCTTATCGCATCGGAGTGACCTTGGCTTACGCCCTTGCCCCAGAAGGTGTAGTCGTTTCCGTCGGGGAGAATACAGTTGCCGAGAAGTCTTTGCAGGCTGAACATTCCGGGGTCCCAGCCGACAGATATAAACGCAATTTTTTTGCCCTCTTTTGAGGTTTTATCGCAGTTAGCAAAATGCTCGGGAATCTTCGCGTGGGTGTCAAAGCTATCGACGATATTAAAGTTTTTCGCGCACTCGGGGCTCTGCACGGGAAGGTCGGTTGCAGACCCGCCACAGAGAATGAGCACGTCTATCTCGTCCTTTTTCGCGACAAGCTCGTCTATCTTATACACGGGCACGTCGGGCGAGAGGGTTTTTACGGTTTCGGGGTCTCTTCGTGTGAAGAAAGCCACCGTTTTCATATCGGGGTTTTGTCTGACGGCAAGTTCAACGCCTCTACCGAGGTTGCCGTAGCCTAATATTCCAATGCGGATTTTGTTGTCCACAATTTCAAGTCCTTTCGCGGTTTAGTTGCAAATAAGTATAGCACAAAAAAATCGATTTGTCACTATTTTTTCAAAAAGAAACTGCCCACTCATCGAATGGGCAGTTGGGTTTAGTCTCTGCGGAAAATGTCTCTTGTATAGACCTTTTCCTTGATATCCTCGAGGCAGGTATCATAGCGGTTTGCAATTATAGCATCGCTTTGCGCCTTGAACCTTTCGAGGTCGTTTACAACCTCACTACCAAAGAAGGTTTCGCCATTTTTGAGGGTGGGCTCATAGATTATCACAGTAGCACCCTTGGCTTTTACCCTTTTCATTACTCCCTGAATGGAGCTCTGGCGGAAGTTGTCGGAGTTGCTCTTCATCGTGAGACGATAGACACCGATGGTGACCTTTTTCTCGCGGACGGGGTCGTAGTCCACGCTATCTTCGTAGTCATAGAAGCCTGCCATATGAAGCACTCGGTCGGCGATGAAATCCTTTCGGGTTCTGTTTGCCTCTACTATCGCTTCGATGAGGTTTTCGGGAACATCCTCGTAGTTTGCAAGGAGTTGCTTGGTGTCTTTCGGCAAGCAGTATCCGCCATAGCCAAAGGATGGGTTGTTGTAGTGTGTGCCGATTCTTGGGTCAAGGCAGACACCCTCGATAATCTGCTTTGTATCGAGTCCCTTCATCTCAGCGTAGGTGTCTAATTCGTTGAAGTAGGACACGCGAAGCGCAAGGTACGTATTAGCAAAGAGTTTTACCGCTTCTGCCTCGGTAAAGCCCATAAACAGCGTGTCAACGTCTTGTTTTATCGCGCCTTCGCTGAGAAGCTCTGCAAAGATTTTTGCTTTTTCCACGAGTCTTTGGTCGTTCATATCTGTTCCGACCACTATTCTCGACGGATAGAGGTTGTCGTAGAGTGCCTTTGACTCACGCAAAAATTCGGGGCTGAAGAGAATGTTTTTGCTACCTGTTTTTGCGCGTATCTGCTCGGTAAAGCCAACAGGAATGGTTGACTTTATCACCATAATGGCATCGGGGTTGCACTTTATAACAAGCTCGATTACCTTTTCAACGGCAGAGGTGTCGAAGAAATTCTTTTTGCTGTCATAGTTGGTCGGTGCCGCAATTACCACAAAATCGGCATCGCTATACGCCTTTTCGGCATCGAGCGTGGCGGTCAAATCGAGCTGTTTTGTGGTGAGGTATTCTTCAATCTCCTTGTCGATAATCGGTGATTTGCGGTTATTTATCAGGTTGACCTTTTCCTCTACTATATCTACCGCGGTCACCTGATGGTGTTGTGCGAGGAGCACCGCTATTGACAATCCGACATATCCCGTTCCTGCAACTGCTATCTTCATATGTTTCTTTCTCCTTTATCGCTTTTGTCCCCTATTTGTTTTGATAGAATTCGTGATACCACTCTGCGAAGCTTCTCAGTCCCTCTCTAAGCGATGTGGAGGGCTTGAATCCAAAATCTCTTTCCAACGCGGAGGTGTCGGCGTATGTTATCGGCACATCGCCCGCCTGCATGGGTACGAGTTTTTTTGTGCGCTTCAAAGTCGTAGTCCTTCGGCAGTACATTTGCACGAATGAGTTCTTCTTGCAAAATCGTCACGAAATCCAACAGGTTTTCGGGGCTGCTGTTTCCTATGTTGTACACACGATAAGGTGGCTCGGGGAGTCCGTCTTCTCCTGTTACTTTTTCGGGGGCGTTCTGCATAACATGCTTGACACCCGCTACGATGTCGTCAACATAGGTGAAGTCGCGTTTACAGTTTCCATAGTTGAATATTTCAATGGTTTCACCCTTTAGAAGTTTATTGGTGAAGCCGAAATATGCCATATCAGGTCGTCCCGCAGGGCCGTAGACCGTGAAAAAGCGAAGTCCTGTTGAGGGGATGTTGTAGAGCTTTGAATAGGCGTGAGCCATAAGCTCGTTTGATTTTTTTGTTGCCGCATACAGTGAAACGGGGTTGTCAACCTTGTCGTCGGTGCTGTATGGGATTTTCTTGTTTGTGCCGTAGACCGATGAGCTGGATGCATATACCAAATGCTCAACAGGGTGGTCGCTCTTCATAGTTGCGCGACAAGCTTCGAGTATATTGTAAAAGCCTATGACATTGGATTCGATATATACATCGGGGTTTGTAATGCTATAACGGACGCCTGCCTGAGCCGCAAGATTTACTACTACATCAAACTTGTGCTCGTCAAAGAGGTTGTCGATGAGCTCGCGGTCGGAAATATTGCCCTGCACAAACGTCCACGATGATTCGGGGTGTTCCTCTGCGAGTTTTTCGATTTTGCCAAGGCGGTAGTCCTTAATCGAAACATCATAATAATCATTCATATTATCAATACCGACGATATGAATGGGGGTTATTGTTTTAAAAAGTTCAAGCACAAGGTTTGAACCGATAAACCCCGCCGCACCGGTTACAAAAACTGTTTTATTTTTCAAATCAATGTTAGGCGTCAGCATATACTGTATACTCCTTTTGTACTTTTTCGTGGCTTTCGAGCTTGTCTATATTCGGTCATCAGAATTTTCTCCACACCATCTTGTCAACGACGCCTGTGTAGCTCTGGATGATTTTGACGACCTTTGTGGAAACATTCTCCTCGACGTAGTCGGGAACGGGGATTCCAATGTCGCCGTTTTTGTTCATCTCGACCGCTGTTTCTACCGCTTGGAGAAGGCTCTTTTCGTCGATTCCCGCAAGTACGAAGCAGGCTTTATCAAGTGCCTCGGGGCGCTCGGTTGAGGTTCTGATGCAGATTGCGGGGAATGGGTTTCCAATGCTTGTAAAGAACGAGCTTTCCTCGGGAAGTGTGCCACTGTCGGAAACGACCGCAAAGGCGTTTAACTGCAGGCAGTTGTAGTCGTGGAAGCCCAAGGGCTCGTGCTGAATTACGCGCTTGTCGAGTTTAAATCCGCTCTTTTCGAGGCGGTTTCTCGAGCGCGGATGGCAGGAATAGAGAATCGGCATATCATATTTTTCTGCCATTTTGTTTATAGCGTTAAAGAGCGAGTTGAAGTTCTTTTCGGTGTCGATATTCTCCTCGCGGTGAGCGGAGAGAAGGATATATTTTCCCTTTTCGAGACCGAGCTTCGCGTGGATGTCGCTCTTTTTGATATTTTCCAGGTTGTTGGAAAGCACCTCTGCCATCGGTGAGCCCGTGACGTAGGTTCTCTCTTTTGGAAGTCCGCAGTCAGCGAGGTATCTTCTCGCGTGTTCGGAATAGGCAAGGTTTACGTCCGAAATTATATCAACGATTCGACGGTTTGTTTCTTCGGGGAGGCACTCGTCCTTGCAACGATTGCCCGCTTCCATATGGAAAATCGGGATGTGAAGTCTCTTTGCGCCGATTACCGAAAGACAGCTATTAGTATCGCCGAGAACAAGCACTGCATCGGGCTTTGTTTCTGCCATCAGCTGATAGGACTTTGCGATGATGTTGCCCATTGTCTCGCCCAAATCTTTTCCAACTGCATTGAGGTAAATGTCGGGGTCCTTGAGTCCCAAATCCTTGAAGAAAACGCCGTTTAGGTTGTAGTCATAGTTTTGACCCGTGTGCGCGAGAAGGGTATCAAAATACTCGCGACATTTGTTGATTACCGCAGCAAGACGGATAATCTCGGGTCTTGTGCCGACGATGATGAGAAGCTTTAGTTTTCCGTTGTTTTTGAACATTTTGTCACCTCAAATATCTTTAGTTGTTGGTATAATTCCTTTCGGGTGTCTGCAAATCTTGAAAGCTTTTTGATTGAAGGGCGTTTGCCTGTTATCCAAAGCACTAGGTAGCGCAAAAGCTTCTGCACAAAAAACACGGGATACAAAATCCTGTATTTCTCTACCACAGGGTGTTGTCTTTCGATGCTAGCCTTTATGGTGCTAATGGCTCTTTTATATTTATTTTCCTCAAAGCCATCCTTGCCGTGCTCACTGATGAGAAATCCTGCTCGGGAATAGGCTCTGTCTTTTGAGCCAAAGTTACCGCCGGAAAATATGTCCTCTATCACCTTTTCGCAGAGCTGTTTGTCTGCCGCCTCCGCCCACTCGGGACATTTTGTGCCGAGCGCTATGGAAGCGGTCTTTGTCATGGTCGCGGCATAGGTCAAGAGTCCGATTTGCTCTAAAAGCGGGAGAAATTCTGTTTCCCAAAACGGCTCTGTCGCGGTTTTGTTTACAAACAAAGCCCAGTCGCAGAGGTGTCTGAGCCCTATTCCCTCCGCCACCATATGATGTTGCATATGCAAAAGTATAATCAAGCCGTGGTGAAAGTCACAAGGCCTTGAAAAACCGTCCTTTGCGGAGGCGTTTTCTATCACCGTGTTTGAAATCTCGCGGATTTTCTCCCCAACCTCTCCGCAAGGTATACCCGCTATCTCGCGATGCATTTCGAGATGTGCGCCACCTTTTTTGAACACTGTGTGGCACTCGTGCTCCTCATACGAGCTCTCAAATCCGTTGGCAGAGAGAAGTGCGGATATCTCGTCGTTTTGATCGGGGTTGATGAGAAAATCGACATCACCGAGCATTCTGAGTGTCGGCTCGGGGTAGTAGCTTGCCGCCGACTCACCCTTTAAAATCGCGTAGGAATAGCGGTCGCCAAGAAGCTTTTTGAGCTGAATCTGCGAGGTTTCGACCTCGGCGTTTTTCACAAGACAACTAACGGCGCGGTCGGTCCATCTTTCGTAGACATCGCTTTGTATATTCTGTTTTAGTGCCAAAGCGGCATCTACCGCCATCAGTAAGACCGCCTGATACTCTGCTTCTGCAAACACGGTTTGCCAGTCAACAGCACAGTCGCACGGTTCTGCGTTTCTGCCGTTTACCGAAGCGGTCAAAAGACTGAGTAAGACCTTTTGCTCGTTTGTCATTTTGTTTTACTCCACAGGTTCAAAGAATGTATCGGGGTTTTTTTGGTCAAACTGCTCGTTTGCCCACATTAGTGTAACAAGGTTTTCGGTTTCGGAGAGGTTTATGATGTTGTGGGTGTAGCCGGGGAGCATATGAATCGCCTGAATCTTGTCCCCGCTCACCTCGAAGTTTAGCACCTCGTCCGAGCCGATTTTTCTCTGCTGAATGAGTGCGCGACCGCTCACAACGATAAAGAATTCCCATTTGGTGTTGTGCCAGTGCTGACCCTTTGTGATTTTGGGATTTGAGATATTTACAGAGAACTGTCCGCATTTTTCGGTTTTGAGAAGCTCGGTGAAAGAGCCTCTGTCGTCGCAGTTCATCTTTAAATCAAATATCGCCTTTTCGCGCGGAAGATAGGACAGATAGGTGGAATAGAGCTTTTTTGCAAAGGAGTTGTACGGAATCTCGGGCATTAGAAGTGTGCTCGGTTGGTTTTTAAAGCTATCGAGAAGCTCTACTATCTCACCCAGAGTGACCTTGTGGGTGATGGGTGCGGCGCAGAACCTTCCGTTTTCCGTGAGCACTGTGTCAATGCCGTCAAATTCGCAATGGTGTTCCCTGCCCTCGAGTGCCAAAAGCATCTCATCAACGAGGTCGTCGATATACAAGAGCTCGAGCTGTACGGAAGGGTCATTGACGGTGATTTCAAGGTCGTTTGCAATATTATTGCAGAAGGTTGCGACCGCAGAGTTGTAGTTTGGTCTGCACCATTTTCCAAAGAGGTTGGGGAAACGGTAGACAAGCACCTTTGCGCCTGTTTCCTTTTCGTAGTCAAAGAAAAGGTCTTCCCCCGCCTTTTTGCTTCTGCCGTAGTCCGAGTCATAGCGTCCAATCAAGGTCGCCTGAATCGAGCTCGAAACCATCACAGGACAGGTGTTGTTGTGCTTTTTGAGGGTGGAAAGAAGTGTGGATGCAAAGCCGAAGTTACCCTCCATAAACTCCTCGGGGTTTTGCGGACGGTTTACACCCGCTATATTGAACACAAAATCCGCATCCCTGCAATAGTCTTCCAAAAGTGCAGGGTCGGTGTCTATATCATAGAGATACAGCTCGTCGATTTTAATTTCGGGGTGGGTTCTGTCTTTGCCGTCGCGGATATTTTTGAGCGCTTCGGTGAGGTTTTTGCCCACAAAGCCTTTTGCCCCCGTGATGAGTATCTTCATAATCTACTCCTTATTTTGCAAGTTCTTCCTGAATATACTGAAGAGAAGCTATCTTCTCCTTTGTCTGTTCGACGGTGAGAAGCTCGGTGTTGTTGGAATTGAACTCGGTGAGGGTGTTGCGCTCAGCGTCGCCCTTGTTGAAGTACTTGTCGTAGTTGAGTCCGCGCTTGTCGCAGGGTACGCGGTAGAAGTTGCCCATATCGACAGCGTTTGCACACTCCTCGTTGGTGAGAAGGGTTTCGTACATCTTCTCGCCGTGACGGATGCCGATGACCTTTATCGCATTTTTGTCACCGCCAAACAACTCACAAACCGCCTCTGCCTGTGTCTGAATGGTACAAGCGGGGGCTTTCTGCACGAGGATATCTCCGCTCTGTCCGTGTTCAAACGCGAAGAGCACCAAATCAACCGCCTCGTCGAGCGACATTATAAATCTTGTCATATTTCCGTCGGTGATAGTGATGGGGTTACCCGCTCTTATCTGCTCAATCCACAGAGGAATTACCGAACCGCGAGAGCACATTACGTTTCCGTAGCGGGTGCAACAGATTTTGGTTTTATCGGGAGATACGGTTCTCGATTTTGCGACGATTACCTTCTCCATCATAGCCTTACTTGTACCCATCGCGTTTACGGGATATGCCGCCTTGTCGGTGGAAAGGCAGACTACGTTCTTTACCCCTGCCTCGATAGCGGCAGTGAGGACGTTTTCTGTGCCGAGAACGTTTGTCTTTACCGCTTCGATGGGGAAGAACTCGCAGGATGGAACCTGCTTCAGCGCTGCCGCGTGGAATATGTAGTCAACGCCGTGCATAGCGTTTTTGACACTCGCAAGGTCGCGCACGTCGCCGATGTAGAACTTTATCTTCTCCGAAACCTCGGGCATCTTTGCCTGAAACTCGTGACGCATATCGTCCTGCTTTTTCTCATCGCGGGAAAAGATTCGGATTTCGCCAATGTCGGTTCTCAAAAATCTGTTGAGCACCGCATTGCCAAAGCTACCCGTACCGCCTGTGATGAGAAGTGTTTTATCTTTGAACAAACTCATTTTTTTACTCCTACCTTTTTCAAAAGTTTTTTAATCTTTTGGTTTGCATTTTTTCTTTCTGCACAAGTGATACCGAAAAGATACATTGACAAACAATACACTAAGGTATAACATCCGATTTTGGCTACGAAAATCAGCCACGACTGTTTATCTGTCAAAAAGTTTAAAAGCAATCCTATTGCTATAGGGGGTATAACGCCGGGAACAATGCGAAGTATCTTTTTCCAAAACAGCGGTATGTTCAAACCGATATAGCGTGAATAGTAGATGTTCATAAACACAACATTGCAGCCAAATATGGAGATTGTTGTGCCGATTGCCGCTCCGATTGCACCAAAGGACTTGATCAATGGTATGCTTATCAAAACATTCAGCACCGCCATAATCAGATAGACCATCGAGCGAACTCGGTGTTTGTTCTTTGCTCGTTGTATCTCTATTCCCAGATTTTGAATGTATGGGATTACTAAGACGGCGAAAAGCATCATCGCAATGTAATACGAGTGCGTATAGCCCTCACCTGCCCAAAGATATATAAAGCTTTCTCCGAACAAAGCAAATCCCGAAACCACCAAGAATATGATGTATGCTTGAGTTTTTCCGACCTTGATAAACAACTCGTCAAGCATTTTGTTGTCGTCGTTTTTTGCTGCTATTTGGTTTACCTGCGGAATGTAGACGTTTGAAATCGCAGTAGAAAACTGACTGAAATATCCTCTAAGCTGTGCGCCTACGCTATATATAGCGACCATTGCGGTGCCGTGCATTCGTCCTAAAAGATATTTGCCGACATTCCAGTTTACCTGATTTACAATTTGGTTTATAAATATGAAAAAGGTAAATCCCCAGAGTTCTTTTAGTTTTGAAAAACGCAGTCCTCTAAACAAGAACTTCATATTGAGTTTTGAAAAGCAGAATGTCATGTTTGAAATGAATGCCGCTATTGACAAAACGGTGGAAACCAAAACCATTCCTACCGAGCCATAGCCTAACAACAGAAGCGGCAGACAGATAAAGGGGTTTACCAGACGCTGTAACAGAATGACTGTCCTTTGGAAGATGAACTTTTTGTGTGCGGTTATGTTACTTGTGAAAAGACTGTTGGGAAATGTCAGAGACATGTTGAATATCATAAATCCCAACAAAACCTTGGATTTTTCAATCTCGTCGGGGGTCAGCTTATCACCAAAAACAAGCTCTGCATTTGGTATCATAACTGCTCCGCAAAGCAGACAAACAACAGACATCGCCGCAAAAACTATCGCAAACATTGCGTTTAGTCGCCAAACTTCCTGTTCGTTCTGTTCCTTTGCTTGTGCATAGTACCTCTGATACGAGCTACTGAAGCCTAGTCCTATCAAGCTCAGGTAGGAAACTATAGAAAAGGTGAGCTGATACAAACCATATTCGGATTTTCCTAGCAACGACAGCATTATAGGAGTATATATCAATCCTGATACTATGCTTACCGCCTCGGTAGCATAGGAAAGGATTACACCCAGCCGCAGTTGCCACGTTTCGTTTACCTTCTTCAAATCAATTCCTCCGTACCTTGCAAATATCTCTTGAATACCTGCGACAGTTCTTTTTTTCTTTCCTCCACCGATTCGGTAAAATAAGAACGCAGTATTCCTCTGTTCATCTGTCTACACTGACTCTTTTTATCCCATCTTTACCTACTTGGTATATTTTATAAACGAATCATAGACATCTTTTTTCATTTTGTCTATCTGTGCAGTTGTTATGGTATAGTTATCGGTTATATCATACTGCGACAGAAAGTTTATCTCGTTGATGTTGATTGGGTTTGGCTCTTGATCAAAGTTTGAACAGTAGTCCTTAAACTTGTATCCGTCACCATCAAGTCTCTCGGTAAACACCATCTGTCTGTTGGGAATGTTGAAACTGTCTGCTATTATCAATCCGTGCAAACTGCTTGAAATGATTGTTTCACATTTTGATATAGTGTCAAGCCTTTCTTTAACATCTCCACGAACATCAATGATAACGCTGTTGGGAATCCGACTTTGAAGTTCTTGAAATTTAGGTTCAAAACGTTCGCTATCGTGTGGAATTATTCCGATGCTATACTCTTTTTCAGCAGAACGCTTGATAAGCTCGCACGCAAGTATTCCGCCGTCACCCGTTTTGCAATCAAGATGCTTGGAGAATATCTTTTCCATATAGCCTTTGGTGAGTTTTCCACGCACGCACGAAACCGAAACGTTTTTACGACGAAATTCAAGCTCACCTATAGGCTCCCTGATAAATCCCGTAGACCATACGGTGAGGTGTTTTGTGTAGTAGAGTTTTGCAATTCTCTTTTTGAAAAGTCCAAGCAAGTTCTGCGACTTTGGGTCAAAGCAATAACGCCCCATTCCAGAGCCTATTCCTGACGTATCGCACTCATATATACTTGCGTGAACAGGTATCATTCCAAACACTTCTTGAATGATCATTGGATTTATTGCATCACCAATGTTATCCCTCTGCGAGTAGTGAATCTTGATTTCTTTCATAATGCCACCTCGTTTATAGCATTTTCAAGTTTTTCTGTCTGTCCGTCCGAATCGGTTCTGACATTACAAATACAGACGAAGTCTTCAAGAGCAGCAGTCAGATTTGCACGTTTTGTATCAAGAAGTTGTCTTATAATTATATCATCTTTGACTGCATTGAAGCGATCCCCGCTGTTTCTTTTTCTAAGTCTTTGCACACAAATGTCGGTATCGCACAAACAGTCTACAACATATATATCATTATATTTTTTTAAAAAATCAACGAGTTCTATATATGCCTTGCTTTTTTTAAGTTGTTCATCATGTGGAACTGAGGTCAACAGCTGAACAAAGCCTTCGTCTAAAAGCGCCGGTGTGTTTGAATAGAACATCGGCATTATTCGTGTTTGCAGAAAAAGTGCTTTGAATGCGGTTTTTGTGTTTTCAGCTACCCCTTCATACTCGTCACAAAAACATTCTAGTAGTTTACTGAACTTTCTGCACGAAGGGATTATGCTAGAAATGGCACGAGTTATCATTCTTCTCGTTTTAGTTGAAACCAACATTCCCAACATCGTATGATAATTCAATGTCTTTTTGACAGGAACTATTTGTCTAAGCAATGTTGATTTGCCGCACCCCGGTAAGCCCGTCATCTCTATAATCTTCACTTTTTGCGTCTCCCGAAAAGAAATCGTTTTATTCGTACCAAAATGCTGACCTCAAAGAACCTGCGGAATTCTTTCCGTATCTCTTCATAAAGTTTGAGTTGTTCGTACTTTATGGGGTTGTCAAGTTTTACGCAATCGACTGCAAAAATATCGTCTTTCTCTTCGCGGGAATGCGTGCCAGAGCCATCGTGACCCGTTGTGGTGCAACGACTGAAGGTCGGCACAACATTGTACATACCGTTCTTCCACATTGCGTAGTCAAAGCGTATTGCCCAAGAATCAACAACACCTCTTATTTGAGAATCAAGCATCATTGCCCTATCGTCGCCCCAGCGATTAAAGGAACTTCTCTTAGAAATGTCACACTTGAATTGCTTGTAATCTGAAAGCAACCAGTCGATTTTCTCCCATCTATCTACCCAGCACCCCCAAGCATAACTGCTCGAACGCTGCGTAAAAAACACATCGCTCGAAAATCCCTCGGGGAATTTCTTCACGAAAGAGAACGCTCCCACCGACCATATCTTGCCATCGTCTTTATAAAAATCTAAAGCACCGTTCATATATTCAAGAAATCTGTCAGCAATAATTACATCGTCTTCGATGACTATTGTTCTGCCAAAGTCCGCCATAATTTTCGACACTCCGCCGATTATGGAGTTGGCAAGGCCTTTATTGGTTTCGCTGATTTGTGTGTTGACTGTCTTAAAGTTATGTTTTTTCGCAAGTTCAAGCACATAATTTCGAACTTCGTTTACCTGTTCAACATCCTTTTCCCCCTTGGGACCATCAACGAAGATAAAAACCTCTGTCTGCGAAGCAAGGCTATCGCGCATAAGCGAGTTTATCATATCTTCAAGATGCTTCTTTCTTTTGTACGCAAACACCACTACGGGTGCAAGTTTAATCTGTTCCATTTTTTCCCCTTAAAGTGCCTCGTAAATTTTATTCATATCAGATATGTTTTTCTCGTAGTAATCAAGCATTGTCTGCCTTGCGTTTTTCGCGAGTTTTTCGGCATATTCCCCGTCCGAAAACAGTTTTTCTATCTTTCCTGCAAGGGCTTTGTAGTCCTCAAAGGCATAGAATTCGCCGTTTTCTCCGTTTTTCAGATACTCTGGTATTCCGCCCACGCAGGTGCTGATGCAGGGTGCGCCCACAAACATAGCCTCACGCAGTGTTGCAGAATGGTTTTCTATCTTTGACGAGCAGACAAAGACATTTGCCTTTTCCATCTGCTCTGCCATCTGCTTGGAGGTCAGTGCACCTGTGAACTCTATGTTGTCCCACATCGAAAGCTCGGTTATGAGCTTTGTGAGATACCTTTGATAACACTTGGTTTTCAGTTTTTGTTTTATAGACGGGTGGCGTTCAAGCGGTCTTCCCGGTATGACAAGCTTGACATCGGGATAGCTCTTTTCCACGAGTGCTACCGCTTTTATGAGGTTGTGTCCACCCTTTAGCGGATAGTTTGATGCGGGAGTGAAGATTGTGTGCGGTATCACCTTTTCGGGTGTGCGATTGCTATTTACAAACGCTTCGTTTATCGGCAGAAGGTCAAGACCAAAATCGTTACAACCTGAAATGTAACGGCAGTACGCCTTTGACCATTCGGTCTCGGTTATTATCGCATCTGCTCTTTTTAGAACCTCTTTTTCGTTTTCTGCCGAGCGTTTTGTGCGCTTTCTCGCGTCAAAGATGGATTTTCCCATCAACAGCTCGACCATCGAGGTGTTTTTTAGAAGTGTTTTGGTCGAAAGTCCTCCAAGGTAGTGCTCATAAACACTCGACATCATTCCCTGAATGTAGACGAGCTTTTTCGCATTTTTGGCTGCAGAAATAGCTGACAGCGAGTGCTGATACTCTGTTCCCCAAACCTGCACTACATCGGGAGCTATGTCATCAAAAATTTCCTCAAAGCGCTTTTGACCGTCTTTTGTGTGGCGGTACTCGGCGGGCGAGCCGAGCGCGAGGGCTATATATGTAATTCCATCCTCGCAGATTGTAATGTCCTCGGGAATATTGCAGGTGGTGAGCACATACAAATCAAGCTCTTGTGCCTTTGCCTTTTCGAGTGCGGCAACAAGCCACGCGCCACTATCTGCGGTGAGATTTAGTTTCTTTGCTAGGGGGCCAAGCGGCATATTTACGACCCAAACTATCTTCATATAAATCTCCTTCTACGCTTTTTTCTGTTTTGGTGCACACAAAGCAAGGTATAAAGGCGTGAGCATAAACGAAATTGAGGTGATTGTCGAGTCAACAAAGGGGTTTACTGTCGCGAGAACAATTATCACAAATGCCAGTATGATGAGGCTTGTGGTTTTTATGTACTCGCCCATCTTTTTAAAGGCGCTGAAAAGCATTATGACATATGGTATCGCGAAAAGTCCTATGGTAGAGAAGGTATCCATTATCTGTGAGTGTCCTCCCGCTTTACCACTACCAAAGATAGGGTCAGACAAAAAGCCGTTGATTGACTCCATATAGGTTTCTACTCGTTTTAAGCTGTCCGCAGAACCATTCGCAGATGACGACATAATCATCTCTATTTTGGTTTGAAGATAGCTGACATCGAGCTTTTGGGCAACTTTATGAAGAATATCAAGTAGGTTGTTGCCAAGCAACAGAAGAACTACAAACATAATTCCCACCAACAGATATCCAACGGCCGCATTCTTTCTGCCCATAACGAAGGTGAGCATCAATATTATGGTGGACACGAGAAGTGCTGTGGTAAACTCTGCGAGGAAAATCATATAGAAGACCACAACATAGCAAACAAGCATAAACACTCTCAGCTTTGTAGAGAGCGCTTTTGCCTTCACTGCAGAGAGAATTCCCATCGAAAAGACAACAAAGCCGTAGATAAATCCAAATCCACCACAGCCCATCGCCTCATAGCGTGCTACATCAGCCTCGGTTATTCCGTCTGCCAAGCCATTCATCGCACGGGCGGCAAGAGGATATTCGGTGAGCACCCGTATGGTGATGATTACACTCACCATCAAGATGACAGTGTTTATTATCGCGAACTTCATCAGCGTTTTCCGTTCGTAGTTGTCCATCAAATAGTAAAAGACGTTGACCCAGAAAAATATGTAGATTACACCCGAGAGGTAGGTCGTAAGCCTATCCGATGCACCCACCAGAACGTACATCGCCGACGCGGCTACGGCAAAAAATCCCCACATATATGTTTTGTTCACACGCCATTTGTGTCCCATCGAGCGACTTATGAGATAGAATCCCAAATATGCCGCTACGGCAAGGTAGAAGCTATATCGCGTTCTGACCAGCGTTGACGAGGTGTAAGCAAATATCATCGTCAAAAACGTTAGCAAAAGCGTCGTCTTTTTAATTTTTCCCGTTGCAATTCCCATTTGTTTTCCTCTTATTTCCTTATCAGTTTTCGATAGAGGTTGCCGAATTTTACCCTCGCCTTTCCGTAGGCGGTGTAGTAGAGTATGTTCTTGCGGTCTGAAAGGGTGAGCGCTCGACGCTCAGCGAGATAGCGTTTTATCTCTTTTCCGAGCTCGTAGTGACGGCGCTTGTAGGCAAAGATGCAGAGTCCCTTTGCAAAGCCGTCGGACTTTTTGTCGCGCTTTATGGTCTCAAAATATTCGGCTATCATCTTTTCCTCCTCGCCAAAGAGAAGGTCGCTTTGTTTTACAGTAATCTGCGCGTTGTGCACCCTGCTCTTTACGAGGCTAGATTCTATTACAAAAAACGGATGTCCGTTTATTGCCATCTTCATCCAATATTCACGGTCGAGAAGGTGCTTGTATTCGGTGATAAACTCGCCCGTTTCGTCGATGACCTTCTTTGGAATGAGCATTCCGCAACCGTTGAAGGTCTTGACATTTAGCGTTTCATTAAACGCCTTTTCAGGTGTGAGAAGCCCCTTTGTCTGCTTGAACGGACAGGGCATCTCCTCGCCCTCGCCGTTTACAAGAATTGTGTCACAAACGAGCACGGTGTCTTCGGGAAGACCGTTTTCGTCAACTGCATTGAGCATTTTTTCTATCTTTTCGGGACAATAGAGGTCGTCGTGCGAAAGCCACGAAAACCACTCGCCCTGCATTACCTTCATACCGAAGTTGAGTGCAGAGGCACATCCGCCGTTTTCCTTCTCGAAATAGCGGATTTTGTCACCGTAGGAAAGAGCGACCTCGCGGGTCTTTCCATCGTCGGGCGAGCCGTCGTTTACGACGACAATCTCGATATTTTTATAGGTCTGTGCCAAAGCGGAATCTATCGCCTCGGCAAGATAGTTTGACGCGTTGTATGCGGGTATTACTACCGAAACCAAATCGTTTCTCATAAAATTCTCCTATTTTAACCTGCGTGCAGGTACTCCGCCTATCACTATTCCCTCTTCGGTGAAATTGCTGACTACCACAGCACCCGCCGCAACGATTACGTTATCTGCAATGGTTACTCCGCCCAAAATCTTTGCACCGACACCAATATCGACATTGTTGCCGATTTTGGGGCAGTCCTTTGTGATGCCGTCGTTTCCGATGCAGTTGTCACCGTGCAGTTTGCAAAAATCACCGATTTTTGCATCGCGGTTTATAACCACATTGTTGTGATAGAGGGTCAAGCCCTTTCCAATGTTTGTTCCCCATATCTCAAGACCGAGGGTGTTTCCGTAGCGGTTTCGCTTTGTGAGGCGGTAGAGCATGGGAATTATGTGAAGATATTTTCCCTTTCGAAAAAGCTCCTCGTGATAGGAGGAAAGGCGCATATTCTTCACAAACTTCCACCTCATCCACGCGGGAGTGCGGGTGAGAAAGCAAAAGCCAACGTGCTTTATGGAAATGTCCTTGAGGGTCTGCTTGAAATCAACCTTCAAGCAGTCTTTGACTTCTTTTCGGGTCATATACTATCCTCCAAAAACTTCTTTTATGCTGTCTTGGTAGCTCTTCATATCACAGGTGTTGGCAAAGGCTTTGCCATTTTCGGAAAAAGCGTTTCTGTCGGCTATTACCGCCAATACCTTTTCGGTTGCGTCTTTTATATTGTCCTCTTTAAAAACTGCTCCTGCCAAGCTTACCCTTATAAACTCCTCAGCTCCCGCTCTGTCACAGGCGACCACAGGTGTTCCCGCCGATGCGGCTTCGAGTCCCGCGAGAGGAAATCCCTCAAACGCTGACGGAATCATTATCAAATCGACCGCTTTTAGAATGTCGGGCACATCGGTACGGTGACCGAGAAAATGCACCTCTTTTTCAAGTCCGAGCTCAGAAACCTCGTTTTTGAGCTTTTCCTCGTACCACCTGTCCTCGTCTCTTGCGCGTCCTGCGAAGATTACCTTGACAGATTTTCCGAGCTTCTTTAGCTCGTTTGCAACCTCTAGCACAAAGCTCTGTTTTTTCAGCTCCTGCAAAAGCGCAACGTGACCTATCACTACATCCTCGCCTGTGAGTGCGAGTTCTTTTTTTATCTTTTCGCCATCGCCCGAAGAAAATCTTTCAAAGTCCACGGGGTTGTAGACGGTGGTGGTTTTCAGTTTGCCTTTTTCGTTTTGTATCTGTTCACCGACACAGTCGCTCACCGCGATGATGCTCTTGACACAGCCAAATCCGCTGCAAAGGTTGAGAAGCTTTTTGGTTGCACCGTCAAGGAAGATGTGGTGCAGGTGCCAGATGACCTTTTTGCCCGTGAGAAGTCCCACAACCGCACTCCAAGGAAGTGCCGCAGGACCCGGGGCGTAGATGGTTTGGGGTTTTTCTTTTATCACGGTGAAAAGACCCTTTACCACCGCTTTGAGCGAGAGCCACGCATAGCGGAAGATTACCGATTTGCCCTTGACACCCGTTGGCATCGACTGGTCGCCGAGCAGGGTGTAGGTTATATTCCTTTTTTCAAGCTCCTCGCTGAGAGCTCCCTTTGTGGGAATGAGGCAATGAAAGTCATAGTCGTCTTTCAGAAGGTCCATCACCATCAGGGTCATTTTTTGACCGCCCGAAACAATGCCGAGCGTTTCCCAGACCAAAATCTTTTTATTCATTTCATTCTCCAATCGTCTGCTCAATTATCATTGGACAGATGTCGGTCATTTCGTAGTCTTTTTTGTCGAGGGGGATGCCTTTTGTAGCGATTGTTGCAGTTCTCCAACGGTGACCGCCGGGGGAGAACATATACATAACGCCCGATTTGCCAAAAATCTCGTTGCCGAGCTCCCACTCTCCGCCAAATCTCTCGTCCATCTGATAGATGATTTCGGGGTAGCGGTCAAGGTGTTCACCGTGGTAGAAGGTGTTTGTTCTGACTATCCACTCGAAGAGGTTTTTGTCCTCGCCCTCAATTTTTATGGGTCTTAGGTATTCGATTATCTCGTCGGCAAGTGCGTCCTTGTCCTCGACGGTGTCGTTTAGGCGAATTCCGCCGTAGCTATAATTTTTGAGTGCGGAAAGGTCGCTTAGGTATGCCTTGGTTTTATCCCAATCAAAGTCTGCGCTCGAAGCAAAGAGTCCCTTCCAAACGGGAATCCTTTTGAGAAGCTTCATCGCCCATTTGGGAAGACCTATCTTCTTTACAAAGCCGACACAGAAGCCTTTTACTGCTTTCTTTACCTTCTTTTTGAGGCTGGGCTTTGTTGCGACTTTTTTCTCTTTCGGAGTGAGGTATCCGCCACGCTTTAGAAGTTCATTTATCTTTGCGGTGTACACGGGTCTTGCGCCGTGTCCGTGGTCGCTCATAACGAGGATTTTTGCCTCGGGGCATTTTTCTATCATCTCGCCGATGAAGTCGTCCATTGCGATATACATATCGCGGATGGTGTTTTCAAACTCGTTTTCACCGGGGTAGTCGGGGTGGTCGGGGCTGCAGTGACGCCAGAAATCGTGCTGTATGCCGTCGGTCGTCGAGAAGTAGGAGAACAAAAGGTCAACGTCCTCGTTTTCAATAGCAAGGCGGGTGAGTCGCATTTCCTCATTTACCTTGTTGAAAAACTCGTCACGAAGCTTTGGCAAAGCGTCCTCTGAGGTGAACTTTGCCTCGGTGCCGAGAATATCGAGTCTTGGGTTGTACAAATCCTTCTTCGACTCGGGATGTACAAACATCTTTCCATCGTACGGACGGGTTATCATAAGTCCGTCAATATCATAGCCGACCTTTATATTCATCGGCAACAAAACGGCGCAGGAGTAGCCCTGTTCGTTGAGCTTATCCCAAAACGCTTCGCCTTTGAAAACCGAGTCGTCAAACTCAAAGGGGTTGTAGCCGTTGTCCTTTGCGCCGACATTTACGAAGTTTATAATTCCGTGTTCGGAGGGGTCTTTGCCCGTGTAGATAGTCGCCCAAGCGGGTGTTGTATCTGCGGGGAAAACCGAGCGCAAGGTGGGGTCGCCGTTTTCTTTTAGCATAGCGGTGAGGTTTGGAAGGTGGTCTTTATAGCGCTTTACAACGTCCAAATCCATTCCGTCAATGCCCAAAACGATTAGTTTTTTTACCATCTTACCTTCTCCTCATCTGACGGAATTTACCGCGTTCATTACCTCGTCGAGCATAGCCTGTTTGTCCTGATCACCTGCGATAGTGGTGGTGGGGTACATTGTGGAAATCAAATCGTACAAGGGTCTGCGAACCTCGAGGTACAAGGGGTCGGGGATGTCGTCTTTTCTGGAGCAACAAACCTCAACGGGAGTTTTTATGTAGATGATGAGGTCGGGCTTTGGTGCGCGTTTCCATTTTCCGTTTATGGTTTTGTCAATATATTCCTCGCCGAGTCCGAGGTTTGCGGCATAGGTCACCGCGTTGTCATAGATATAGCGGTCAACGAGAAGGGTCGTGCCGAAGAAGTGTTTTAAAGTGACATTAAAGAAAATCTGCGCCTTGAATTCGCAGGTGGTGAGAAACGAGAAAATCTTGTAGGTAAAGCCTTTATTCGCTTGTTTTCTCATACTCTCGAGATAGGATTTGTAGTCACCACCGTATGGGTCGTGGTCTTTTTTCATCAAAATCTTTTTGCCGAGCTTTATCGCAAAGGAGAGCACCTTCACGACGTATGCCGCGCGTACTATCTCTACCTTTACTCCCTCGTTTTTGAGTTGTTCATAGGCATAATCAATGCTTGTGGATTTGCCCGAGCCGTCAAGTCCCATAAAACAGATTATCGGAGCTTTCTTCTTCATTCGCTTGTCCCCCGTTAAAGTATCTTGTATATTTCGTCTGCAACCTCATCCCAGCTCTTTGGCTCTAAAAGCCAAGAGCTGTCGGTTTTATACTGTGCCGCTTTCAAAACTGCAGACTGTAGCTGTCCCTTGTCCTGCACAAAGGTTACCGCTTTTTCGTCGGTGGTTTTTATGTTTTTTATCTTGTCAAAGCTCTCATAGCACACCGCAGGTGTACCGCAGGAAAGTGCTTCCATTACCGAAAGCGGTACGCTTATTACAAAGTCACCGTTTTTGGTTGGGAAGAGGTATACGTCTGCCATCTGGTATATCTCGTTTATGTTCTCGATATATCCACTCAAAAGCTTTACCCCTGCTTTTTCAAGGGTGGCGACGGTATCCTGCGATTCGAACATTCCGCTCGCGACAACGAGACGGGAAAAGAGCGACCCGTCGATATGGCAAAAGTCCTCGAGTCCCCTGCCCTTTGAGCAATGTCCAACGTGCACGACGAGCGGTTTTGTTTTGTCAAAGCCGTATTTTTCTTTCAGGCTATCTGCCGTATCCTTTGAAACGGGAGAAAACTTTTCTGCGTTTATTCCCGCTTCAAAAAGCGTTATCTTTCTGTCCTTGCAAAGAACTATCCCCTCTGCGTCCTCCTCACAGATGGTGAGCCAGTCGCAGTTTAGCGGGTGGGCGGTGTTCTTTTTCAAAAACTCGTCCTGTGGCTTTTGCACTATAACCATAACGAGCTTTTTGGAGAAAATCGAACAGATTTTCGCAACGTTATACACCATCGGGGTGCATCGAGCGAATATCATCGTCACGTCGCTTTTCATACAGCGAAGGGGCATTTGTATAAGGTCGCGAAGCGAAGAATAAATCACTTCGTTTTCCTCTGCAAAGCGACGGCTGACGTGGGTCGCGACGTTTCGCATTCCCTCGTTCTGCTGACCGTTGACGGTGCTTATGATATGTATCTTCATAATGTCCTCTTATCTGAAAATAGACTGTTTGAGTCTGCCGAATGCTTTGAGCGAACGTTTTAGGTCCTCGAAGTCGGTGAGACCTCTTTTAAGTCTGTGGAAGATATACCACGGTCTGAGGTAGTATTTCTTTCTCGCCTGTGCACAGAACTCTACAAGCTCGTCTGCAGAAAGCTCGGGTGTATTTATTATACAGTTGAGCGTTCCGTCCTCCTGACAGTACTCGTCATATTTTCCGCTGATATAGCCGTTGGACTTTGCCCAATTATACGCCTGTGTTCCCGGATAGGGAATCAGCGGGAAGAACTGCGCCGTGTCGGTCTTGAAGCGAAGTGCTGCATTGAGGGTGTCCTGCATTGTCTGATGGGTCTCGCCCTCGTTACCGACCATATAGCACGCGTGCACCATAAGTCCTGCCTTTTTTGCGCTCGCCATATATTTTTCTATCTGCTCGACGGTGGTTCCCTTTTTGATGTTGTTGAGGATAGTCTGGTTAACGCTCTCAACACCGGGGATTATGAGGTGACAACCCGCCTTTTTCATCAGCTTCATTGTCTCATAGTCGAGGTTTACTCTTGCATTACACAGCCAACGAATCTTTATCTTCTTTTCGATGAGCTTTTGACATATTTCAACGGTTCTCGCCTTGTTAACGGTGAAGGTGTCATCCTCGATGACGATTTCCTTTACCTCGGGGAAGTTTTTGACGATATACTCAAACTCCTCGATGACGTTGTCAACGCTTCTGAGGCGATAGTTGTGTCCGTGCATTGTCTGCGGGTACACGCAGAAGTTACATCTTGCAGGGCATCCTCTGCCTGTGAAGATCTGTATCGATGGGAAAGCCGCTGCGGCAAAAACGTAGTCCTTGACACAGAGGTATTCCTTGATGAACTTCGATGCAAAGGGTATTTCATCGAGGTTTGTGATGTAGTCGGCATCGGGGTTGTTTACAACCTCGCCGTCTTTTCTAAACGAAAGTCCCTTTACCTCATCCAGAGGTGCGCCATCTCTGATAGCGCGTGCAAGGTCGCGGACGATGTAGTCATATTCCTTTCTCGCAACGCCGTCGATACGGCTGTCAACCGCCATTGTCTCGTCAACGGTTGCGGTTGGGTGTGTGCCGACCAAAAGCACAAAAGCATCGGGATATCTGTCCTTTAGCATTGCGCCAAAGGCAATATCGCTGTAGATAGACGGTGTGCTTGTATCGAGGACAAAAAGCTTTGTGCCTTCGATTTTGTCCTTCAAAAGCTCAAGGGTTTCCTCGGCGTTTGTTCTCTTTGCACAGGCATCGTAGAACTCAACGTCAAAGCCCTCCTCCTTGACAACGGCTGCCGCGTATATCATCCACAAGGGATAGTACAAAACACCGCTGTGTCCTATCGAAGGACTTCTGGATTCTCTGGAAAATTTTCCATATTCGGTTTTGAATGGTGGGTTGATAAATGTTATCTTCATACGTTTTGTTTTCCCCCTATGAATATATGTTGTGGCGCTTTGTAATGCTGTGCCACGAATATCTCAACGTAAATATTCCACTGACAAGCGGGTTGTACCCTACCGCGCGGTAGGAGTTGTAGAGCATCCTTGCGGATTTGAGTCGGTTAGATGATTTGGAGTTTGCCGAAAGCCTGTATATCAAAAGCGGTTCGTTTACTCCGTATGCAAAATCTGTGCTTTTGAGCACCGTCAGCCACACGTAGTAGTCCTCGTGCATACTGTCGTTTGGCATCTCGATGCCTTTCATAACCTCTGTTTTTATCATAACCGACGAGCAGGAAAGCAGATTTTTCTTGAGAAGCGTTTTATAGTCGGTTTTCTCCTCTGCCTGCATAACGTAGTTATACGGATTTCCGTCGCTGTCGATAAAGGAGGACGCGGTGTAGCTGATTGTTGCGCCGTCGTTTTTCTCGAGCACCGAAAGTTGTTTTTCGAGCTTATCCTCGCGCCACATATCGTCGCTGTCGAGAAAGGCAATCCACTCGCCCGTAGCTTTCGAAATTCCGTAGTTTCTCGTTTTGGAAACGCCCGAGTTCCTTTCGTTTTTCAGGAGCACTATTCTTTGGTCATTTTTTGCAAGTTCTTCTATTACGCTGACCGTCTCATCCTTCGAGCAGTCGTCAATCACAACGAGCTCAAAATCCCCAAAAGTCTGACGGGTTACCGAGTTTATCGCCTGTGCGACAGTCTTTTCGGCATTGTAGGCAGGCATTATGACGCTTACCTTCGGCATCGTTTTTCCCCCTTATACGCTTTTCTCAAAGTTGTCGTCCTGACAGTAGCAGAAATCAAAGTCCTCGCAGTTCTCATAAACAAGACTTGAAAAAGCTTTCTTTGCCATCGACACTATGGGTGTCAAAAGCTTTGCGCCAAACCCGAGAAGATAGCTGAAATAGACCTTTTTCCCCAAAGCATTTGCTATCTTTCTTGCCATATCGGTCGTATTTACATACTCCTTGTTCTGTGGCAGGTACACGCCCGAAAGCTCGCGGTCGATACAGAGCAGAACAAATCTGTTCAGATTGTCGATGTGTATCATACTGCGCCTGTTTTTCACTCTGGGAAAAACAGGGAGCTTTTTGACGAGCTTTACCACAGTCTGAAAGTTTCCCTTGCAGTCCTTGCCGTAGACCATCGGCGGTCTTATAACACAGACCTTGAAGCTTTCGTCCGAAAGGGATTTTAGCCCCTCCTCCGCCTCGAGCTTTGAAAGTCCGTAGGCGTTTTTTGGCGAGGGGGCGGTTTCGCGGGTTATGACTCCGGCTTCCATTCCGTATACGCTCATCGTGCTGAGAAACACAAACTGTCCCACGCCATCGGCTTTTGCCTTGTTCGCGGTTTCTATCGCAAGGTCACGGTTTACACGAAAGTATAGCTCGCGGTTTTCGTCCGTTTCCTTGCGGTGCGCAATTCCCGCAACGTGAAAAACTGCGTCGTAGTCAGAAAAGCTCTTTTCTCGCCAACTTGAGTCTATCATATCAACGGTGTCGACCTCATAGCCACATGCTTTTGCAAAGGTCTCAAACGAGGTGCCGATGTAACTGTCTTTTCCTGTTATGAGTATCTTTTTCATCAGACCTTCTCTTCCTCTATCGCTTCTTTGTTCAGTTCGCCCGTTCCGCCTTCGACCACACCGTCGCTTTTGAGCACCGAGGTGATGGTGCCAAAAAAGCACTTGCAGTCAAACGCAAAGCTCATTTTTTCGACATATTCGCCGTCGAGCTTTGCTTTCACGGGAATTTCCAATTCGTCGCGTCCGTTTATCTGCGCCCAGCCGGTGAGTCCGGGGAGAACGTCGTTTGCGCCATACTTGTCGCGCTCGGCAATTAGGTCGTCCTGATTCCAAAGTGCAGGGCGGGGACCGATGATGCTCATCTTGCCCGAAATAATATTGAAAAGCTGTGGAAGCTCGTCGAGGCTTGTCTTTCTAAGAAATCTTCCAATGCCACTTATGTACTGGTCGGGATTTTCCAAAAGATGCGTCGGTATATCGGGTGTGTCAACCTTCATACTGCGGAATTTATAAAGCTGAAAATAGGTCTTGTGAATACCCACCCTCTTTTGCTTGAAAAATATGGGCCCGGGGTCGCTAATCTTCATCACAATTGCAATGACCGCAAAGACGGGAAGCAACACTATCAAGCCCATTGTCGAAAGCGTTAAATCAAACGCCCTTTTAAAAAATTTCTTGTACATAAAGTCCCCCACTTAATGCTAATAATAGTCGGATTTTTCAAAAACCCCATAAAAACCCAACTTAACTAATATATTATATCATACAGCATTAACAATAGCAAGAGAAAAGCGTTTGTAAATCTTGACAATATCTCGGTTTTTTGCAGTTTTTAGAGAAAAAACAAACACCTCCGTTTCATATTTTGTGAAACGGAGGTGTTACGCTTGAGTTTTAGACTATCCCAAGAGAGATTTTGTCTTTTCGTCCTCGTACTGACGGGTGTAGAGCTTGCGGTAGTAGCCTTTCTGTGCCATAAGTTCCTTGTGGCTTCCGCTTTCGATAATCTTTCCGTCCTTTACAACGAGGATTATATCCGCGTTTCTGATGGTGGAAAGTCTGTGTGCGATGACAACAGATGTCCTGCCACTCGTCACGGTGTCGATAGCCGACTGTATCTTCTTTTCGGTGAGGGTGTCGACCGATGCGGTCGCCTCATCGAGAATGAGAATCTTGGGGTCTGAGAGGATGGCTCTTGCAAAGGAGATGAGCTGTTTTTCGCCCGTAGAGAGAAGGTCGCCTCCCTCGCCCACGTCGGTGTCGAGCCCGTTCTCGAGCTTATTTACAACCTCGTCTGCCGACACGAGTTTCAGCGCTTTTTCGATATCCTCCTCGGTCGCGTTGGGGTTGCCGTAGAGAAGATTTTCTCTTATCGTTCCCGAGAAAAGATGCGGTGTCTGCAGAACGTATCCGATAGCAGAATGGAGCCACAGCTGTGAGCGTTCTCGTGCGTCCTTTCCGTCAATCAAAACCGTTCCCGTTGTCGGCTCGTAGAACCTGCAGATGAGGTTTACGAGGGTGGATTTTCCCGCTCCCGTTTCGCCCACGATAGCAATATTTGTCCCAAACGGAATCTTGAGATTAAAGTTTTCGAGGACGTATTCCTCGCCGTCGGGGTATTTGAAATCGACGTTTTTAAACTCGACGTCACCGTGTATCTCTTCCCAGTTTTCCTTTTTGGGATTGAAGGTATCGCCATACTTTTCGATAACCTCAGGGGTGTCGACAACGTCGGATTTCATCGTCACAAGGGTGTGAAATCTCTCAATATTAACCTGCGTGGTGATGAGCGAGGTAATCGCGTCGGTGAGCCATCTTATCGGCTCCATCATACCCTGCGCGTAGGACATAAACATCGAGAAGGTGCCGACCTCCTCGGCAGCGATATATCCGCCCTTCCAGAGCACTATCGCGAGTGCAAGAGAAGAGGCAAAGTTCATTGTCGCACCGAAAAGTCCGCTGAATTTCGAAGCACTGACCGACTTTTTGCGCATTGTTGCGGTGTCTTTTCTGAAATCCTTTTCCATCTTTTCCTCAACGACGAGGGTCTTGATGGTCTTCGCACCTGTGATTCCTTCGTTGAAGTTTCCGGTTATCTTGGAGTTTATCTCGCGGATTTCGCGGTTTAGTTTTATGAGTCTGTTCTCAAAAATTCCAAAGAGTATCGCAATTAGCGGTACAATGCAGATAACGAGAAGTGCGAGTTTTGCGTTGATTATGAGCATTACGACAACCGCACCGATAAAGTAGGTGCTGTGCCAGACGCAGTCCATCAGATTCCAGGAAACGAGTCCGCCGATTCTCGAGGTATCGCTCATAACCCTCGCGTGGATATATCCGACGCTGTTTTGGTTGAAATAGGAAAAGCTGAGCGTCTGCAGGTGGCTAAATGCCGCGTTTCTGAGGTCACGGTTCATCCTCACCTCAACAGCAAGCGCGTTGTAGCAGGAGATGTAGTTTGCAACGCTCGAGGTGAGTATCGCCAAAACATAGAGGATGATGAAATAGCCGATATTTTCAAGGGTGTTTCCGCCGATAAAATGGTTTAGCGCATATCTCTGGAAAAGCGGAACAGCGATGTCAATACCGCTTCCCACAAGACCGCAGAAAATCATCAGCGCGAGGATTTTTCGGTATTTTTTGGTGTAGCCGATAATCTTCTCGACACCAAAGAAGGAGAATTTTTTGTTCTTCATATATTCTCCTCCAATCCCGACTGTGTTTCGTATATCTTTTGATATATTCCGCCCGCGTTTTTCAGCTCGTCGTGGGTGCCCTCTTCGACAATTCTGCCTGAGTCAAGCACCAAAATTTTGTCCGCTTTTGAAAGGGTTGTGATTCGGTGGGATATGAGTATTATACTCGCTGTACCAAAGCGTTTTTCGAGCTCTGTGCGAATCTTCGCATCGGTTTCGGTATCGACCGCCGAGAGCGAGTCGTCAAACACCATAATAGGTGCGTTTCGCACTAGGTTTCTCGCGATTGCGGCGCGTTGCTTCTGTCCGCCAGAAAGGGTCACACCGCGCTCACCGACAAAGGTGTCATAGCCGTTTGCAAAGTTCTCGATAGCGGTGTCAAGACAGGCGGATTTTGCCGCACCCTTGACCCTTTCCATATCGATTTCGGGCTCGGTTATCGCGATGTTCTCCGCAAGAGTCCTCGAGAAAAGATAGGGCTCCTGCAAAACTATTCCGATATTTTCGCGCAGGTGGCGCGTTTCTATGTCGCGGATATCCACCCCGCCTATTGTGATTCTTCCGCTATCTTCGGGGATGTCGTAGAGCTTGTCGAGAAGCTGTACCATCGTGGATTTTCCGCTTCCCGTACCGCCCAAAATACCGAGAGTAGTACCCGATTTCATCGTGAAATCGATGTCATAGAGCATCTGCGGACATCCGTCATAAGCAAAATTCACGTGCTCGAACCTGATGTCGCCTGTCATATCGGCTTTTATCGCGCCTTGTTTGTCCTTTTCTATCTCCGACTCGGTTATGTACATAATTCTGTCGATGGACACACCCGCCTTGCTCAGCTCGGATATCATTCGACCGAGCATACGGATAGGCCAAATTAACATCGAGTTGTAGGAAATGAACGCGATATATTCGCCCTCGGTCAGCCAGCCGTTGATGCAGAAAACGCATCCGACGACCACCAAAAGCATTATCTGCAACCCCGAAAGGACGTCCATCGTACTCCAGAAACGGCTCATAAATTTGCCGAGCCTTACCCACAGACCTGTGTAGTACTCGTTGTGCTCTTCCATTCTGTCCTTTTCATAGCGTTCTCTGCCAAAGGCACGAACCACGCGCACTCCCGTGAGGTTTTCCTGCACCATCGCCGAGAGCTTTCCCTCGTTTTCGTCGCAGTCTTTAAACGCTGTGCCCACCTTTGAGTGAAAGGAGAGCGAATAGGCTACTATTATCGGCATCGGCAGAAGTGCGATGAGGGTCAGCCACGGGTTCATCGAGAACATAAATATCATCGAGAACACTATCATAATCGAGATTCGGCAGATGGAGGTCATCTGCTCGGAGATGAACATTCGCACCATATCAATATCCGAGGTACAGCGCTGGATGATGTCGCCCGTGCGGTTTTTCATATGCCACGAGAAAGGCAGTCTTTCGATGTGTGAATAGAGGGTGTCGCGCATCGTTTTGACAAGCGTTTCGGACGCCTTTGTGTTGAAAACTCTGAAGCAAAACTGTCCTGTGACCTTTACAGCGGCAACTGCGACTATCGCGAGCGCCATTATCCACAGGTTTTGCTTCAAAAACTCAAAACCGCCTACATTATCTATCAAAGCCTCGACGAAGCGGGGCAGGTCTGCTTCCTGTCCACCGATCACGTTATCGAGCGCCACCCTTATTATCTGCGGGTTTAGCATATCCGCAAATGCCATTATCGCGGCAGAAACAAGCGCCACCGCAAAGTATCGTTTGCTCTTGTAGAGAAACCTTGCGATGAGCGAAAGCTTTCTTTTTGCCATAGATTTGTCTTTTGTCTTCACTGTTTTCTCCTCAAAATATCACTCGGTCACGGCACCGAGCCTCTGCAGTGCAAAACACGGATTTGCACCCGAGAAAAATTATCCTTACAATGCGACTTGGAAAGTGAAAACGGCATCTTTTTTCCCCGTCCAAAACGGCTGTCGCATACAAAATTTATTATACACCATACCATATACATAGTCAAGAAAAGAGAAACGACGGCAATGCCGTCGTTTAATCTACTTCTATTACCGAAAGCTTTCCGCCTTTTACGACAAAACGCACGTCGCGGTCGCAGAAATTCATACTATAGACCCGCTCGTCGTCGTGGTAAGACGGGCGAGGGTCTTCTTTGAGGCAGTCTATCGCCGTTTGTCTTTTGTCCTCGGGAAGCTTCTCTAAAAGCTCATCGGGGAAATCGACCTCGAGCGAGTAATTTCGGTTCTCCTCAGCGTAGCTACCCTTTGCATCGGGCTTTGCGTCGGCATACGGCAGATAGGGCTTTATGTCGTATATCGGTGTGCCGTCGAGGATATCGACCCCCGAAACGACGAGGTCTTCCCCCTCTACCCTTTCGAGCTTTACCACCGAAAGACCCAAGGAGTTTGGACGAAAGGGTGAGCGACTTGCAAACACGCCGATTCGACGGTTTCCGCCCAATCGAGGAGGACGCACTGTGAGGGTATCACGGCTTCGCTCGGCTTTTGAAAAGCCGAAGATGAGCCACAGATGCGAAAACTCCTCGATACCGCGAAGCGCCTCCTTGCCCTTATACTCGGGCAGAAGCTCTATTCTGCCGACAAGCGACTCAACCCGCCCGCTCTGTCGGGGTATGCCAAACTTTTCTTTAAAATCGGTGTGTATATAGCCGACAGGTTCAATCTGCATTTTGTCACCTTCCGTCACGCAAACAGGTGAAATATATTTCTGATTACTTCGATTATTGCTATCTCCGCAAGGGAGAAAAACGGGACAAAGAGCGCTCCCGTGAGAACGTCGAGTATGATGCCCACGATCTTCACTTCACCCTTTCTCGCCTTGCAATACAGCACAAACAAGACCAAGAAGAGAACCAGCGCCAATACTCCGGCTATGATACTTGCGGGGTATGAAATAGGAGATTCGTCCATCATACCAAACCCTACAATAGCAAGGCAGGTGATAAAACAATATCCGCCAAGGCATCCTGTCGCAGACAGACCGAGAGCGATTGCCGTTGTCTTTACACTAAAGTTTTTCTGCACAAAATTCGGAAAGACAAGGCAGAAAAGCGAGGTCAAGACAAGCGGAATTCCGAGCGCTACAAGGGCAACGCAAATTTCCTCGCGCCAAAAGGCATACTCAAAGGTGGGCAGGTCTGCTCCGCCTATAATTGCAATTTTATTCCCGCTCAACTCAGACAGCAGTACTGTCAGCGCAGGAATTCCAAATCCCGCCAAAATCGCCAAAGCACCGACTACAAGCCCGATGATTGAGAATTTTTTCAGTTTCATATTCTGCTCCTTCCCATTTAATTGCACGAAGTGCCACCTGCCAAGGCTCCCCTGTGTAAGGGGAGCTGTCACCGAAAGGTGACTGAGGGGTTGTATTGCACGAAGTGCCACCTACCAAGCCTCCCTTGTGTAAGGGGAGCTGTCACCGAAAGGTGACTGAGGGGTTGTCCCACAATTGCACGAAGTGCCACCTGCCAAGGCTCCCCTGTGTAAGGGGAGCTGTCACCGAAAGGTGACTGAGGGGTTGTATTGCACGAAGTGCCACCTTGTGTTTCACACCCCATACAAAACGCTGAGGTTTCGTATCTCGGGGTCGTTTATCCTGTCGTTTACGCTATATGCAATCGGCTCGAGCTCGGCAGTCGAAAGCCTTGTCAGCCCCTGTGAAACAAGCTCGTCCGCTATCGCCCTGCAGACCGATTCTATAACCTCTTGCTTGGCTTTTGCTTCGGTGTTAGGACTCGAAATCAAATATTCGAGGTCATTATAAAGTCCCAAAAGTGTCGCCATTTCCCTGAGTCCGCGAAAAGCCCATTTATAGTAGGGCATATACTTTTTGTTCAGCAGATAAATCGTTTTTAGCGCAGAGTTTACGAACTCGCCCACCGAAAGCTGTGCGGCGGCGGTGTCCCCTCTTTTTATGCAGCGCGGGTAGTTGTACTGCCCCGACTGCGCCATTAAAAGCAGGTTTCCCGCGAGTTTTTTGAGTCGCACATCCTCGGGCAGATACCTTAATTTCTCGCGCACCTCGCTCAAAAGCCCGTAGTTATCGCAGAAGATTTCTCCGTTTGTGACCTCGAGTAAAAACTGCTCCTCGATGAAAAAGAAGTCGTTTGCAGAAAGCTGTCCGTTTTCCTTGCCGAGCTTTGATTTCAAGAATTTCGATATCCTCAGCACTCCGTGGCGGTTTCCTCCCACGGGGTTTAATTTTTCGCGCTTGCAACCCATAAACTCCTCGGGAAGCCGTGAATATGCCCGCTCTAACAAAAACTCGGTGCGCTCGTCCACCTCGTCGGGCAGAAAGATGCAAAAACCCGCCTCAAAATCGTGGTCTTGTGAAACTTCGTCATCAAAGCCAAGACACTCCGACCCGCTTCCGACAAGTCCGACCGCGAGATATTTTTCTATCTCACTAAACTCGGTTTTGAGCATCGGTGCACCGAATTCTTCATAAAATTTTCTCGAAAGCTCAAGACCTTTCATAGATACTCCTTGATATATCGTCCAGCTTTTTCTTGTATGCAAAATAGCCGTAGTACCCAAAAACCGACGCGCATTTTTCACACACAAAAGCGTAGTTTCCGTCGCGTTTTTTATAGGAATCGAGAAGCGCTATCGCTTTTTCCAGGTTTTCGTTTATCCTATTTTCGCCGTCCTCGAGCCCCAGCTCTGCCTCGACCGCACTCGCGATATTGAGGTAGGTTATCGCCGCTTCGGGCGCGCCGTCCTCGGTGTTTTGCATCACCGAAAGCGCCTTGTTATAGCAGTCATACGCCTCGTCAAAGCGCTTGAGGTCGACGAGAGCGAGTGCCATATTGTTGTAAAGTCCGCCAAAGCGTTTGTCATTTGGGGAAAGCTTTTTCTCGTAGATTTTGAGTGTCTTTTCAAACAGCTCAATTGCCTTTTCAGGTCTTCCAAACGCCTTGTACACCGTCGCGCTGTTGAGGTAGGTCGTGCCTGCACCGACGTTTTCCTCTATCCCCATCTGCTTTACGACTTCGATAGCACCCTCGGCGGCGGAGATAGCCTCGTCCTTTTGACCGCATTTTCGGCAAAGCCCCATCAGCTCGTTTTTTAAAACCAAGGTGGTTTTGAGGTCGCCTTTTGACTCCTCAACAGACGATAATATATACTCCTTCGCAGAAACGTAGTCGTTTCGCGAAAAAAACTCATCCAGCCTTGAAAGTATCTGTTCTACCCTCTGCTCCACAAAATCGCTCCTTTATTTTAAGGGAATGTTGAAGTATTTGTTCTCGTTGAGATTCTTTATCTTCAGATTCTCTTCTATGAACTCGGTTTCGTTTTTGCGACATTTTGCTATCGCCTTTTTATACTTCCCTGCAATTCTCACGCACAGCTCTTTAAACTGCAGTCCATAGAAAGGGTTGGTCGCGCGGTTGGCGGTATTGATATCGTCTACCGCCTCGTGCAGCTTTATTATGCTATATCCCGACGCGGTCTCGAAAACCCACATCGGAAGAAAGTTTTTGCTCTGCAAAAGTCCCCACATCTGAAAGAAATCGTTTGTTGTGCTTGCGGCAGCAAATATCTCTTTTTTGGTGGTGCGGTGCACAGCCCCCTCGCCCTCGGGCAAGGTTTTCTCTGCCCATTCGTCAAAATCCTCGTCAAAGACGGTTTTGCCGTATTTTATCTTTATGTATCTGTAGTTATACAAAACTCCCCTTGCCTCGCGCATTGCATCGGAGTCGCCCGTTGCATAGTACTCGCGCACGTTGTCGAGCGAGGTGCTGAAGATAGAAGAAACGCCCATAATAACGCTTCCGATTCCCGAAACTATCGCAACGACACCGACAACACTGTCCATGGTATCATCGCCGTTTGAGCCAAAAAAGGCAAGGAACACACATATCACAAGCAGAGCTGTGATGCTTACAAGCCAGAAGGTGTTTTTTCTGAATATATCTCTCATTTTAAAAATCCTCGTTTCTTTTTTTGATCGCAGATACTCAAGAAATATGAGCCCTCATCAAGCTCGTTTTTTCTCATAAGGTACAGCTCATTTTCAATTTCCAGAACAACGAGGTTTTTGATTATCCGTGCTTTTTTTATCTCGTGCAACAATATTTTCCTTTGTCTGATACTGTCGTCCGACGAAATCCATACGATAAGAAAGCTGTCGTACAGAGTATAGTCATAAAGAGTGTTCGAAAAGCTCGCCCTTCGCTTTTCGTACATTTTTTTGTGTCCTATTATAGTTCCAATATAAACAACCGTCCACACGCAAAACATACCGAGAGAGAACCATATCGTTGCTTCTCTGAAAAAAATACCCTGCACAAAAAGGATGAGTATATACGCATACATAATCAGTCCGCGTATTTTCAGCCTGTTTATGTACTTTTTCTCAACGGGTGTGAGCTCATCACCGCCAAAATTAAAGGTGTAGTGTTCCTTCGGAGTAGCCGTAATATCTTGAAATATGTCGTTTTTAAGCTTTAGCATATATCGTTACCGCCTTTTTCAGTTTAATGTCCTCTGATGTCAAAATCAAGAAAATCGGAAAGGTACTCTCCTACAAGCTCTTTTCTGTTTGAGTCCCAACAAATTATGCTGTAGTATGACTCGTCTTGTGCTTCGGGAAATTTACTGAAGCTGTAGCTGAGATGATCAAAATCAAGGGTTTTGTTTTCCTGTTTTCTGACCTCGATATAATCAAAGCTCGACTCGTAATATTCAAAAAGCTCTTCTGCACTCAGACTGCTCTTAACAAGAATAGCACCCATATACTGCATTCCGTTTCCCGTCAGCTTGTTTGCCACAGAAATGGAATCCACAAGCTCTGTACCGGACGGCATTTGATATTTAACCAAATCCTTTTCAATTTTATCGGCAATGCAGTTATTCGTAATAACAATCCCCGCGTATGAAACAAAAGGTAGCAAGATTATAACAATCAAGAGTATTAAAAATACTCGTTTTAATGCTTTCATTCTCCCACCGCCTTTATTTTAGTTTAGCATAGAAATCCTTGCAGTGCAAGGGAATAGACAAAATGCGAGTTGATTTTCGGTTGATATTTGGGGCGCAGCCCCAATCACGCCGCAAGGCGTGTATATCATCCGCAACTTGTTGCGGTATGTCCTCAGCCCGTAAGGACTGTATGGAATCATCCCGAAGGGATGCATGTTATCAAGCCGACGACCAAAATACACGCTAACGCGTGATGCCATACGCGACTTCGTCGCAATTACATACAATGCGCGGGGCGCATTGATTACATACCAAGCCTCCGGCTTGGATAAAAAAAGAACGAAGCGATTGCTTCGTTCTTTTTTTGGAGGCACCACCCAGATTTGAACTGGGGAATAAAGGTTTTGCAGACCTCTGCCTTACCACTTGGCTATGGTGCCTTACATTTGTATTTTGAGTAAAAAAATGGAGCGGATTACGAGGCTCGAACTCGCTACCTCCACCTTGGCAAGGTGGCGCTCTACCAGATGAGCTAACTCCGCATTGGTGCTTCCGGCCGGAACCGAACCAGCGACACGAGGATTTTCAGTCCTCTGCTCTACCAACTGAGCTACAGAAGCAAATTATGGCGACCCGGAAGGGGCTCGAACCCTCGGCCTCTAGCGTGACAGGCTAGCGCTCTAACCAGCTGAGCTACCGGGCCATGTGCGCGTTGAGGTGGGTTAGTGGTGGGAACAACAGGGCTCGAACCTGTGACCCCATGCTTGTAAGGCATGTGCTCTCCCAGCTGAGCTATGCTCCCGT
>JAZSNN010000008.1:0-6977 GCA_045536425.1 Oscillospiraceae bacterium
ACTCCGGCACGGAAGGGGTCAGTCCCCCCACACCTAGTAATCATCGTTTACAGTGTGGACTACCAGGGTATCTAATCCTGTTTGCTCCCCACACTTTCGAGCCTCAGCGTCAGTAAAAGCCCAGCAGGCCGCCTTCGCCACTGGTGTTCCTCCTAATATCTACGCATTTCACCGCTACACTAGGAATTCCGCCTGCCTCTACTTCACTCAAGAACAGCAGTTTTGAACGCGACTACCGGTTGAGCCGATAGGTTTAACATTCAACTTACTGTCCCGCCTACACTCCCTTTACACCCAGTAATTCCGGACAACGCTTGCCACCTACGTATTACCGCGGCTGCTGGCACGTAGTTAGCCGTGGCTTCCTCCTTGGGTACAGTCATTTATTCGTCCCCAAGGACAGAGGTTTACAATCCGAAAACCGTCTTCCCTCACGCGGCGTCGCTGGTTCAGGGTTTCCCCCATTGACCAATATTCCCCACTGCTGCCTCCCGTAGGAGTCTGGGCCGTGTCTCAGTCCCAATGTGGCCGTTCGACCTCTCAGTCCGGCTACCGATCGTCGCCATGGTGGGCCGTTACCTCACCATCTAGCTAATCGGACGCGAGCCCATCTCTCAGCGGATTGCTCCTTTGGTACAGTAATGATGCCAAAACTGTACGTTATGCGGTATTAGCGTTCGTTTCCAAACGTTATCCCCCTCTGAAAGGCAGGTTGCTCACGTGTTACTCACCCGTCCGCCACTAAGATTAAACTTCATTTGACCGAAGTCTCGTTCCATATAATCTTCGTTCGACTTGCATGTGTTAGGCGCGCCGCCAGCGTTCGTCCTGAGCCAGGATCAAACTCTTTAGTTAATTGTATTAATACCTCTCAAACGAGAGGACACTAATCAAGTTTAATTCGCTCTGACTAATTGCTTAGCAGAATTACATTTTGTTGAGTTACTCAACTCTGAAAAAATTTTCAGGGCCTTTTGTGTTTAGTTCTTGTAACTTGTTGTTGTTCAATTTTCAAGGTCCGAAGCGCTGTCTTTTTGCGACAGCTTTATTATTCTACCACAGCAATCCCCCGTTGTCAACACCTTTTTTTAATTTTTTAAAAAATTTTTTCGGTTTTTATTTTGTCCTTTTCGCACTGCGAAATATGCCCCGTTTTCATCAGATAAATACGGTCGCTGACGGCGATAATTCGTTCGCTTTCCTGCCCTGTGAGGATGATTCCCGAAAAGTTTCTTCCTATATTATATATAGTGTCGAATATCTCGGCTGTGAGCTTTGGGGAAAGACCCATTGTGACCTCGTCGAGAAGAAGTATCTTTGGGCGGGTCAAAATCGCCCTCGAAAAAGCGACCATCTGCTGTTGTCCGCCCGAGAGCTTTCCCGCTCTTTTGTGCAGAAATGATTTCATATCGGGGAAGATATTATACAGCGAGTATATATCGTCTTTGTTATTACTCACGGTTTTCAAATTCTCGAGCACGGTCATATCGCGAAAGATGTGTCTGCCCTCGGGGACGAGGGTGATTCCCATTTTTACACGCTGATGCGCGGGGGTGTTGGTGATATCCTTTCCGTCGAGGAGGATGCGTCCGCCGTTTGCGCGGGTTATACCCGCGAGGGTATTCATCAGCGTGGTTTTTCCCGCTCCGTTTGTGCCGATGATGCCGACGATTTCCCCGCGATTTAGAGTGAGGTTTGCGTTTTGCACCGCGCGGGTGGTGTTGTAGCAGACTGTGAGAGATTGGATTTTCAGCATACTTTCTCCGTTGTGAGCATTGTTTTTATTACTGTGGGGTCGGTGAGGGTCTTTTGCGGTGTGCCCGAAAAGATTACCCTGCCCTCTGCCATCGCGTAGACCCTATCGCACGAGAGGCGGACTAGCTCCATATTGTGTTCGATTATCAGCGCGGTCAGTCCGTAGGTGCGCTTGAGGTGTTTGAGGGTTTTTGAAAGCTCGCTCGCTTCGCTTTGGGTCATTGCGGCAGACGGCTCGTCGAGCAGAATCAGCTTTGCACCCGTTGAAACAGCGCGAACGAGCTCGAGTTTTCGCATTTCGCCGTAGCTCAGCGCTGTCGCGAGGCGGTCGCGTTTGTCCCACAAATCCGTCGCGCGAAGCAGGTCATCGCAGATTTTGGGGTCGGTTTTTCGCGCAAAGGCAGAAACGAGCAGGTTTTCGCGCACCGTCATACCATAGAAAAGGCGCAGATTCTGAAAGGTCCTTGCGATGCCGAGCTTTGTGAGTTTGTTTGGCGCGAGATTTGTGACGTTTCTTCCTTTATATAATACCTTTCCGCTATCGGCTCGTTCAAAGCCCGAAAGGATATTGAAAAGCGTTGTTTTTCCCGCTCCGTTTGTGCCGATGATGCCGACGGTTTCACCCTCACCGACAGCAAGGCTCACGTTATCGACGGCGGTTATTCCCGAAAAGCGTTTTGTGATGTTCTCAGCCTTTAGCATATTTCCTCCTTTTGAAGCAACAGAGCACCAGCACCGCGCCATAGACGAGCATCTTTAGTTCCGAAAACCCGACAAGCAGAGTTGACAAAAGCTCGAGCGCAACAGCGGCAAGGGCGGTTTTGGTCGGACTTTTTCCTCCCAAAATCACGGCGGCAAGGGTTTCGCAGGAGCGAGTGAAGGAAAAGTCGTTTGGACAGATAAACCCCACCGCACTCGCGTACAAGCTACCCGCAAGTCCGCAGATTGCACAGCAGAGGGCAAAGGTGAGACTTTTGAGCTTTTGGGTGTCGACACCGCAGGAAAGGGCGGCGGTTTCGTCCTGTGCTATCGCTTTGCACAGGTGTCCGAGGCGGCTTTTGGAAAAGATGACGGTGAAAAGCCAAACCAAAATTGCACCGAGCATTGAAGTCTGCCAAGGAGTGTGCACCGAGAGGGTATACCCCCCTGCCCCACCGAGCAAAGACAGATTTGTGAGGGAAATCCGCACAAGCTCCGCGATGCCGAGGGTCGCCGCCGCGAGTGCGTCGCCCGAAAGACGCAGGAGCAAAAAACCACCCGCAAAACCCACAACAAGCAGAATTATGACCGAGGCGACAGCACCAAATCCCGTGCCGAAAAACGCGAAGATGTAGGCGCCAAGCGCCATAAACCCCGCACTGCCCAGCGAAAGCTGACCGCAAAGTGTCGTGCAGAGGTAGAGCCCGAGTGCCGAGATGACAGATATTGAGATTTTCGAGAGTATCAGGCTTGTGTAGGTCATAGAGGTGTCCTTTCTAACAATGTTGCGGAGCAACAATTCATGAAACTACAGTTTCAATTCATGAGCCATCGGCTCGATTCATGTTGCGAGGCAACAATTCATTTTTATGAATTGCCTTCGGCATGAATTGTCCTGCGGACATGAATTGCGATATGTCGCACGAATTGACACTATCGTGTCATTGTTCAACCGTTTCGTTTGTTCAGCACCAAAACAACAACAAGCACCACAAAACTCACGGCATCCTTGTAACCACTGCCGAGAAAGACACTGACTGCCGTTTCCGAAAAGCTGAGAAGTAGTGCGCCAATCACCGCACCCGAAAGGCTTCCCTTTCCACCCACCACGGTGCAGACAAAGGCTTTTATCCCGATATTCGCGCCCATCAAGGGAGTTATCAGATACAGCTTTCCGAACAGCACTCCCGCGACAGCCGCGGCGGCGCCCCCTATCGTAAAGGTGAGGGAGATTATTCGGTTTCGGTTTATCCCCACCGCCATCGCGCCTATTCTGTCCTGCGCCGCCGCGCGCATCCACAGTCCCGTTTTGGTCTTTGAAACCACCAGCGCCAGTACCAAAAACAAAACTGCCGAGATGGCAATTCCAAAAAGGCGAAGCTCGGTGGTTTTTATCCCCCAAAAAGCCACGGTATCCGAGAGGTCGGTTGTCGGATATGCCCTCGGCTGTGCGGTGAAAAAGAGCATTACCGAATACTGCAAAATAACGCTCACTCCGATGGCGGCGGTCATCAGCTTTAGAGGTGGCGCGCTATACAGAGGTCGATAGACAACCCGTTCAACGAGCGCACTCGTCCCCGCGCCAACGAGGATTGCGGTCAAAAACTGCAGGAGGGTTCCCCCGCCGAGCTGTGCCGTCACGAGTCCCGCGTATGCGCCGAGCATCATCATATCCGTGTGGGCAAAGTTTATCATCCGAAGCACCGAAAAAACCATTGCATATCCCACCGTCACGAGCGCATAGACCGCGCCGACGGAAAGGGAATTCAATATCTGTTGCATCAGTCCAAAAGCGACACGAAAACAGGCTCTTTTTCGCAGTCGCCATTCTCCTTTATCGTAATTTCGCCCGTCACACCTTGAAAACTATTTGTATTAAACAGTGTGTTTTCTACATTTTGTATATTTTCTACCCCGATTTTTTGCAGTGTTTCGCAGTAGAGCATAACGCTGTCGTAGGCGAGGGCGGAGTATGCGGGCGGGTTTTCGCCATAGCGGTCGAAGAACTTTTGGGCAAAGGTTTTGAAGTTTTCGTCGGTTTGGGAAAAATGGTCGGTGTAGATTATATCGTGAAGATACTCGGTTTTGCCGATGACGTCGGCAAGATAGGGCGAGTCCATCGCGTCCCCGCCGAGAAAGGTTTTTGTTATCCCCTGATCTCTGCTCTGGCGGATGAAAAGTCCCGCCTCGGTGTAGTAGGCGGGGAGGTATACACAGTCGAAGTCGGTTTTTGAAAGCTCGGTGACGAGCGCGGAAAAGTCGGTTTCGCCCGAGAGAAAGCACCCCTCAAAAACTATCTCACCCGAAAAGCTCTCGCGGAAAGCAGCGGCACAACCCACCGAGTAGTCCGACGACATATCGACGATGACGGCGGATTTTCGAAAACCGCGCTCGTTTGCATATTCCCCCATCGCCGACCCCTGTGCCGAGTCGGAAAAGCAAAGGCGGAGAAACCTGCCTTCTCCTTGAGGAGAAGGTGTCGGCTCAGCCGACGGATGAGGTGTAGAACGCAACGCGTTCGTTAAATAAAGAGTGGTGTGACTCTTAGCTTCCACCTCATCCACCACAAGCGGTCCCCTTTCCCTTGCCGGAGACGGCGACCCCTTTGTCTGCTTCGCAGACATTTCTCCTATGAGGGGAACTCCTCGAGGGGAAGGCTTGGTGAGTTCGTCCGAAGTAGCAGAGGGCGAGATTATCAACACTTCTGCTCTTGCTGACAGGGCGGCTTTTGCGAGGGTGCTTGTTGCGGGGCCGATTATCACGTCGGCGCCCTTGACCGAGCTGAGATACAAAACCGCAGATGCGCTCTCTGCGCCTATCGAGCGGTTGTCGGCTTTTTCGAGGCGCACCATCTGTCCGCCTATTCCGCCCGAGGCGTTTATCTCCTCGACCGCAAGCTCTGCTCCCCACAAAAGCGCCTTGCCGTAGGGCGCGAGTGTTCCGCTCCCCTCGTAGTTGAGACCTATGACTATCTCGTCAGGTTTTGTATTACAGCTAGTATTATTTAGCACTAATATTACAGCTAGGATAATAAAAAGCAGTTTTTTCACCGTTTCACCGCCCGAAAAAAGCAACAGTTTCACGAAATTATATGCAAAAGGGCAAAAAGAAATGCCACCGACAAATCGGTGGCATCACAAGATATACTATTTACGGTGAAAAATCTTGTCCAACAGTTTTGAAAAAAGCGTTTTTCTCCTTATGGAAATAACGCAAGGCTTTATATCCCCGCATTCTTCGCAAAATTCCATCTCCAAAACCACGTCTTTTTCCGTCAGATTTTCATCAAACATCTCGTTGAAGTGCTTTAAACAAAACTCTGCCATATTGTACCTCCTATAATCTGTTTGCACAACTAGTTGTTTTGACATTCAATAAATGTCATATTGTTTCTTATTATAACATATACTTTCCTTAGTGACAAGCACCAAATGTCAATGGGAGGTCAGTATGTTCATCAACAAATCAAAAGACGGGTTAAACAATCTTTGCGGTAGACATATTTCCGCTTTACGAAAAGAACTGAAGCTCTCCCAAAGGGAATTAGCGGACAAGATGCAGCTGTCGGGTCTTGATATCGATAAAAACGCAATCCAGAGAATTGAATGCGGGAAACGCTTTGTAACCGACATCGAGCTTGTGGTTATTGCGAGTGTTTTAAATATATCTATTGATAGTTTGCTCGATGATAACAGCTGATATATCTGCATAAAAGCATAGTTGGTGGTGATAATATGAAGGCTGAACACGAAAACCAATATTTACAACTCGGATTAAAGATTTCCTATTATCGCAAGTTGCGTGGGCTTACCCAAGAGGAGTTGGCCGAAAAAGTTGAACTTTCCCCCGCCTTCATCGGTCACGTTGAAGCTCCTAACGTCAGCAAAGCCATATCTCTGGACACTCTGTTCGATATTGCAAAAGCCCTTGAAATCCCGCCGTACAAACTTTTGCATTTCGAGGATTGAACCCAAAACCATTGATAGATTCACCTTCTTGGTTTCCAATAATCACCTTAGTGACAAGCACCAAATGTCAACGGAAGGTCAGTATGTTCATCAACAAATCAAAGGACGGGTTAAACAATCTTTGCGGAAGACATATTTCCGCTTTACGAAAAGAGCTGAAAATCTCACGCCGAATTAGTGAATAGTGAAAAAGAAAAAATCCCCCCCACTTCGGGGTGCGGAATTTTTGGGCTTATAGGATGAATTTGCAACTCAACAAATCGCGCCGATAGGCGCGTATGGAATCCGCAGCTTGCCTGCGCCATGGAATCATCACGAAGTGATGTATGGAATCAATCCGAAGAAAGATGCACGCTGACGCGTGATGCCATACGCCTGTGGCAATTACATACTCGCTTACGCGAGATTACATCGCAATCCTTCGGATTGGATAGAAAAAAAGCAAGTCTTTCAACTTGCTTTTTTTCTGGTGACTCGTACGGGATTTGAACCCGTGTTACCGCCGTGAAAGGGCGGTGTCTTAACCGCTTGACCAACGAGCCATATGGTAGCGGT
>JAZSNN010000014.1:0-29802 GCA_045536425.1 Oscillospiraceae bacterium
TGTTTACGTAAAGTTTGCTTAGCCAATTGATATAAATATCGTAACGAGCCCTAACTTCTTCGTAGTTTAATTTTTCGCCTTCTAATATAGGCATTTGCGGACCGATATGAAGTTTACTCGTAGTATCATAACCGCCGTTTATTGCAATAAGAAGCAATTTTGCAAGATTGCATCTTGCACCGAAGAACTGCATCTGCTTTCCTATCTTCATCGCCGAAACACAGCATGCAATAGCATAATCGTCGCCGTATATCGGACGCATAACGTCGTCATTTTCATACTGAATGGAATCGGTGTCCTTGGAAACCCTTGCACAGAAACGTTTAAAGTTTTCGGGCAGAGAATTCGACCACAAAATAGTGAGGTTAGGCTCGGGAGAAGAGCCGAGGGTGTAGAGGGTGTTGAGAATTCTGAAGCTCGATTTGGAAACGAGGGTTCTTCCGTCCTCACCCATACCGCCGACAGCTTCGGTAATCCACATCGGGTCACCGCCAAAAAGCTCGTTATACTCGGGTGTTCTGAGGTGCCTTGCGATGCGAAGTTTGATGACAAAATCGTCAAAAAGCTCCTGTGCGCCCTCTTCGGTGAGGGTGCCGTTTTCGAGGTCGCGCTCGACGTAGATGTCAAAGAAGGTCGCAACTCTGCCGAGGCTCATTGCCGCGCCGTTTTGCTCCTTGATGGAAGCGAGGTATGCAAAATAGGTCCACTGGATAGCCTCTCTTGTGTCCTTTGCGGGTTTGGAGATGTCAAAGCCGTACATAGCCGCCATCTCTTTCATATAGCCGAGGAAGGCAATCTGCTGGAACAACTCCTCGTCAAGACGGATGGTCTCGGTGCGAAGATTTCCGTCGGTGACTCTCTTTTTGTCCATCTTTTTTTCTTCGATAAGACGGTCAACACCATAGAGGGCTACTCTGCGGTAGTCACCGATGATTCTGCCTCTGCCGTAAGCATCGGGCAGACCCGTGATAACGTGGCACTTTCTTGCCGCACGCATCTCGTCGGTGTATGCTCTGAAAACGCCGTCATTGTGGGTGGTTCTGAAACGAAACTCCTGCTCGATTTTGTCACCGAGCTTATAGCCGTATGCCGCACACGCCTGACGCGCCATTCTGATTCCGCCAAAGGGATTTACACCGCGCTTTAAGGGAGCATCGGTCTGAGTTCCGACAATGATCTCGTTTTCCTTGTCAATATATCCGGGCGCGTATGCAGTGAGGGTAGAAACGGTTTCAGTGTCGACGTCGAGAACACCACCGCGCTCGCGCTCCAGCTTGAAAAGAGCCTGAACCTTGTCCATCAAATTTTGGGTACGCTCGGTAGCGGCGGCGAGAAAGCTCTCGTCACCGTGGTATTCTTTGTAGTTTGTCTGGATAAAATCGCGGACGTTTATCTCTTCCTGCCATACTCCGCCTTTAAATCCGTTCCAATTTTCGTGATTCATATAAAACACTCCTTTTGGGGCCTCTAAAAAACAAAAAGGCAACCCAGCTTTTACAAACTGAATTGCCCAGACGGTCGGCTAATACACCTTTACACTCCACCGCAGTATTCTGCGTTTTCCGTCAGTCATGTAAAAGCATAATTATTATACATCAAATAATGACAAAAGTCAATCAAAAAACACCGCCGATAAAGATTTCTATACCGATAAAAATGAGTATCGCACCGCCAAAGATTCCCGCCTTGCCCGAGAGGGAGGTTCCCGCCTTTTTGCCGATGAAAATTCCGCCAAAGCAGATGAAAAAGGTGAGTACTCCGATGATGACCGCTTCGAGAAGTGCAGACAAAAATCCAAGCTCGGCAATGGTGAACCCAACGGAAAGAGCATCGATAGAGGTCGCAACACCCTGCACTAAAAGTGCGACAAGTCCAACACCCTTCTTTTCACATTCACACTCGTCCTTTGACTTTATGCCCTCTATAAGCATCTTTGAGCCGATAAAGGAAAGAAGAACGAGCGCAATCCAAGGGATGAACTTTTCAAAAATCTTGAAATGTTCGAGAACGGTATGTACACAAACCCAGCCCAAAAGTGGCATCAAAGCCTGAAAGAACGCAAAAATTCCCGCAACCGAAAACATTTTGCGCTTTTTCATACACGGCTCGCTCAAGCCGTTTGCGAGCGAAACCGAAAAAGCATCCATCGCAAGACCGACACCGAGCAAAATACTGTTGAAAAAGAAGGTGAATGAAAGATTCAAAAGATAACCCCCAAAAAGAGCAATTTGAGCGAAAGAGATTCTATCACAAAAGGACAAAACTGTCAATAAAGCTCGTCTAATATTGTATACAAATTCTCGTCGGAGTATTCGATTTCCGAGGAGAAAAGTCTGGCGAGTTCGATTTGGTCGTCGAGGGTGAAATCGCCGTTTCCACTGAAAATTATCGCGCCCAAGCTGTGCAGGATTTCATATCCCAAAACCGCAAACCTCGCCCTTGCGACCGCAGAGTCAAAATCGGGAGCATTTGCAAAATGGCGGTAGATTAGATATACGAGAAACTGCTCATACTCGGTCTGTCGAGAAGTCATAAATCGGTCAAAATCGGCGGTGTCGCCACCAAAATCCTTGAGCTTTAGAAGAAGCTTTGTCCAATCTTCGTCAAGTCTTTCGAGACCGAGCAGAACGTCAGCCCACTCAGAAACTCCGCGTCCGTCCCTTTGAGCGCCAAGTAGCGAAAAAACCTCGTTAATACGTTCTTTGAGCGGGATTTTTCGGTCTTGTAAAATCGCAATAATCTCGTCGCGGAGAACAATTATCTCGTCGTCGGTGTCGATTTCGGGCAGAAATTTGACAGGCTCTTTTTTGGAGAGGATAAGTCTTGCCACTTCTTCGCAACAAAGCCCCAAACCCACTTCAACTCTGTCGGGCAATTCGTTTCTGAAACGCGGATGCGCGTCACAAATCCCGCAGAGATAATCTTCGCCAAGATTTATAATAATGTCGCAGAGGTTGTCACAGTTTAGAAACGGGCACCGCTCTTTTTCCGCGAGGACAAAATGCGCCTGTCCGTCGAGCGAAATATTTTTGGAAAGCCGTTCTCCAAACTCCCCGCCAACGCTTTTGTATTTTTTCAAGGTATCATCGTCGATATCAATCTCCCAACCGATGCAACAGTTGTGTTTGCACCCACCCTTGATACACGCAAAATCTTTATAGTAATCGGGAAAAACAGTCTTCATATTTCCACCTCTGTTTCATTTTAGCATACTATTTTTAATAAAGGAAGACTTGTTGCGGAAAATGCAAAAATATGCTATCATACAATAGAGGTGGTAATATGATAAGCTACGCTCCGTTATGGAAAACGCTCAAGGAAAAAGGCATTAGTCAGTACAAGCTTATAGAGGAATACGGTGTTGACAATGCACAGTTGCAAAGGCTTCGCGATAATGCGGTTGTCAAGACGATTACCATCGACCGCCTTTGTCAGATACTTGACTGCAGGGTCGAGGATGTAATGGAATATGTGAAAGAATAACACTCTGTCAAAAGACGGGGTGTTGTTTTTTAGCATAAACTCTCTTGTTTTGCAAAAGATAACTCAAAAAGGAGAGTTTATATGGCAAAGAGGATTGGAAGATATACCTTTGCGACCGAGTGTGAGCCTGCGATTGTGGGCTTTGGCTCGGTGGCATCGAAAAAAGAGGGCGAGGGGCCCTTGAAAGAATACTTTGACCTTGTCGAGCAGGACACAACCTTTGGACAGCAGAGCTGGGAAAAAGCCGAGAGCATAATGCAGAAAAGCGCTGTGCAGATTGCGCTCAAAAAGGCGGGGATGTCTCCCGACCAAATCGACATTATCTGTGCGGGAGACCTTCTAAACCAATGTATCGGCTCGACCTTTGGGCTTTTCGAGCTCGAGATTCCGTTTGTGGGGATGTATGGTGCGTGCTCGACGATGGCAGAGAGCCTCGCTGTTGCGAGTATGTTTGTTGAAACGGGTGCGGTTGACACCGCGGTAGCGGTAACCTCATCGCATTTTTGCTCGTCGGAAAGGCAGTTTCGTTTCCCGCTGGAGTATGGAAGTCTTCGCACCCCCACTTCACAATGGACGGTCACGGGCTCGGGCGCTACGGTACTGCAAAAAGGCGGGGACGGTATGAAAATCCGCCACGTCACCTTTGGAAAAATCTTTGATTTCGGCATAAAGGACGCGAACAATATGGGTGCGGCGATGGCGCCTGCCGCAGCCGACACGATAAAAAGGTTTTTTATGGACACCGACACCACCCCAAAGGACTACGACGGAATTTTTACAGGAGATTTGGGCTCGGTCGGCTCGGAGCTTCTCTGTCAGCTACTCGAAAAAGACGGGATAGACATCCGCGACATACACCGCGATTGCGGAGTGATGATCTTCACACCCGATATGGAGGATGTGCACGCGGGCGGCTCGGGATGCGGATGCTCGGCATCGGTGCTCAACTCCTTCATCCTCAAAGAGATGCAAAAGGGAAGATACAAAAACATTCTGTTTATCGCAACGGGTGCGCTGATGAGCCCGACCTCGTCAATGCAAGGGGAGAGCATCCCGTCGGTCGCACATCTTGTGAATATAACGGGGGACTGATTCTATGGAAATGCTGCTTGAATATATAAAGGCTTTTTGTGTGGGCGGGGCGTTTTGCGTTGTCGGACAGGTGCTGATAGACAAAACCAAGCTCACCCCCGCGAGAATACTCGTTTCCTACGTTGTGGCGGGAGTCGTTCTGGGCGGACTCGGACTCTATCAACCGCTTGTGGACTTTGCGGGAGCGGGAGCGACTGTACCCTTGACGGGCTTTGGCTATGCACTTGCAAAGGGCGTGAAAAAGGCGGTTGATGCAGAGGGACTTTTCGGCGCACTGACAGGCGGACTCACCGCCTGTGCGGCAGGAATAGCCGCGGCGATAGTTTTCTCGCTGATTGCAGCTTTGATTTTCAAATCGGGCGACAAGACAAAATGAAAAAAAGAGAGCAAGAGGAAATCTCTTGCTCTCTTTTTATTGTGAAACAACAAGGTTCTGGGGATACCCACCCGCATTTTCAATGCGCAGGTGGGTCAGGTTCTTATAGTGAATCGATGTATCTGCAAGCGGCGATGGCGGAGATGGTGCCGTCTGCGGCGGCGGTTGTGACCTGTCGCACAGCTTTTGCTCTGCAGTCGCCTGCAACGAAGATGCCGTCGGTTTTTGTCAGGCAATCCTCGCCCGATGCGATATATCCTCTTTCGTCGAGGTCTGCTACACTCTCAAACGGCTCGTTTTCGGGCACAAGACCGATAGCAACAAACATTCCGTCGAGCACAAGCTCGGTTTTCACACCGTCAGCCACGCGCTTTACGGTGATACCCGAAAAGCTGTCGCCATCCTTGATGGAATCTACCACGGTGCCGAGGATTATCTCAACGTTTTCGCGTTTTCTCAAGATTTCCTGAAGCTGAGGCTCGCCCGTCAAGAAATCGAGGTTTTGGACAACGTAGACCTTTTTGGAGGTTTCGGAGAGGAGTATTGCCTCCTGCAAAGCAGAGTTTCCGCCACCGATGAGGGCTACCGTCTTGTCCTTGAAGAAAGCACCGTCGCAAACCGCACAAAAGCTGATGCCCTCGCCGATAAACTTCTCCTCGTTTTCAAGACCGAGGTGGCGGTGCTTTGCGCCACACGCGATGATAACCGCCTTTGCCTCATATTCACCCCCGTCCTCTGTGACAACCACCTTTTTGTCTGCGAGGTTTTTGATTTCGACTACGTTTTCAATCTCTACCTCAGCGCCTTGACCGAGAGCCTGTTCGACCAATTTGTCGGCAAGCTCGCTTCCGCTGATGGAATCAAATCCGGGGAAGTTTTCCACCTTCGGTGAGAAGGTAATCTGTCCGCCAAAAGCGCCTTTGTCAAGGAGCAAAACGCTCTTGTTGGCTCTTCTTGCATAGATAGCGGCTGTGAGTCCTGCGGGACCCGCACCGACAATTATAATATCATACATACTGTCACCTCAAAGAAAAGAGTGGCTATAAATTTTCATATAGCCACTCGAAGATTTACGCCTGAATAAACTTCTTGATGTCGGAAACTCCAACGAACTTTGTGATCTCGCCACCTGCAACAGAAACAAGTGTGGGAGCCTGTCTGATGCCGACCGCCTCTGTGAGCTCAATGTTCTCTTCTGCCAAAAGCTTCTGATAGGAAACGCCTGCTTTTGCGAGAAGCGCTTCTGCAATCTTACAGTTGGGGCAGGTAGCGGAAGCGAAGAGGTAAACGCCATCAGCGATTACGGGAGCTTCGCACTCACATTTCTCTTCTCTTGCGAGAGGGCCCTCGTGTCTGAGAACGGATGTTGCTACGTCGTAGGTCTTTCTGTCCTTATACTCCTGTGCCTTACCGTCGTTCCAGTTCTTAACGGGACGATAGTAACCTGTGATACGGCTGTAAACCTCAGCCTCTTCGCCACACTCAGGGCAAGAGAAGGATTCGCCTGCGATATATCCGTGGCACTTACATACAGAGTATGTGGGCGAGATGGAGTAGTAGGGGAGTCTGTAGTTGGAAGCAATCTTCTTGACAAGAGCCGCACAAGACTGCCAGTCAGGAAGCTTCTCGCCGAGGAACGCGTGGAAAACAGTACCCGAAGTGTAGAGGGTGTGGAGCTCGTCCTGCATATCCAGAGCTGTGAAGATGTCCTGTGTATAACCAACGGGGAGGTGAGAGGAGTTTGTATAGTAGGGTGTCTGTCCCTCGCCACGTCCTGCGGTGATGATATCGGGATAGTACTTGAGGTCGTGCTTTGCAAGACGGAATGCGGTAGACTCAGCAGATGTAGCCTCGAGGTTGTAGAGGTCGCCGTACTGTACCTGATAGTCGGACAAACGCTCTCTCATATGATTGAGCACGTCTTTTGCAAACTTCTGTGTCTTCTGTGTTGTCATATCAGCCTGCAGCCAACAAGCGTTGAGACCAACCTCGTTCATACCAACGAGACCGATGGTGGAGAAGTGGTTGTTAAATGTGCCGAGGTAACGCTTGGTATAGGGATAAAGTCCTGCATCGAGGAGCTTTGTGATAACGTCACGCTTAACCTTCAAGGAACGAGCGGAGATGTCCATCATCTTGTCAAGACGGGCGTAGAAATCGGCTTCGTTCTTAGCAAGGTATGCAATTCTCGGCAGGTTGATGGTAACAACGCCGACAGAGCCTGTGGACTCACCGCTTCCGAAGAAACCGCCCGACTTCTTGCGAAGCTCACGGAGGTCAAGACGGAGTCGGCAGCACATCGAACGAACGTCGGAGGGCTCCATATCGCTGTTGATGTAGTTGGAGAAGTAGGGAGTACCGTATTTTGCGGTCATCTCGAAGAGAAGCTTGTTGTTCTCGGTCTCGGACCAGTCAAAATCACGGGTGATGGAGTAGGTGGGGATAGGATACTGGAATCCGCGTCCGTTAGCGTCGCCCTCGACCATAATCTCAATGAACGCCTTGTTGACCATATCCATCTCAGCTTTACAATCTTTATACTTGAAGTCCATTTCCTTGCCGCCAACGATACAGTTGAGTTCAGCGAGGTCGTGAGGAACTGTCCAGTCAAGAGTGATGTTTGTAAAGGGAGACTGTGTACCCCATCTGGAAGGTGTGTTTACACCGTAGATGAAGGACTGTATGCACTGCTTAACTTCCTTGTAGGAGAGGTTGTCAACCTTAACGAAGGGAGCAAGGTATGTATCAAAGGAGGAGAACGCCTGTGCGCCTGCCCACTCGTTCTGCATAATACCGAGGAAGTTTACCATCTGGTTGCAGAGTGTGGAGAGGTGAGCCGCAGGAGCGGAAGTAATCTTTCCGGGAACACCGCCAAGACCCTCCTGAATGAGCTGCTTTAGCGACCAACCTGCACAGTAGCCTGTGAGCATCGAAAGGTCGTGAATGTGAATGTCAGCGTTTCTGTGAGCGTTGCCGATCTCGTCGTCATAGATCTCGGAAAGCCAGTAGTTAGCGGTAACCGCACCGGAGTTTGAAAGGATAAGACCACCAACAGAATATGTAACGGTGGAGTTTTCCTTAACTCGCCAGTCGCTGATGCTCAGATAGTTGTCGATGATAGCCTTGTAGTCAACCATCGTGGTGTTGATGTTACGAATCTTTTCTCTCTGACGGCGGTAGATGATGTACGCCTTGGAAACGTCGTCATAACCCGCTTTGATGAGTACCGACTCAACGCTGTCCTGAATGTCCTCGACAGAGATCTTGTCGTCCTTTATCTTGGGCTCGAACTCTGCGGTAACCTTCAACGCGAGAAAATCTATTACGTCGGGGTTGTACTGCTTGTTACAAGCGTCGAACGCGAGTGTGATGGCGTCTGCGATCTTCTTTATGTCAAAAGATGCGATCTTGCCGTCTCTCTTTAATACGTTATACATATTTCCCTCTCCTTTTATATAAATGTTAGTTTTTAACGGTAGCAATACTAAGTATATTACATATATTGTGCCTTGTCAACACATTTTGGCACAATATATAGTAAAAATTGTTAAATTCCACGAATCTCGACACTAGATATTGTGCAGAGTGCTACTTCTCTCATTTTTTGGAGTGTTTCGCGCTTGTGGGCAGAGAAATTTTCTCCGATGAGGTTGCCCGAGTCCACGAAATTTTGCAAGAAGTATTTGGGAGCACCTTTTATCCATTCTGCGATTTTTTGGATGTCCTCTACTGTGTGAAGCTCAGTAGTAATGGTGGTGCGAAACTCAAAATCAATACCGCAATTTATGAGAAACGCTATCGACTCCTCGATTTTCTCGAGCCCAAATCCATCGATTCCGACGGTGAGCGGGTATTTCTCCTTGCAGTTTTTAATGTCCATCGCAACGTAGTCGACAAGTCGGTTTTCCACAAGCTCTTTCAGCTTTTCGGGGTAACAGCCGTTTGTGTCGAGCTTTACGAGATAGCCCATCTCTTTGATTTTTTTGATAAAGTCAACGATATCAGGCTGTAGAAGTGGCTCACCACCCGTGATACAAACCCCGTCGAGAAGCCCAACTCTCTTTGGGAGAAATTCCTCGACCTCGTCTATCATATTGCCATATCCGTTCGGGTCGAGCACAAGCCCTGCGTTGTGACAAAACGGGCAACGCATATTGCATCCGCCCGTGAAAACCGTACAGGCGACCTTCCCTGGAAAGTCCAAAAGCGTCATTTTTTGAAAGCCTTGAATGTTCATATAGCCACCTCTTTTCACGTGCCTTATCAGTGTACCATATATAGTTTGACTCGTCAATAGGAAAACACAAGATATTGTGCTCAAATTCCAAAAACTTTTCTACATATTGTATATTTGTCTTTTGCTGTTTTCCCCGAAAAAGCCGACTGTTGCGCGGTTTTGCCCAAAAAGCCCTATGCAAAGTTATACTCTCTGCATAGGGCGAGGATAAATTCAGTTGTCGTTATTTGCTGTGCAAAATTTAATCTGCAGGTTTTTCCTTTATATTATAGAAATCCAAAATCGGTATCATCAGCATTGCGGTGAGTCCTGCGGTGAAACCGCCGTTGTAGAGCATCAAACCGCCGTGCATCTGCGCTGTCGAGGTGCAGATAATAGCGCTCAAAGCACCTGCCAGAATGCCGTATCGAACACCGTACTTTGCGGCTATCGGACACAAGCCCGTCGCAAATGCAACACCGCCGAAATAGCTCTGCGTAGAGAGCGTCCACGGAATTTCGAGCCCCGATACAAGACAGATAACGTGAACGAGCACCGATAAAAGCGTGTAGCCTATGAGTATCGGATAGACGTTTTTCGGATGCTGACCCGAAGCCGAGAATGTAACCGCCGCAAAGATGAGTCCCGCGACGTTTCCCGTAAATCCAACACCGTCGGTGAAGAGGATTGCAAGGTTAAAATATAAAAGGATGAAAAGCCCGTAGATGCCAATGTTGATAAGACAGGTCTTCATACCAAATTGTTCGCAGAAATCGTCGAGATGTCCGTCTTTTTTGAGGAGCGCTTTGTACCCCGTAAAGTTGCCTTTGCACAGGATAATTCCCGCAACCGCTGTGAGAAGGAAAATCCCGCCCCAGACCGAGTTTACGAAGACGGGATAGCTTCTGCCAAAGCTCTCATAGATTTCGTTTTTATAAACCACATCGCCCGATGGCTCGAGCCCGAGAGTATTGAACATCAACGCAAACATAAAAATGCCGAAAAGCCCGATGGCAAGTCCCGCTTTGTAGAGGTTGAAGCCTCGGTGCATTCTGGTAGTACCCGGCAGGAGCGCGGGAACGACGAAACCAAACATCACACTCGCAAGACAACCCGCTACCACACCGACTATCGAAAACTCCGTGCCGAAAAGCACAAACCGACTGCCGATAGGGAAGGCGAAGAAAAATTCGCTGATAAACGGCGCGAGTGCCGTTGCAAACATAGCGACACCCAGATTTTCACCGAGTGACTGCCTTCTGACAAGGCAGTAGACAACAACACCGAGAAAACACGGCCACATATTTAAAAGGTTGAGTCCGTAAAAGCCGTGCGCGATTACAAGGAAAAATCCCGCAAGCGTCACCGAGCGCGCAGGCGAACGGTCTGTGATAATCAGAATACTGCACGCGAGTCCGCAGAGTCCCGCGTTGAAACACGCCGCCGCAAGACCGCCAAGCTCAAAATAGTCGGGCATGTTTCTCGCGGGGGAGAGGAGGATCCTCAAAAATCCGCCAAAGACCTCTCCAAAGCCCTCGCCCGTGACCGCTGCGGCAACTGCCGAAGCGAAGATGAGCACGAGCGAAACCGAAAGCGTGTATATCGAAATAATTTTGTTGTTTGTCCGCTCGGCTTGATTTGCATAACGGACGCAAGGAGCAGTACCCATCGTTGCACCTCTGATACCAAATTTTGTTGAAAAGCCTCGCTTTTTGATGATAGCTGTTACATTATATAATATAAAGCCCGAAAAAGCAAGAAAAGCACGATTTCAGAAAAAGGAGCACCTTGAAACCCGAGATTTTTCAAGGGACTAAATTGTGCGGGAAAATCCACAAAAAGAGCGGAATTTTCTGTTAAAAACAACAAAAAACGGACGGTTTTTACAATTTTATGTGCAAAATGCACAGATAAAGAAAGCAAATTTTATCTACATTGTTGTTAGTATTTGGGTTGATTTTTTGATGGTTTTGTTGTAAAATTGTTGTGTAAACATATAAATTATGAGCTGTGGCAAGGCCACGGCTTGTAGTTATCTATTTCGAGAGCGTCTTTACCCGCACGCAAACGAAGTATGTATGAAGAAAATTATATATTTAAAGGAGATGCACAAATGAGCGTCAAGAAAATCTTATCAATTATTATGGCACTTGCTATGGTGCTGACAATGGCATCCTTCCCCGCATTTGCTGAGGGAACTGCGGTTGCAATCGTGGGTGTAACAGGAACAACATCATCTGATAACGCATCACGTGCTATCGCAAACGCATACGATGGTGACAACACCACATACTTTACTTCCGACCAGTATGGCAACAATTTCAGCCTCGTGTTTGAACTTGCTGAATCCATTACACTTGATACGTTGAAAATCGAATGGGGCGGTACTAGCGGCTGGGACCGTAATGCTCCAAAGGGCTATGATGTATATGTTTCTGTAGACGGATCTACATGGGGAGATGCTATCCTCACTTACACAGGTCTTCACAGCAAAGCCACTGCAGCTGAAACATATCCCGGTTACACATACGTAGGCGGTGGTACGGACAATGCGATGAGGTATGATATGGTAGAGACCGACCTTAACGTAGAAAACGTTAAGTACATAAGGATTAGGATGACCAGTTGCAATGCTCGTACTTCGATGCGTGAAATTACAGTACTAAAGGCAGAGGAAGCAGCTAAGGTTCCTACCACTTATACAGTAAAGTATACGTCTGACGACCCCGACTTTGTAGCACCTGAGGACAAAGTTGTTAGCGAAAATGTTTTCGTTGGCGATGAGATAACAGAAGACGCTCCCGAAATCGACGGCTATCTTCCTGATGAACCTTCCAAGTCTATCACACTCGTTGAAGGCACAAACGAAATCAAATTTACCTATAGAAAAGGAAAAACAGTTAACTATACTGTAAAGTATGTTGACGAAGCAGGCAAAGCTATCGCTAATGAAGAGACACTCGAGGGAGAAGAGGGTCAGGAAATAACCGTAACCGCTCTCAACCTCTTTGCACAGGGCTATTTCATCGCTGAAGATACACAGACAGTTGAACTCGTAGATGGTACAAACGAGATTGAATTTGTTTACACCAAGGTAATTAAGGCTACATCTCATCAAATTAACAAGCTCAACGGTGCTGGCGGTTGGGTACCCAATAGCATAGGAACAGAAAAGAACGTCTACAATGGTAAGATTGGTACCAGCACAGGTGTTTATCAGGTTGATGGTTCTTCTGCTTCAACAAACCCTGTAATGGAGTTTGTATTCGGATTTGATAAAGCTTATGCTTTTGATACATTGACAGTATATGCTACAGACGTTACAAGAGCTTATATCTATGTTTCTGACGATGGAGAGACATGGGGCGAAGCTGTATACGACGGAACCCCGGAAACAACAACTATCAGCGGAGTGAAGGCTGCTGCGATAGATCTCAATGGTGCTGCAGGACAGTACATCAAGTACGTAATTCATAACAAGAAATATTTCCAGATTCATGAGTTCACCTTCGAAGGTGGCGAGCCTGCTCCTTCTGTTGACCTCACTGGCAAACTCAAATCTGAGGGTGCAGGCATAAGACTTCCCAATGAAGAACTCGGTATCATGCCCGGTATCCGCTTTGGCGCTACTATCAACAAAGAGGCTTTCGGAATCGATACATATGATCCCGACGGAGATGTACAGTTTGGTATGTTCCTTATTTTGAGTGATAGACTCGTAGAAACCACGTTTGTTGAGTATCTCGAAGCTAATAACTACGCTGAAGGCGACGGAGTGGTTTATGTTCCTGCAAGAAAGATCCTTAAGGATGAGGACGGAGTTATAACCTATACAGCAGTTGTCCACGGTTTCACCACTGCTGAAGATTTTGAAACCGAAATCACCGCTGTTCCCTATGTTTGCTATGACGGAAATTACGCGTTTGCTGATGAGATAGAAAACAAGACCTACTTAGGTGTTGTAAACGATGCTATCGAAGAAGCTGAAGGCGAAAACAAGTTCGGTCTTTCCGAAGAGGATATAGATGCTCTCAAGGAAATCAGAGACAGTGTGTCCGCATAATAATTCACAGATAAACCTAATACCCAAAATCCGCGCTTTTTATAAAGCGCGGATTTTTTTGTCTGAAACCTCTGCAAACAACACACATTTGAGTGACGATCAAAATCCTCTTGCTTTTTCTGCAAAAAAGGAGTAATATAGTTTTGTTTGCGAAAGAGGTGATTTTGTGACAAAAGCCTTGTCGTTTGTAAAGAAAAACGCAGTGCTCGTCATTGCGGTTATAGCGGCGATAACAACGATGTTTTTCGTTCCGCCCGATAAGGAGTATCTCGAATATTTTGATTTGCGGACCATCTCTTGCCTTTTTTGCACCCTCGCGGTAGTCTGCGCCTTTAAAAACATCTGGTTTTTCCGCATCGTCGCGGGAAGCATCGTCCGCGTTTTTAAAACCACTCGCACCGCAATTCTGGCACTCGTGTATATAACCCTCTTCGGCTCGATGCTCATCGCAAACGATATGGCGCTCATCACCTTTCTGCCTCTCGGCTACTTTGTTCTCGATAGCACCGACAACAGAAAGCTGATTGCCTTCACCTTCATAATGCAGAACATCGCCGCAAACCTCGGCGGTATGCTAACACCCTTCGGCAACCCCCAAAACCTCTACCTCTATTCCTACTTTAACATCGAAAATGGCGAGTTCTTCTCGATAATGTTTATACCGTTTGTATTATCTATAGCGCTTATTACTCTCTGTTGTATGTTTATCAAGCCCGAACAGATGGTAGTGCATCGATATACAAACACACCTCTCGACTGGAAGCGTGTCGCGATATACTCGGTTTTGTTTGCGTTGTCAATTGCGATAGTTTTCCGCGCGGTGCATTTTTTGATAGGCACGCTGGTAATTGTTGCAGCGCTTCTGTTTTTGGATAGACGCGCGCTCAAGTCGGTGGACTATGGGCTTCTTTTGACCTTCTGTGCGTTCTTCATTTTCTCGGGAAATATGTCGCGCATACCCGCCGTGAGCGATTTGGTGGGCAATATCGTGGCGCAAAATCCGCTTTTGTGCGGAATTGTTTCTTGCCAGTTTATCAGTAACGTGCCGAGTGCAATTCTGCTCTCGCGCTTCACCGAAAACTATGCCGCTCTGCTTGTCGCAGTGAATATCGGCGGTGTCGGAACGCTTATTTCCTCTCTCGCAAGTCTAATCACCTTCAAGGAATATTCAAAATGCGAAAAGGGCAAAACGGGAAGATATCTTCTCCTTTTCTCTGCTCTCAATTTCGGTTTGCTGATAATTTTGGGCACAGCCGCCTATTTTATGGTATAGCTAAAATCCGCCCTTGCGGATTTGGAGTCGCCTGAAAAGAAAAGCACTTGTGAAAAATTTCACAAGTGCTTTTCTATTTGTTACATAATGTTGATGACAATCTTTCCTTTCTTTTCTGCTAACGCTTTAAATTTTGCAGCTCCTCCGGGATACTTTGCGTGAGTTATAACATAGTCGCTTTTATCAATCATCCAGCGGTTTCGTCTGTCTATTGCATACCTTTGTGGTGTATTAGCAAGGACGTCGGGATATATAGTGTCGGAAAAATCAAACGCTGGGTTCTTCACCTTTTCGACTGGTCGGTACGCCAAAACGACAAAGTATTTGATATGCGGGAAGATGTTTGACAGATCTTTAAGCAGACCTCTTACAATAGCATCAAAGTTGCCATTGTTTCCAACAAGAAAAGCGACAACGTCTTTGGCTTCAATCAAATCTGTGAGGGTTGACCTCAACAAAGGCACAATTTCCTCCCCCGCTTTACTGTGACCAAAGAAAGTACAGACCATAAAATCACCACCAATAAAATTTAGTATACTTAATTTTAGTATACTTATAACATTATACCACAATAAAATCTTAAAATATACTTAAAATAAGATGGTGGTGATGTTATGAGAAACAAAAATAATAAACATTTAGGAATTGAAATTGACCCCGAACTTCACGCAAAGCTCCACTATATTTCAAAGTACGAGGACCGCTCCGCAAACGGACAGATTTTGTATCTCATTCGTCAATGCATAAAGGCGTTTGAAGAGAAAAACGGAAAGATTGAGATAGAAATCGACCAAAAGTAAAACAAAAGCACTTGTGAAAAATTTCACAAGTGCTTTTTTATGAATCGACTTCGTCATGAATTACCCTTCGGACATAAATTGGCTCCGCCGTGAATAGACGCGGTGCGTCATTGGTTTGAGAACAACTTCGGTTGAATTTTTAAAAGCAGAAGCGTTCCCGCTACGGTAAAGACAAGCTCGGGGAGCATATAAAATCCGTTGTAGCAAACCGAATACCACGCGGGGTTCCAGCCCTCAGGACACCAGATATCAAAGAAAATCGTGCCCGAGATGAAATGCGACACAAATCTGAGCACCATAACGAGCGAAATTCCGCAAACGATGCCAACAGTGCCCTTTTTTCTGAAAAGCCCCGCAAGTCCGAGGGGTGTATAGGCGAGAAGATAGTCAAAAATGAGTGCGCCTATCCAAATCCTTGCCGTCATACCCCAGCTCATCAGCGAGGAAAGGTCGAGGGCAATCTGCACCACCGAATAAAACGCGGAAACGAAGAGTCCCCATTTAACGCCGTATCGAATGGACAAAAGACAGATGGGGAGCATACTGAGAAGTGTGACCGAGCCTTCAAGCGGCATCTTCCAGATTTTGATGAGGCTCAGCACGGCGGCAAGGGCGACCATAATGGCACTTTCCACAAGCCGTCTTGTTTTTGTTGTAGTCATAAAAACTCCTTTGAGTATATTATTCTGAATAACCTGCCAAACAGAATTTCCGTCTGTCTTTGTTTCATCGCTTGAAATACACTCGTATTTCTGCGCTCTTCAACTTCGACATAGCAAAAATTCTTTGCTTGTCAGGATCCCTGACAGCGTGGTTGACGGTGTGCACCCCATCAACAAAAAAGACCGTAGGCAAAACACCTACGGTCTAGTATAAGCTACACGCTCTTTCCCTCCGTCGGCATTATCCGAATCAGGTTATCGGTCGGAGAAACAACCATCTCCCTCTCAGCCGCGGTAAAATTGCAGCTCCCGTATTCAGTTGACAAAATTTTACCACCAATAAGCGCTTTTGTCAAGAAGTTCCGTTGACTTAGAAACAAAATTTTGCTACACTTGTTATATGAAAGAGGTGTATAACTTGGAAGTTAAAGCAGCAATCTTTGACCTTGACGGAACTCTGCTCGATTCGATGGCGATGTGGCAGAACGTTTGCGACGAATATCTTGCACAAAACGGCTATGAATCGCAGGAAAAGCTCAGCGAGGAATTTCGCACGATGAGCCTTGACAGGTCGTCGCATTATATAAAAGAAGCCTTCAATCTCGACAAAAGTGCACAACAGATTTTCGATGAGATAATAGATATGGTTGAGGACAGATACACCTCGACCCTACCTCTCAAGGACGGAGCTTATGATTTTGTAAAGAAGCTCTACGAGTCGGGAACAAAAGTCTGCGTTGCGACCGCGAGTATGCGCCACCTTGTCGAGAGGGCAATGAAGAGAACGGGACTCAGCGAATTTGCCTCGGGCATCTTCACCTGCTCGGAGGCAGGCGCACCCAAAACCGAGCCCGCAGTTTTTCTGCAGGCGATAGAGGCACTCGGCGCAAAGCCCGAGGAAACCTGGGTTTTCGAGGACTCGCTTCTGGCAATCCAAACCGCAAAAAATATAGGCTGTAAGGTCTGCGCCGTCTACGACGACAGCAACGCCGACACCACCGAGCCGATAAAAGCATTAGCCGACGTGTACCTCGAATCGTTTGATAAGTCGGAAGGCGTTTTCTAAGAGATAAGAAAAGAAGCAACCCTAAAGGGTTGCTTCTATGATTTTATTGCTCTTTCAGATTTTCGAGTGCAACACGCACGGATTCTATTACAAACGCTGAAAAGGTACAGTTTTTACCTTTTATCGCTTCTTCCACCTGGTCAATAACGTCATTTGGAAAACGTATGCATTTGTTGGTAGTAAGCGGAATGGATGGAATTTTAAATTCTTTCATACAATCACCTATTTGTCTTTTCTCTCGTATGGTTTTTTGCAGTCGGTAAGTCCTGCAAGGTAATCCATACTCGTTTCGAGCGCCATCGCAATTCTCTTGCACTGTTCAAACGTAAAATATCTTTTTCCGTTTTCAATCTTGGAATAGTCGCTTTGGTCAATGCCGGTCAAAAACTGCATCTGTATCTGTGTATACCTTTTTTCTTTTCTCAATTCCTTGAGTCTTTTTCCTGTATCCATATTATCACCCAATTAAATTATGGCAAAATGACCTATTGAAAATAGGGTGAAACTGACCTATAATATATATTGAGGTGATTTATATGAACTTATACAAAGAAATTCTATTAAACTTTTTGGAAAACGAGGAGTGTCACGTGTTTTTTCCGAACGTTGAGGAAAGCTTTTCACAGCTTGTCGAGAAGAAAAGCTATGATATGCTCAAAAAAATTCAAGCGATAATCCGCAACAACGATTTAGACGACGAGGACTGTTTTATGAAGATAGAGGAGATAGTGTGTTTGTTCGAAGAAAACGGTTGCAGCTGCGGCGGCCGTCACGATTTTTAGCAGGCTACCTGTGACGAGAGGATATCTTTCCGTAGTGCCGAGCAGGTGCGAGGCTGAAGGAGAGAAAAGAGCTCCGCTTGGGTTTCCAAGCGGAGCTCGCTTTATTTGAGATATATAGTACCTTCAATTCTCGTCACGTCGAAGTCCCAGCAATATTCGTACAGCTCATCGTCCGCCAGAACACGACTCATATCTCCGACAGATTCGGGTAAGCCGGTAAACTTTACGGTGCGACGTCCTTGCAAAATTTCAGAGGGAAACTCGCCCAAGGTGTAGGTTCGTTGTTCGAGGTCCACCGTCGCAGGAATATAATCCATACTTGAGGTTCTTTTGTAGGTGTACTCTACAGCCACACTGTTTGACGTGCTTTTGAGCTTGTATTCTTCTTTCAGCCTAAAATAGTGCAAGAAATTCAACCGTGTTGCTTCACCAAAGGCGTTTTCTTCCCAGTATTCTTCGGTGACAAACTCAAAATACTCGTCCCAGTTATCAAGCGTTATAGTGACCTTGCCGTGCTTGATGGTAGAGGTCGAGCTCGTTTCGGCAACCGACTCCTCTTTTGACGAAGTGGCGGTAGAGGTTGTGTCCGCCGACGAGGTTTCTTTTGATGAAGGTTCGACACTTTCAGTCTGCGAGACCTCAACACTTTCTATAGAGGACGTGTCGGCATCTGCGCCACAAGCGCAGAGCGAGATAAGCAAAACCGCTATAAGCAAAACACAAAAAATCTTTTTCATCATCTTTTCCAAAACTTTCTGTCAAGAGTTCTGAACTGCACCGCCTGCATAATGTGCGAGGCGCGGATAATCTCGCTCTTGTCCATATCCGCAACGGTACGGGAAACCTTTAGCATCTTGTCATAGGCTCTTGCCGAAAGTCCGAGGCTATCAAAGGCTTTTTGCAGGGTCTCCTTTGCCTTGTCGTCCATCGGGCAGAGCTCTGTTATCAGCGACGGCGGAATGTGCGCGTTGCAGTCGATTTTGTGCTTTTGCATTCTTTCGCGCTGAAATTCTCTTGCGCCCAGCACCGCCTCGCGCATTTGAGCGGAGGAAATGCCCTTTTCGCGAGAGGAAATCTCCTCGTATTTTACGGGTAGCACCTCGATGTGTAGGTCAATTCGGTCGAGGAGCGGACCCGAAACCTTTGACAGATAGCGTTGTACTGCCTGCGGCGAGCAGGTGCACTCGCGTTGTGAGCTGCCGTAGTATCCGCAGGGACAGGGGTTCATAGCCGCCACAAGCATTGTGCGGCAGGGGTAGGTCACGGTAGATGCCACTCTCGAAATGGTTACCTTCCCGTCCTCGAGCGGTTGACGAAGCACCTCCATCGAAGCTCTGGAAAATTCGGGAAGCTCGTCTAAAAACAGCACACCGCCGTGTGCCATAGAAATCTCACCGGGTTTTGGATTTGTGCCTCCGCCCGAAAGACCGGGGGAGGATATGGTGTGGTGCGGGGAACGGAACGGTCTCGAAACCACAAAGGGCTTGTCCTCGTTGAGTTCACCTGCAACCGAGTGAATCTTTGTACATTCGATAGCCTCCTCGAAGGAGAGAGGAGGGAGTATGGACGGAAGTCGCTTTGCGAGCATACTTTTGCCCGAGCCGGGCGCGCCAATCATCAAAACGTTGTGACCGCCCGCCGCCGCAAGCTGCATGGCATACTTTGCGCTCTCCTGACCCTTTACGTCGGCAAAATCGAGAAGCAAACTTCTTCTCTGCTCGTCAGAGAAGTTGAGCTTTTCTGCTTCGGGGATAAGTGCTTCTCCTTTGAGATGCGCGATAACCTCTTTTGCGTTTTCGGCACCGTAGACCTTGATGCCGTCGATGAGAGCGGCTTCGCATCGGTTTTGATAGGGAACGAAAATCGCCTCAAATCCCGCCTCGCGAGCCTTTATTACCATCGGCAGAATGCCGTTGATTGCGCGGACGTCGCCCGAAAGCGAAAGCTCACCCACAAAACAGTATCTGTCACAGTCAAACGACACCTGCTTTGTGGAAAGGAGAATAGCAAGAAAAATGGGCAGATCATACACGGGGCCGTTCTTTTTCAGATGTGCGGGAGCGAGGTTTACCGTAACCTTTGAGGTCGGAAATCTGAACCCGAGATTGTGCACAACGTGGCGCACGCGGTCGCGGGATTCCTTGACCGCCACGTCGGGCAGTCCGACAATGTCGAAGGACGGCATAGCCTGTATGCAATCCACCTCTACCGCAACGCGAAAGCAGTCAATACCGCTCAGCCCCATACTATGAAGTCTTGCGTACATAAAAACCCACCCTTAAAATCTGGATTTGATGTCCTCTGCCATACGCTCACGGAGAGCCTGAGCTGCGTTTATATCCTCTGCCTTTGCGCAGTAGTAGATTTTGATTTTCGGCTCTGTGCCTGAGGGACGAACAATAACGCTCGCGTTGTTCTCGAGATAGAAACACAGAACGTTGGATTTGGGAAGTGCAACGGCACTCTTTTCGCCGGTTACACAGTTAATAGAAACGCTGTTCTGAATGTCGACAAAGGTGAGAACCTTGAGTCCTGCGATAACGGCGGGAGGTGCGCTGCGAAGGTCAGCCATAATGTCAGCCATCTTCTGCATTCCGCTCGCACCCTCGAACACAACGTTGTCCTGGGAATCGAGGTATCTGCCGTGCTTTTTGTAGAGGGAATCGAGCACCTCGCAGAGATTCTTGCCCTCAAGCTTGTAGTAGGACGCCATCTCGACGATGAGAGCAGATGCGTTTACGGCATCCTTGTCACGAACGTAGGTGCCCGAGAGATAGCCGTAGCTCTCCTCAAAGCCGAAGATGTAGCGGTTTTCCTCGCCCTTTTCTTCGAGCATCAAGATTTGTTCACCAATGAACTTGAAGCCTGTCAGAACGTCCACAAGCTCGATGCCGTATTCTTCACAAATCGCGCAGATGAGAGGAGTGGTAACAATGGTTTTTATTGCGATAGGATTTTTGGGCATAGTGCCGTTTTTGATGCGGTTTTTCGCGATATAATCAAGGAGCAGAGCACCAACCTGATTTCCTGTCAAAAGCTCATACTCGCCACCTCTCTTAACAGCAATACCAACTCTGTCACAGTCGGGGTCGGTGGCGAGCAACAGCTCACAGCCCGTCTTCTCACAGAGCTCGAGACCCTTTTGAAGCGCCTCGCGGATTTCGGGGTTCGGATAGGGGCAGGTGGTAAAGTTTCCGTCGGGGTTTTCCTGCTCGGAAACGATGTCAATGTTGGTTACACCAAGGCGCTTTAACACCTCGCGAACAGGCTTGTTTCCCGTGCCGTTTAACGGGGTGTAGACGATGTGCATATTCGCCTTTTTGAGCACGTCGGGGTTTATCTGCTGAGCCACAACGCAGTCATAATACTCGTCGATAATTTCGTCCGTTATGTACTCTATTGTGCCGTCGGCAACCGCCTTGTCAAAGTCAGCGCGCTTAACTCCGTCGAAGATGTCGACGCGGTTTATGAGGGAAAGCACATATTCGCTCATCTCGAGATTCATCTGACAGCCGTCGGGGCCGTATGCCTTGTAGCCGTTGTACTTTGCGGGGTTGTGGCTCGCGGTAATCATAATTCCCGCACGGCAGGAGAGTCTTCTCACAGCAAACGAAAGAGCAGGTGTGGGCATAAGCTCGCGGTAGATGTAAACCTTGATGCCGTTTCCCGCGAGAACTGTTGCGGCAGCCTTTGCAAACTCGTCGGACTTGTTTCTCGAGTCGAAGGAAATCGCAACCGCGCTCTTTTCAAAGTTTGCCACAAGGTAGTCCGCAAGACCCTGAGTAGCCTTGCAAACGGTGTGAACGTTCATTCGGTTTGTGCCCGCGCCGATAACACCCCTAAGACCGCCCGTACCAAACTCAAGCTCTCTATAAAAGCGCTCGTAAAGCTCGTTTTCGTCGTCGGAAATGGCAGAAAGCTCAGCCTTTAAATCGTCGTCAGCCTTTTCAAGCCAAAGATTATATTTTTCGGTAATACAACTGTTCATCACAATCACTCCCAAGTAAAATGTTTCCAAATTATATTATACCACATAAACACTCCCAAAGCAACGAAAAAATGGAGATATTTCGGCAATAATAAAGGCATAAGCACTTGACAATTTAAGGTATATGTGGTAAAATCAGTTTCGTCACTAATGTGGAGAGATGTCCGAGCGGTTTAAGGAGCTAGTCTTGAAAACTAGTGACTCGCGAGAGCCGTGGGTTCGAATCCCACTCTCTCCGCCACAAAAAAATACCAAGCCGAGAACGGCACCACATGGAGAAGTACTCAAGTTGGTGACGAGGCGCCCCTGCTAAGGGCGTAGGTCGGGAAACCGGCGCGAGGGTTCGAGTCCCTCCTTCTCCGCCAAAACAAAAACCACCCACACGGGTGGTTTTTGTTTTGGCTGGAGGGACTCGAACCAGAAATGGGAGCGAAGAAGTTGCAAAGCAACGCACTGAGCGACAGAGAAACAGTCCGGTGGACTGTTTCGACATTTTTCCAAAGGAGCGAAAGCGACTGCGATAAAGTCCCTCCGTTTTGTTCGCACCAACGGCAAGAGGAACCGAGTCCCGATTTCTCAAATCCACATTTACAAATTCCACAATTTATGCTATACTCAAACTTGAAAGTAGGTGCTTTTATGCCTGATATGAGAAAAATTAAAGACGAATGTGTGCAGTGGATACGGGATTTTTTTGAGAAAAACGGCAAGGATTGCAATGCCGTTGTCGGTATCTCGGGCGGAAAGGACAGCTCGATTGCGGCGGCTTTGTGCGTCGAGGCGCTCGGAAAAGACCGCGTTATCGGTGTTTTGATGCCTCAGGGCGACCAGCACGACATCGACAAAGCCTTTATGCTCGTAAATCACCTCGGAATCAAACACTACGTCGTGAATATAAAAGAAACGGTAGACGCGATTTTAAAAGCGCTCCCCGACGATTTAGAGGTCACAAAGCAATCGCGCGAGAATATCCCGCCTCGAATCAGAATGTCCACGCTGTATGCGGTTTCGCAGAGCGTAAACGGCAGAGTCTGCAACACCTGCAATCTCTCGGAGGATTGGGTCGGATACTCCACCCGCTACGGTGATTCCGTGGGCGATTTCTCCCCGATGAGCAACCTCACCGTAACCGAGGTAAAGGAGATAGGACATCTTTTGGGTGTGCCTGCCGAGCTGGTTGAAAAGACCCCCATCGACGGACTCTGCGGAAAGACCGACGAGGAAAATCTCGGCTTTACCTACGCTGTGCTCGACGAGTATATCCGCACGGGAAAAATCGATGACGAAAAGACAAAAGAGCTCATCGACCGCCGCCATAAACTCAATCTTTTCAAGCTTCAGTTGATGCCAAGCTTTGATTCCAAAATCGAGGTCAAGGCGGATTGACAAAAATTACCACCCAAGACAGAAAACAGCCAAAACCCGCATTTAATGCGGGGTTTCGTTTTATGGCTTATGCGGGCAAACCGTCAAAAAAGCAAAATCAACCAATATTCAACATCGATTTTATTGACATAACTTTTCGTGTAGGATATACAAAAGCTATTCGCTCAAGGACGTGATCTATTTTACCGTGAACAACGGTTGGCTTTATTATGCAAAGAGAGAATCGGAGATTACCGCCTACTATAAAGCGAGTCTTGATATGAGCGAGACTGTTGAGCTGATAACCGTCAGTGATTCATATGACATTATGTATATGTGCGTTGTGGACGAATGGCTATACTTCCCCAATGCAGAAGACCGCGGAAAGATGTACCGCGTGAAAATCGACGGCTCAGGAGAGATCGAGCTTGTAAATTAGTCTGAAGGAGGGTAGAAAATGCGAAAACTGCTTTTTTGTATAGCGATTGCGGTCTTTTCCTTGACTGCGTGCAACGGCGACATAGCGCCTTCGTCCGATACAAGCGCGGACAAGGTTTCTTCTACCGCTTCATCTGTTGAAGAAACCTCAAGTGCCGACATAAGCGACACTGTTTCCGCAGACGCCACTTCAAGCACCGTAGAAGAAATCCTCACCATCGACGAGGCGTTTGAAGCATATCTAAAGGGCGAGATTTCCGCTACTGACGGTTCAGAGAAAAGGTACGTATATCAGCACACCTGCATAAGCGACGGTAAGGAAGGCATAGATACCTATGCACTGTATGACGTTACGGGAGACGGAGTGCCCGAATTGCATCTGCACTTTATGGGATATGAAATTCTGATGTGCCAAAACGGAAAGCTCGTTACCATCTACGATTCTCGCACCAACCTTCAGCACGGACCGATTACCCTTCTCGAAAACGGTGCTATGCTCGAAGAACATACAACCTTTGAAACAATGTATACCTACACCACTTTTGATTCCGACGGAACAACCGACAAAACCGAGTTTGGTTTGTTGGAATATGAAGACGAAACACAAAGCGAGTACTGGTTTGGGGACTCAAACAAAAAGGTCACCAAACAAGAGTTCGACGAACTGACAAAGGATATTTTTGCGGCAGCAGAAAAGAAAGCCGAGCTCGACTGGATAGAATGGACGCCACAGTAAACAAAACCCCGTCATTCGACGGGGTTTTGTTCGTTTATCAGGTTATACTTTTGTAGTTCGTTTCTGCGAAAAACCGATAAGGTTTTTTCGTCCACCGAAACATACTCACACTCTTTGCACATTCCTTGAATATCCAAAGAAACACTTTTCAGACAACAAGCGCCATCTTTCCAATATATACAAAACACGTTCTCACACTTCAAAAAATCACCCCTTTTACTATAATATAGCTTAAAATTCTTCAAATATCAAGTACTCGAAGTATTTTAAAGATGAAACGACCTATACTTTTATCGAGAAACTGAAGCATAGGGGCGATTTTATGAAACTCAATCAAGCTGTTTCCGAGAGGATAAAGGAGCTTTGTGCTGAGAGGAAGATAACTCAGTACGGACTATATATGAAAAGCGGAGTTCCGCAATCCACACTCAGCACCATAACAAACTGCACTTTTGAGAGTATGAAACTCAGGATAATCTATGAGATTTGCGAGGGGTTTGAGATAAGTCTTGAGGAGTTTTTCAACTCGCCGTTATTTTCTCGCGAAAACTTGGAAGATTAGCCCTTGACACAGCGGTAAAATCGCTGTAAACTAAAATAAATATTCGACAATCTCAGCCTTGCCGAAAGCGAGGCTGTTTGGCTTTACGGAGGGATTTCAATGGAAATCAAAATCACGAAAAACACAGTACACGGACAGATGCCCCCTGCCGACCAGCTCGGCTTTGGCGAATACTTCACCGACCATATGTTTTTGATGGACTACGACCGCGAAAACGGTTGGCACGATGCGAGAATAGTGCCCTACGGAAACTTAAGCTTTTCACCCGCGGCAAACGTTTTTCACTACGGCGCAGAGGTCTTTGAGGGTATGAAGGCATACCGCCGCGACGATGGCGAGGTACAGCTTTTCAGACCTTGGGAAAACGTTAAAAGACTCAACCGCTCCTGCGAGAGAATGGGTCTTCCTCAGCTTGATGAGAACGATGCTCTCGAGGCTATCAAAAAGCTTGTTGAGATCGACAAGGACTGGGTACCTTCCGCAAAGGGAACATCACTTTATATCCGTCCGTTCGTAATCGCAACCGACCCCAAACTCGGACTTCACGGCGTTCACAACGCAATGTTTATTGTAATTCTTTCCCCCGTTGGAAGCTACTATAAAGAGGGTATCAACCCCGTCAAGATTATGCTTGAAACCGAGGACGTCCGCGCAGTACGCGGCGGTACGGGCTATGCAAAGTGCGGCGGTAACTACGCGGCAAGTAACCGCGCAGGCGACAGAGCGGCACAGAAGGGCTACACACAGGTTTTGTGGCTCGACGGCGTTGAGAGAAAGTACATCGAGGAAGTCGGTGCAATGAACGTAATGTTCAAAATCGACGGCAAGGTTGTCACCCCCGCGCTCACAGGCTCGATTCTCCCCGGTATCACCCGCGATTCCTGCCTTACGATGCTCAGAAGCTGGGGTATCGAGGTCGAGGAAAGACTCATCAGCATCGACGAGCTGATACAAGCGGCTGACAACGGCAAGCTCGAGGAGGCTTGGGGAACAGGTACTGCGGCGGTTGTTTCTCCCATCGGCGAACTCAACTACAACGGCAAGAGCGTTGTGGTGAATAACTTCGAAATCGGAGAAACTGCACAGAAGCTCTACGACGAGCTCACGGGACTCCAGTGGGGCAACAAACCCGATACATTCGGCTGGACCTGCAAGATATAATGATAACGGCGTTTCGCAAAAAGCGAAACGCCGTCTTTGTTTTAAAAAACCGTTTCAATCACCTTGTCACAGCAGTCGGGGGAGTAGCAGAAGCGGTCGATGTGGGATTCGTCGGTAAAATAATTTGGCAAAGAGGCTGTATAATCCGCATCAAAAGCGTCAACAATAATAAGTTTGACCTTCATTTTTTCGGGAATGAGGCTTTTTATGTAAACGCTCGCGTGCTGACCTGGGAAGACGTCCTCTCTCGGCTCTGCAAGACCCGCGAGATTTGGTGTCAGCTCCACGAAAACGCCATATGGCTCGACCGAGCGGATGATACCCGCCACAGTTTCTCCCGCGCGAAAGAGCGAAGCGTTTTGCTCCCACGTGCCAAGCAGCTCCTTGTGCGAAAGGGTCACACGCAGACTCTCGGGGTCGATGGACGCGACCACCGCCTTGATATAATCCCCAACGCGAAAGCGGTCGGACGGGTGAGAGATGCGCGACACCGAAATCATATCAATCGGCATCAGCGAAACGATACCGCAACCGATATCGGCAAACGCGCCAAACTGCTCCAAATGGGTAACGCGACAATCCAAAACGTCGCCCATAGATAGATTTTTCACGAATTTTTCAAGACATTCCTCCTGCACCTCGCGACGCGAGAGGATGGGACTTCCATCCTTCTCAAAGCCCTTTATGCGAAAGACAACGGGCTTGTTAACGCGCGAGATTATCGCAATATCGCGGGTGGAGCTGTCCTCGATTCCGATAGCACATTCCTTTCGCGGAATGACACCGCGACAGCATCCCATATCTACTATCAGGTTGTGGTCACAGTCGCAGGCAATCGCCCTCGCTTCGAGGATTTTCCCCACGGCAAAAGCCTCCTGCAACGCACCGAAATTTTTGAAACACATTCTGTTTTGAAAAGACTCCGACAGCACGCCCTCGGGTCTGTAAACGGTCTGTACCGACATTTGAAACACTCCCTAGTTTTTTCTTTGCTAATGTATATGCTAGGGAGAGATAAAAAAAGAACGGAGAACCGAATTAGGTTCTCCGTTTTGTCATATCACAAAATTTGCGACCGTTCCGCACGCGACACCGATAAAGTATAAAAGCGCGAGGACGATAAAATTTTCTTTGTGGTTTTTGTTGTCTTTGAACAGCACCAAAAGTCCAAGTCCCGCCGACGAGCAGAGTCCCGCGATGACCGAGCCGATGCTCAGCGCTCCCTCAATGTACATCTGCGCGATAATTGCCGATGCCGCACAGTTTGGAATAAGTCCCACAAGTCCCGTCAAAAACGGCTGGAACAGGCTGTTTGTCAGAAGGAATTTCGAAAGACTTTCCTCACCGACAAGCTCGATGAGAAGTCCGAGTCCAAACGATGCGATAAAAAGGAATATCCAGACCGAAGCGGTGCGCTTCAGTGCATTTACCCAAAACGCCTTTGGGGAGTTGCAGGAGCAACCGCAGCCCTCGTGGCAATGGTCGTCGTGGTGCTCTTGCAGGTGGTGGTTTACGTGCTCGTGGTTGAGCTTTTTGAAGATGATGTCAACAACGTATCCCGCCACAACCGCAATCACGAATTTAACAAGAAGCAAAAACAAAACGTCTTTAAATTTGCTCGGGTCGCTCATCAAAATGACAAGCGCTTCGTCAGAGGTCGAGAGAAAAATCGCCAAAACCGTGCCAAGCGAGATTACTCTGTCGGCAAAGAAATTCGCGCCGATGACCGAAAAGCCACACTGCGGAATGAGTCCGAGTGCCGAGCCAACCAAAACGCCCGCTTTTCCCGACCTTGAAAGAATATTCATTGTTTTTTCGCCTGCTCTGTGCTCGATAAACTCCAGAAGCAGAAAAGCTATCAAAAGAAACGGAAGCATCTTTAAGGTGTCTATAAATGAATGCTCCAAAACGTGAATCAGCATACTATTTTCCTCTCATCTTGCAGTCAAACGGGCACTCGTCGCATTTTGGGCTTCGCGCGGTGCAAACGTCCCTGCCAAATAATACCAATCTATGACACAAATCCGAGCTTCTCTCGGGGTCTAATACCTCTTTTAGTTGTAGCTCGCACTTGTATGGGTCTTTTGTGTCAGAAAGCCCCAAACGGTTTGTGATTCTGATGCAATGTGTGTCGCACACAATAGCGGGTTTGTGATAAATGTCGCCTAAAATGAGGTTTGCGGTCTTTCGCCCAACACCCGAAAGGGAAGTCAGGTCCTCCATCGTGTCGGGAACCGCACCGCCAAAACGGTTTATCAGGTCGTTTGCAATCGACAAAATGTCCTTCGCCTTTGTTTTGTACAACCCGCAGGGGTGAACGATTTTTTCTATGTCCTCGAGCTTTGCGCCCGCAATGGACTCGAGCGTCGGATACTTACTAAAAAGCTCCTTTGTCACGACGTTCACTCTCGCGTCGGTGCATTGTGCGGAAAGGCGGGTGGCAATGAGTAGCTCATACGGTGTCGAGTACACAAGAGAACACACCGCCTGAGGATACAAACGCTCAAGGGTGTCGCAAACCATATTCGCTTTTTCTTTTAATTTTTTTCCTGCCATAACGCCTCATATACTACGAAAGATTAGCATATATTGAAGTATACACCAAAACCTGAATATCCGCAAGAGAAAAAATTTTTAAAAAATTGAAAAAAAGTGTTGACTTTTTCAAAAGTATATAGTAAAATATAGTTCGTCGCCTGAATACAGAGCGATACATGTGGGAGCATAGCTCAGCTGGGAGAGCATCTGCCTTACAAGCAGAGGGTCACAGGTTCGAGCCCTGTTGTTCCCACCACATGTGGCCCGGTAGTTCAGTTGGTTAGAACGCTAGCCTGTCACGCTAGAGGTCGTGGGTTCGAGCCCCATCCGGGTCGCCAATGAGGCTCTGTAGCTCAGTTGGTAGAGCAGAGGACTGAAAATCCTCGTGTCGTTGGTTCGATTCCGACCGGAGGCACCAATATGCGGATTTAGCTCATCTGGTAGAGCGCCACCTTGCCAAGGTGGAGGTAGCGAGTTCGAGCCTCGTAATCCGCTCCAGAAGCCGTACACAATGTGTACGGCTTTTTTCTATGCCCCTATATCCATAAAATACCTTATTTTTTGTAAATCTGCACGAAATGTCAGTTCAAAATTTAACACGGCTGACAAAAATATACTTTTACGGTTGTTTTAATTTCGATTTTATGTTACAATATAACCCGAAGCAGTTTTATGAACAGTGAGATTAATCGTTTTCACTGTTTCGTGGAGGAAGGGTCAGATTCTATGAAAAAAACATATATCACAGCCGTACTTCGTTGTGCAATGTCGCTTTTGCTGTCTGCGGTGATAGCTTTCAGCTCGGCTCAGCTGTTCTCGGTTGAGGCATCGGCAGCAGGCGCAATGTTCTGCAAGGTTACATACAGCAACAAGTATACATATCTCAGCGTTACTCCCAGCGAGTCCGGCCATGTGATCCGTTATACAATCGACGGCTCAAAGCCCGATGAAGATTCAAAGCTTTATAAGTCAAGACTCCGTGCTTCCGCAGCCGTAACTGTACGTCTGGTGGAGTATGATAAAAACGGCGAAGAGGTTGACCGCAAGAAGATTACTCTCAAGAGAAAGTGTTGCAAGCCTGAAATTCAGACAGAAATCACTGAAGAAGGTGTAAAGGTTACACTTTTATGTGATTCAAAGGATGCAGTAATTTATTACAGCACAAACGGTAAAAAGCCTACCACAAAATCAAAGGTATACA
>JAZSNN010000030.1:0-28777 GCA_045536425.1 Oscillospiraceae bacterium
TCATAATGAAAAAGATTCTTTCTGTAGTTCTCGTTCTTTCTATGGTTCTCGCTCTCGGCGTAACAGCTTTCGCTGACGAAGTTGTTTACGGTCAGGCTTCTGGCGTTCTCGAGGCAGGCAAGACCTATGGCTTCTCTTTCACCGTTTCCACAGCTAACGGCGTTGTAATCTCCGATTCTAACGGCATCCTCGTTTTCGGTGAGGCTGTTGTTGGTACAGATACAGTAGCTGTTAACGTAACTGCTCCCGCTGGCACAGCTGGTAAGGTTACAAAGATCGTTCTCAAGGCTAACGACACAAACAAGACTGTTCTTCTCGAAACTTATGTAACAGTTGCTGAGCCCGCTGCAGCTCCTGCTCCTGAGGCTGACGCTGTTATGACTAAGGACGAAGTTAAGGCTGCTACAGTTGTAACAAACAACAAGGCTGTTATCACAATGAAAGACGGCGTTGACGGTATCGCAGCTGCAGCTTACAACACACTTAAGGCTGCTAACTACGAGTCCATCACATTTGTTGACGCTGAAGGCGAGTACACTTGGACACTTACACGTGGCGACTACACCAAGATGAACGTTACAGCTTCCATCTACTTCGGTGTAACAGTTGACACAAAGCTCTACACACTCAACGCTAAGAACGAAGTTGTTGAGGATACAGCTTCTGAGAACGCAGTTCTCAAGGCTCTCGGCAACACAAAGGCTGACGTTTTCTATGTAGCTATCGACGATAACGCTAACATCGGCAACGTTGCTTCCAAGCCTGAGCTCGTTATCTCTGTTGATGACGTATGGGTTAAGTTCAACAACAAGTTCTCTGTAACAGCTTACAAGTTCGACGGCGAAACAGTTGCTAAGGTTGCTGAAGGCCTCGCAGTTAAGCCCGCTACAGGCAAAATGTCTCTTAACCTCACAGCTGCTGGAACATACGTATTCGTAGCTGACAACTACACTGTTAACCCCACTCCTTCTACATCTGAGAAGCCCAACGCTTCTACTGGTGCTAACAATGCAGCAGCAGCAGTTGTAGCTATGGCAGTTATGGCAGTAGCAGCAGTTGCTTCTAAGAAGATCGTAAAGTAATTCAGCCGTAAGGTTTAAGATTCGAAAAAGCTTCAAATTATAGAGGATGCTCAAACGAGCATCCTCTTTTTTTATGTCTTATCCCAACTTCGAATTGAAACCCGCGCTATATACATAAACAAAACTCCCCCGCGCTTTTGCGCGGGGGAGAAGTGGTTTTATCCGGGTTGTTTCTTAATACATTCCGCCCATTCCGCCGCCTGCGGGCATTGCAGGCATTGCGGGAGCATCTTCCTTCTTGTCAGCGATAAGGGACTCTGTTGTGAGCACCATAGCGGAAACAGAAGCGGCATTCTGCAGAGCAGAACAGGTAACCTTTGTAGGATCAACGATACCGGCAGAGATCATATCAACGTAAACCTCGTTGTAAGCGTCGAAGCCGTATCCGACCTTCTCGCTTGTTCTGATCTTGTCGATGATTACCGAGCCTTCAAGACCTGCGTTAGCAGCAATCTGACGAACGGGCTCCTCAAGAGCCTTGAGAACTATCTTAGCACCAGTCTTCTCGTCGCCCTCGAGTGTGTTTACGAGAGCCTCGACAGCGGGAATAGCGTTGATAAGAGCGGTACCGCCGCCTGCAACGATTCCTTCCTCAACAGCCGCCTTTGTAGCGGAGAGAGCGTCTTCGATGCGAAGCTTTTTCTCTCTCATCTCAACCTCGGTAGCAGCACCAACCTTGATAACCGCAACACCGCCGGAGAGCTTTGCAAGTCTTTCCTGAAGCTTCTCTCTGTCAAAGTCAGAGGTTGTAGAGGAGATTTGAGCCTTTATCTGACCGATGCGGTCCTTGATTTCCTGAGTGTTTCCTGCGCCGTCAACGATGATGGTGTTTTCTTTTTGGATTCTAACCTGTCTTGCGCGACCGAGCTGCATAATGTTTGTATCCTTGAGCTCAAGACCGAGGTCGGAGCTGATAACCTCACCGCCTGTGAGAATAGCGATGTCGCGGAGCATCTCTTTTCTTCTGTCACCGAAGCCGGGAGCCTTAACTGCAACGCAGGTGAATGTTCCGCGGAGCTTGTTTACGAGAAGTGTAGCGATAGCCTCACCTTCAACGTCCTCGGCGATGATAACGAGCTTTTTGCCCGATTGAACGATTTGCTCGAGCACGGGGAGGATCTCCTGAATGGAAGAAATCTTCTTGTCTGTGATAAGGATATATGCGTCGTCGATAACCGCTTCCATTTTATCTGTGTCGGTTACCATATAGGGAGAGATGTAACCTCTGTCAAACTGCATACCCTCAACAACCTCGGAGTATGTCTCAGCGGTCTTGGACTCTTCGAGTGTGATAACTCCGTCAGCGGTAACCTTCTCCATAGCCTCTGCAATGAGAGTGCCGATGCTTTCGTCACCTGCGGAAACGGTAGCAACTCTTGCGATATCAGCAGAGCCGGAAACCTTTTTGGAGTTTTCGACAACGCTCTTTACAGCAACGTCAACAGCCGCCTGAATACCCTTCTTGACAACCATGGGGTTTGCGCCTGCCGCGATGTTCTTCATTCCCTCACGAACGAGAGCCTGAGCGAGAAGTGTAGCGGTAGTAGTTCCGTCACCTGCTGCGTCATTAGTCTTTGTAGCAACCTCTTTAACAAGCTGTGCACCCATATTTTCAAACGCGTCGTCAAGCTCGATTTCCTTAGCAATGGTAACGCCGTCGTTTGTGATGAGGGGAGAACCGAACTTTTTGTCGATTACAACGTTTCTTCCCTTGGGGCCAAGGGTTATTTTAACGGTATCAGCCAGCTGGTCGATACCCGACTGGAGAGCCTTGCGGGCTTCTTCGCCGTAGATTATCTCTTTAGACATAACAAAACCTCCAAAAATTATTCAACAATAGCCAGAACGTCAGCCTGACGGATGATGGTATAATCTGTGCCGTCGAGCTTTACCTCTGTACCTGCGTATTTGCTGATAAGAACCTTGTCACCAACGGAGAGATACATCTTTACCTCAACGCCGTCAACAACGCCTCCGGGGCCTACTGCAACTATCTCTGCAACCTGAGGCTTTTCCTTTGCGGCACCTGTGAGGATAATACCGCTCTTTGTGGTTTCTTCAACCTCAGCCATTTTAACAACAACTCTGTCAGCCAATGGTTTGATTGTCATAACTTTTCCTCCTGTATATAGTGGTTTTATAAGCGATTTGTTTTAGCACTCTCGAAAGTCGAGTGCTAACGAATAATATTATACCCACTTTTCCCATAAAAATCAAGTACTTTTAGTAAAAAACGGACTCTCCGATTCAAATTTTATAATTTGTTCACATAGAAGGTTTTGCTTTTTGTCCAAAAAAGTCTTGATGTGTCGCAAAATATATAATATAATTATATATATAACAAAAAGTTGGGGGACGAAACAATGGCACTTCATCTTTTCATAATAAATCCCAAGGCGGGTTCAAAAGACCGCTATTCAAAGATGTCAGAGATGATAAAGAATCTCACAATCGATGGCGAGGTGTTTATCGAACGAACCGAATATCGCGGCCACGCTACCGAGATAGTTTCAGACTACCTCAGCCGATGCTCCGAGTTTTTGAGAATATACTCCTGCGGCGGTGACGGCACTCTTTCCGAGGTTGTCAGCGGAGTCCACGCGTCCGAAAACAAAAACTGTGCCATCGGCGTTGTACCGATAGGTTCGGGCAACGACTTTATAAAAAACTTTTCGGACTATAAAAAGGACGATTTTCTTTCCCTTTCAAAAATGTGTGAGGGCGACTGTATCCCTGCCGACGTTATCGAGGTAAGCGATGCGGATAAAAAGGCGGTAAGTATAAACATAGTTTCCGCAGGATTTGATGCTGCAACCGCAAAGGGAATGAGCAAGTTTAAAAGAATCCCCCTGCTTAGAAAATTTTCCTATGAGCTTTCGCTTGTTGAATGTCTTTTCACCACGAGAAAGCATAGATTCAAACTGATTGCCGACGGTGTAGAGGTCGAAGACGGAACACACGACTACCTCTTTGCTCTTGCTGCAAACGGCACCTACTACGGCGGTGGATATAAGGCCTCTCCGCTTTCGGATCTCAGCGACGGATATATGGACTTTATCCGTATCAAAACGGTAAATCTCATAAAATTCTTAAAGCTCGTTGGCATCTACCGCAAGGGTGAGCACCTTTCGGTCACCGATATAGTTGATTGGCAGAGATGCAGAAAACTTCAGTTTGTAAAAGACGAATATATTGATATGAATCTCGACGGCGAGATTATCCCGATGAAAAACCCCACCGTAGAGATTATTGACGATGCCGTAAAGGTTATTCTTCCCACTGTAAAGACTGCGGCAACCGTCTGAAAGGAGTAAAGAATGTCACTTCCGATAACGGCGATAATGTACGATTTCGATAAAACGCTGTCGCCAAAGGATATGCAGGAATATGCCTTCATTCCCGAAGTGGGACTGTCACCCGAAGATTTTTGGGCGCGCTGTGACAAGCTCACCGAAACTCACGGGATGGACCCCATCCTTTCATATATGCTCTGTATGGTCAAGGAAGCCGAGGGCAAGATGCTCATCACCCGAAACGAGTTCAAAAAATGCGGCGAACAGGTCGAGCTTTTTGACGGTGTCGAGGATTGGTTTGACAGAATAAACGACTACGGCAAAAAAGCCGGCACACAGGTCGAGCATTATATAATCTCCTCGGGACTCAAGGAGATTATCGAGGGTACGAAAATCGCAAAGCACTTCAAGGAAATATATGCGGCAGAGTTCTGCTATAATGACAGAAACGTGCCTTTCTGGCCCTCAATGGCTGTAAATTATACAAGTAAAACACAGTTTGTTTTCAGAGTGAATAAAGGAATACTTGATAAAACCGACCACAAATCACTCAACAGCTACACTCCCGACGAACTTCGACGAGTTCCGTTTAGTAATATGATATATATTGGTGATGGGCTGACCGACGTTCCGTGTATGAAGCTCGTCAAGGTGAGCGGGGGACACTCAATAGCCGTCTATGGCGAGGGAAAACAACCTCTGGCTGAGGATATGCTAAAACAAGGACGTGTAAATTTCACGGCAAAAGCGGACTACTCTAAGGGAAGCCGTATGGAAGAGATAGTCTGTTCTGTGATTGATAAAATAGTCGCAGAAACAAAGGTCATTCGACTCGAACTTGAAGAAAAGAGGTAACCTATGAAAAAAATTGTATGCGCACTCTTGGTGCTTTCTATGATGCTTTCTCTTGCGGGATGCTTTGCACCCACCACACCTAGCACTACACCGTCTAACGAAGAAAGCGGTAAAGACGAAGAAACTCTAAAGGTTGAAAGCCAGCTTGCTGCTGAAGTTATGACACCCAATGAAGACGGCACCTTGTCGATGGCTAGAGTCGATATCGTTACAAAAAGCACAGCTAAAAACGCGATGGATTTTGTGACAAAGCCTGTTACTCGTGATACGGCAACCACCATAGCGTCCTACACCCCCGGATATGTAATTCCGGTAGAACCCTACTACGAGGCTTGTGCAGTAACCGTTACCGATACGAGCAATCAGGTCAGCTTGAATGCCGCCGATGCACAGGTCAAGGTCAGAGGAAACTGGACTACCAGCTATGATAAGAAGTCGCTTCGCATCAAGTTTGCTGAAAAGCAGAGTATGCTTGACCTAAACAACGGTGCCAAGATGAAAAACTGGGTGCTTATCGCTGAGTATAAGGATAGCTCAATGCTCAGAGATAAAACTATCTATCAGATAGCAAACGAGATACTCGAACCCGAGGGATACTACTGCACCGATGCTGAGTTTGTTGAGGTCACAATCAACGGAAACTATTGGGGTGTGTACCTTCTTGCAGAACAACAGCAGATAAACAAAAACCGCGTTAATATAACCGAGGCAGAAAAGGACTACAAGGGCACCGATATAGGTTATTTTATCGAGTTTGACGGATACTACTACACCGAAGATGAGGCAGAGACCTTTATCGTCGACTATCACGACAACGCTCCTCTCATTACCTACGAAGGAGAGGGCAAGACCGGCAAATCCGAAACCGTTTTTGCGAGAGACCCCGACGACAAAAAGAGAAAAGTCGGCTTTACTATAAAGAGCGATATCTACTGCGAGGAACAGCGCGACTTTATCGCAAACTACGTAAACTGCGTATACGATATAATGTACGAGGCTGCATACAGAAATATGGCGTATGAGTTCAACAAAGATTATACCGCTATTGTAAAATCCTCCACACTCACCCCGCAGGAAGCGGTAGAAAAGGTCGTAGACGTAAATTCGCTTGTGAATATGTACATTCTTTACGAGCTTGCTTGTGATGCAGACGGATATTGGTCGAGCTTCTTTATGAGTGTTGATTTTGGCGAGGGCGGAAACCGCAAGCTCACCTTCACAGCACCTTGGGACTTCGACTCCGCAATGGCAAACATCAATAGCGGTATGAGATGCGGCAACGCGCAAGGCTACTTTGCAACCACCTCGATTCTCAGCACAAACAACAATTTCTACGCACTCAATCCGTGGCTCACCGTTCTTGCACATCAGGATTGGTATAGAGATATTGTCAGTGAAAAGTGGACAAAGTTCTACGATGACGGAATTTTCGAAAGAGCGGTTGCAATGATTGAAAACGATAGCAAGCAATATCGCGATAACTTCAATCGCAACTTTTTCAAATGGGATAACCTTGCAAACACACCGAAATTCACAAAGGACCCGAACGAAACAACCAGCAAATCCCGCACTCATACGGCGGCGGTCAAATTCCTCAAGAAATGGCTCGAGGCAAGAGTTGAATTTTTAAACAACGAATGGCATAAGTAACAAAAAAGTGTACCGAGAAAACTCGGTACACTTTTTTAAATCTCAATATAATCACTAAGCGTGAAGGAGTAGATGATACATCTAACTTTTTTCGACTCAAAAAGGTCTGAAATAGCTTTTCGGTAGAGCGAAAGCTGGGCTTCATACCGTTCTTTTAAGACCGACATATCGTTAACAGCATCGCTCTTGTAATCGAGTATGATATATTCATCCTTTGCTTTTAAGATGCAGTCGGCAACACCCTGCACCATAATCTCCTCGTCAGAGTCGATTGTGGGGAAAAGGTCACGCGCTTTTGCAGGTATCATAAAACGGAACTCGCGGTGTATTTCCTCTGCGTCAAAAATGCATCTCGCGATGTCCGAAGCAAAGAATTTCTCGATTTTTTTCGGGTCAACAGCATCTGCTTGACGGCGGGTGATAAAGCCTTTTTCTACCAGCCTTTCAATTTCTGCATCGATAGATTTCACCGCAAGAGAGTAGTCCGCAAACTGCATAAAGGTGTGTATCGCAGTACCCTTTTGCGCGGCAGAAAGCTCTTTTTGCTCGCTAAAATTCGGTGTTCTCAACGAGGACACAGCGTCGGGCTTTGAAATCTCCGAAACTGAAAGCTTTGTCGGTAGAGAAACGTCTGCGGGGTGAGAATATACGGCTTTGAGGTTTTCTAATATAACCTTTTCCAGAGATGAAATTTCTCTCTCGTCGGGAAGAAGGAGCTCTGCCTCGGCTGTTTTCTCGCTGTCATCGGTGTTTGCTATGATGCTAACCTTCAAATCACAATCGGTATCGCTCAAAAGATATCTCGAAAAACGGGTATCAAGCATCTCCGATAGAGCCCTATGGCGCGAAGCACACATCAAAATCCACTGCGAATACGACGAGCATCTTTTTACCGAATAGGGAGAAATTATAGTACTGGGCGAAAGCACTTTGTCTGCACAATTTTGAATTTCCTTGACAGGATCCTTTGCTGTGGTGACAAGGATGAGCTTTTCGCGCGCTCTTGTCATCGCAACGTATAGCATACGGAGCTCCTCGGAAAGCATCTCGCTCTCGGTTGCAATCCTCGAAGCCATCAACGGCACGGTGTCTGCTTCGGTGTGCCTAGCTTCATCACGTCGCACACACGCAAAGCCGAGTGTTGAATGAAGAATAGTGTGCGCTTGAACGTCGGTCTTGTTAAAGGGTCTGGCAAGGTCGCTGATAAAGCAGATGGGGAATTCAAGACCCTTTGAATGATGTATGCTCATTATCTGCACTTGCGAACCGCCGCTCTGTGAATTTGGCGCACCTTTTATGTCGACACCCTGCTCTTTCATTCGGTCAACTCTTCTCAGAAAGGCGGAGAGAGAACACATTTCGTTCTTTTCAAGCCCTTCTGCAAAACCTCGGAAGATGGCAAGGTTTGTGGCTTTTGACGGGTTTTTGTATTTTATCGAGAAGAATTCGGGGAGACTTAGCTCTCTGCAAATGTAATCAATAAGTCCCGCAACACCCATAGACGCGCAAACTCGTCTGAGATTATCGATAATGTCGAGCAGACTCTTGGATTTTATCTTCAAATCCTCGTCCTCGCCTTGCACCGCCTTGTTTAATAGAGTCAAAACCGAAGCGTATCTGTCGATGAGCCTGAGCTTTGTAATATCGTCGGTGGTAAAACCAAAAAGGTCGCTGTACAGCACCGTGAGCATATCAAGGTCGAGGGTTGGGTTGTCGACAACGCGAAGAAGCGCCACCAAAATCGAAACCTCAATAGACTCCAAAAGTCCGGGCGTTTCCTGGAAACACGCGGGAACTCCCTCTTTTTCAAGAATACGGATATATTCGTGGGCAATGTTCTTTGGCGCACGTAAAAGTATGCAGAAATCACCAAACCTCGCAGGTCGCAAAACGCCACCGTCTGTGACCTTGAAGGTACGCATCAACTCGCGGATTCGGCGCGCTATGTAGGTGGCTGAGATGATGGTTTTGTTTTCGCCCTCGGCTTGTTCAATTATCGCAAGCTCACAGTTTGCGTTGTCAGCGGGGGGATATGTCGCACCAAAATCCAACCTCTCTTGACTATAATCGATTCCGCCCATATCACGACTCATCAGCTGGTCAAAGAAGAAGTTTACCGCAGAGGTCACTTCAAGGCGGCTGCGGAAGTTTTTGGCGAGGGTTATCGACGCGGGATAGTTTTTGCCGTCAAACTCGAAAAAGCTGTCCTTTTTAGAGAGAAACAGCTCGGGCATCGCTTGACGGAAACGGTAGATGCTCTGCTTGACGTCGCCCACCATAAACATATTTTCTTCGTTTTTGGAAACGGCTTTGAATATCATATCCTGCGCTTCGTTGGAGTCCTGACATTCGTCTATCAAAATCTCGTCAAAGCTCTCGCAAAGACGCTCAGCAAGAGGGGTTCTAACGTAGTTTTCACCGCGCTTTTCCCACAAAAGTTCGAGCGCAAACTGCTCGGTGTCGGAAAAATCGCAGAGGTTTTTTTCGCGTTTCTTTTCGTCAAGACGCTCGGTGAAATTTATAGTAATTTCAAATAATTTTTCTATCTTTGGGAGCAGGTTTCTCAGGTCGTCTTCAAATCGCTCGCTGTCGGAGCAGATGACCTTGGAAAGCGAAGAGAAAATATTTTTAACAAGGTCCCAATACCCCTTTACAAGCTCTAGTCTTTCGGGGTCGTCATACTTTCTCGGCGAGGGGAAGGTCGGGAAAACAACGCTGTGAATAGCCCTGTACAAACCGTCAAAATCCTCGTTTTCGCAATGCCTTATCGCGATAGAAACCTCGTCTTTCTTTTGGTCGAATATGCCATATAGCTTGTCTATGAGAATTTGGTCTTCGCCTATAGCCTCAATGCCGTAGAGAAGAGCAAGACTCGCGTTTTGTAGCGCATCCTTGCAGATGGGATATAGTGTCTGTGCCCAAACGCTTTTGGACACGTTTTGAACGCCGTTTTTGTACTGTGAAAGCTTTTCCTCGAGCCAATCACGGCAAAACGGGTGTGAACGCATAAATCTATAGACCGAAAGCACCGTTTCAACAAGTGCACTGTCATCGCGAAAGCTGTTCAGAAGCTCACTCAGCTGTGAAAAAACAGGGTCGTTTTTTGAATAGTATTCCTCCAGAGTTTCCTGCATCGAAGCCGCCTGCAAAAGCTTTATCTCGCTCTCGTCTGCAATGCGAAAATCAGGTGAAATGCCAAGAAGATTAAAGTTTTCGCGAACGAGCTTGATGCAGAAAGAGTCGATGGTGGAGATGTTTGCCTTGTCAACGAGCACCATCTGCTTTTCTACGATCTTCTCATATTCGGGGTCGGAGCTGAGGCTCGAGAGCTTTGCGGAAATTCTGTCGCGCATCTCTGCAGCCGCAGCGTTAGTAAAGGTGACAACCAAAAGTCTGTCAGCATCAACGGGATTATTTTTGTCGATTATCTTTTGAATAACGCGTTCAACCAACACCGCTGTCTTTCCGCTGCCCGCAGCAGCAGAAACGAGAAGAGAGCCTCCTCGGTCGAAAACGGCATATTCCTGTTGTTGTGTCCATTTTGGCATAATATCACCTCAATATCAGTATACCATAAATTCAAGGATTTGTATGGAATTTTTTCAGAAAAGATGATATACTAAAATAAAAAGAGGGAAAGGGAGAACGATATGGAGCAAAACGCTGACAGCACCCTGCAGTTTCGCAAAAAAAGAGCGCTTGTCCTCGGTGGAGGCGGTGCGCGCGGCGCCTATGAAATTGGCGTTTGGCAGGCGCTTCGTGAAATCGGTTGGCAGTTTGATATCGTGACCGGCACCTCGGTAGGCGCTATAAACGGAGCCATCTTTTCGACTGGCGACTTTGACGTTGCCGAAGAGGTTTGGCAGACACTCGATACAGGTATGGTTTTCAGCGTTGACGTCGACGAAACCCTTGATTTAAAGACAAAAACCTCGCTCATCTTCCGCTCTCTCGCTCGCGATATGATAAAGTCGGGTGGCGGCGACGGCAAACGCCTTCGCACCCTGCTCGAAAGATATATCGACGAGGAAAAGGTGCGCTCATCGCCCATAGAATATGGACTTGCGACCGTGGATATGAAATCTATGAAGCTCACACAGCTTACAAAAGAAGAAATTCCCGAGGGAAAGCTTATAGATTATATAATGGCAAGTGCTTCGATTTTCCCTGCCATAAAACCGCAAAAGATAGATTCAAATACCTATGTAGACGGCGGAATACTTGAACAGATGCCGATGGACCTTGCGATGAAATGCGGGGCACAGGACATAATAGCTGTGGAGATATGCGGAGAGGGAATGTTGCACAAAAAGCCTCCCGAGGATATCAGCGTGCGCCTTGTGAAATCGCGTTGGGACCTCGGAAGTATAATAGTTTTTGATAAAAACGTGGTGAAAAGAAATATCCGTCTGGGCTACCTTGACGGTCTAAAGCTTTTTGCCGCCTACGATGGACTCTACTATTCTTTTGTAAAAGGGTCGCTAAACGAGCTTTTCAAAATCCGCCACGGGAAATATAACGTGCTTTGTGACACCTGCGCGGTCAGCCCCACAACACTCTACGAAGGCTTTATGGAGAAAAACGCGCACACAGCACTCAGAAAAACCATAAAATCGCACGGATATGCGTCGATGAAATACGACACGGTAATGCTCTGTGCAGCGGAGCTTTGCGGACAGATTTTCGGTCTTGACCCCACCTTGATATACACTAGCGAGAGCTTTGTGGAAAGGCTCGAGGAAAAGGTGATAGGCTACTCTGTAGAGATACGGAAAATACTCAAAAAGAACCGCGAAAACCCCACCCCCGAAATAATAAAGCAGAGCCTTTCTATCCTTTCAAAAGAGATACGAACGGTAGTCATCGCGCGGATGCTTACCAATAACCTCATCGCAAATAAACCCTATTCCTTTGCGCCCGTAGCGGCACTGATGCCGTCGGAATATCTTGCCGCTTTGTTCATTGCGACGGTGATAAACAACGACACCTATGCTACAAAAGAAAACCGAATAATGCAAGGAACATAAAAATTCCTCGCGTCTTTAAAAGACGCGAGGAAAATTTTTTATCTGTGATTTCCCATAAAGAAGACAGCCATTGTGCCGGGGCCGGAATGACCGCCGATGACGGGACCGATGCAGTTTGTGACCACCGTCTCAACTCCAAGACGGGATTTCATCTGCTCTGCAACATACAGCGCGTCCTTCTCGGAATCGCCGTGAGAGATAAACGCCTTTTTCTGTTTGCCGTCCTGTAATTTCTCCATAACGTTTACAAGCTCGTCGAGCGACTGTTTTCTTCCGCGAACCTTCGAAACGCTGACGAGCTTTCCGTTGTCGTCAACGTGGAGAATGGGCTTAACGTTCAAGAGTCCGCCGAAAACAGCGGTGAGCTTTGAAATTCTTCCACCTCTCTGAAGATGTCCGAGGTCGTCAACGGTAAAGTAGTGAACGAGCTTTAATTTGTTTTTTTCGAGCCAATCTACGGCTTCGTCGAGGGTCTTTCCCTCGTCTCTGAGTCCTACGGTATAATCTAAAAGAAGACCCTGTCCCATACTAGCACAGAGCGAATCGACAACCACAATCTTTCGGTCGGGATATTCTTCACAAAGCTCTTTGGCAGCTATCACGGCAGAGTTGCAGTTTCCGCTCAACCCACTCGAAAAACCGAGATGCAAAACATCCTTTCCTTTTTCGAGAGCCTCTTTAAAGAACTCTTTAAACTCCTCAATATTCACCTGAGTTGTAGTGGAGGTCTTTCCCGAGCGTATAAGATCATAGAAAATCTTTCCGCTCATATCAGGGTCACCGTCGGAGTAGGTGTTGCCGTCGATGGTGAATTTGAGTCTGGTGAACGCAATATCATTATCGCTAAAATAGCTTAGCGGCATATCAACAGTGCTGTCTGTGGTCAAAGTGAAAAGCTTGTCCATTTTTAAAAACCTCAACGATGTAGTATTGAGAACAGTATAACACGTTTTTCGATACCTTGCAATAGGTATTTTGATACTTTAATAAAATATTTACGAAAAAAACACAAACCAAATTCCCGCCGCCTGCAAAAGCAGAATTATCGGCACCGAAAGGGTGAAGAACAGATGCTTTGTTTTGTGCCGAAGGATGTACATAGCCAAAAGAGCACCCACGCTTCCGCCGACAAGTGCCAAAACAATGAGGTTTTTCTCGCTGACTCGGTAGAGTTTTTTCTTTGCGTTGTGCTTGTCTAGAAGATACACAAAAAAGGTCACCACGTTGATTATCAGAAGATAGATAAATAGAACGTTTTTCATAAAATCACCAAATATAGTATAAAGGTTATTTTGTCACTTGTAAATAGGTGAAAAATGTGATATAATTATAAAAAATTAACATTTAGGGAGGGTGGATACTATAAAAACCGTACTTCTAATCAGCGGGGAGAAGATGTTTGCAGATTCGCTTGTGGACTTTCTTTTGAGCGACCGTTTTGAGCCGATAAACCTCCTCTGTATAAATTCCCCCACACAGATAATCGAGAGTCTGATTTATGAGGATGTGGATCTGATAATAAACGATTTGAGCTGGAGCTGTGACGAGTTTGCCCAGCTGATAATGCAGATACACCGCACACATAGAAGGGTAGAACAGATAGATATTCACGACTTTGACCCCAATAGAAGCGACCGCAATTTCATTAGCCGAAACGATTCACTGCTAAGGCTCGAAAACGTGATAAAAAACTGTCTTGACGTTGGAACGACTGCTGAAGCACGAAGAAAAGCCGAACCTGCGGGAGCGGACAAACGTGCGCTTATGATAATTTCAAATCTCGAAAGGCTAAACGGACTCTACGAGCTGTACGATGCCCGTGACAAAAAAAGATTTCTTCTTCTCATAGAATCGGTGCTGAATGTCAGCAGAAACCACCACCGACTTTCTCGCTTGGCGGGAGAATTCCTAGTAAATAATATGACCGCTTTTGTCAATAATTTTGTCGGAGTTTTTTCTCTGCAGAACGAATTTGAAACCGCGCAGTACCCCGAACTCAACTTCAATGATCAGGTAAACGTGAGAATTCTTTTTGCTTTTTGGCAGCGGTTTGCCGATTTGATATTTGCCGCAGAGGAAGAGTGTACACCGATAATAGTGCTGAGAACAAAGGAATTCGTCGAAGAGAATCTCAGAAGTGAGCTTACTGCTACTATGATAGCAGATGCCGTTGGCGTAACGTCGGGATATTTGTCGAGAGTTTTTTCCGCGAGCGAAGGGAAAACGCTCATTCACTTTGTCAGCGAAAAAAAGATAGCAAAATCAAAACAGCTTTTGGAGGACGAAAAGAACAGCATAAGGATGATAGCGACAGAGATAGGCTTCAGCTCACCGAGCTATTTCATCCGCTTCTTCAAAAAATTCACAGGTGTCACCCCAAAGCAGTACCGCGAGGGGCTGCACTATAGGAAGTAAAAGATAAGACAGCGCCCTGCTTTTTGCAGGGCGCTGAGTATTTATCTGTTTTTTAGCTTTCTGATTATCGCAGAAACGCTGCTTTCACAGTCCTCAAAAAAGTTTTGTCGTTCGCTGATGTGCTCGAGATAATGTGCATCGGAATCGGTGACTATCACAGCGCCCTCGAGAGCGGGATGAAGTGCTTTCAACTGCTCGATTTTCGAAGGGTCTTTGACCTCAAATGCGCCAAAACCATATTCCTCAGGGATATAACCGAGCGAGGAGAGAATGGAAAACGACTGCTTGTCAATGTGAGCGGGAAATGCTACAAAATTAAACCTTTTTGAAAGCTCTGCCATGTCCTTGATAGAGATAGACGTCGCGTTTATGAGCAGTTTTTGCACCCTGCCAACGTCGTTGTCCTCGGCATCCAAAAGCACCTGTTCGCCAAAGATTTCGGGCTCGTTGTCAATGTCGGGCAACCGCTCGTAAACGTACTTGTCAAACTCCATCGCGTCTTCCAGCTTTTCGAAAAGACAAACCACGTGGATTTCCTCCGAAGTGGTGAGCTCCATACCCGCAATCAGCACCTTGCCCGACTCCTTTCCCGCTTCGAAAAAAGCAGGGCAGTTTTTGCAGGTGTTGTGGTCGGTCAGCGCGATAGCGTCGAGCTCGGTGAGTATCGACATATTTACGATGTTGTTGACCGTCATATCAGAGTCACCGCAAGGAGAGAGACAGGAGTGTATGTGAAGATCATAAAAAAGCTTGTTCATATCAGCTTTTTCACCGCACAAGCCGCCTCAAAAACGGGAAGCTCGGTCTTGAAAACGGCAATTTCTTTTTCGCGTACCTTTTCGAGCATCGCTTCGTCGACGGCACAGTTTTCTGCAACGATAATGCAGGAAACGTCTGCAAGCAGAGCTACAGCCGCGGTATTAACGTTTCCCATAACCGTCACCCACGCACAGTCTGCGGGAGCACGGCTCATAACAAGGCTGAGAAGGTCACAGCAAAAAACCGAAGAAACCTCTCTGTCGTCCTCGGGAAGATTAACAGCCACAAACCCCAAGGCTTCCTGTATCTGACTTATCTTCATTTTCTAGTCCTCGTTTTTAATGTATTTTTCTCTGAGCTTTATGATGCAGGAATCCAATGAATTGAATCCACACACAACGTCTTCTGCCAGAGCCTTGCAGGTCGGACAACCGCAGGAGCCACAGTCAAGACCGGGCAGAGTCTTTTCGATTTCCTGACTCATCGCCATCTTCTGCATAGCTACAGAGAAATCGGGGTCGAGCTGTAGAATTGATTGATACTCAATCTCGCTGTCCCACTTCATCTGCTCTGTGACCTCGTCTGTGTGGTTGAGGGAAACGGGCAGATATTTTCTGAGCTTCTTGAGCTTTACCTTTGCTATGTAAGGGTTTTCGACGTTTAAAATTCCGCCCACACAACCCGCGCTGCAAGCGTTCAGCTCGACAAAATCCAGCCCGTGAAGCTTCTCGTCCTCAAGGTCCTCGAGTACGCGCATAACGTTTTCAATACCGTCTGCCGCGAGGTAGTTATCTTTGAGGGTAGCCGAAGCCTCACCGCCGCTGCTGCCCCAACCGATGCCTATTCTTCCCGATGAATTGAGCTCTCCGTTGTCGGCATCAGGGTTTTTCATATGGTGCAAAAGCTTTGGATATATGTCTTTTATCGCCACTACAGCATCGATGTCGCTCTTTTCGGTACCGAGCGGGAATTTCGCCGCAGTAACTTTTGCGGGACACGGGGAGATGAATACAGTTTTGATGCTTTCGCGCGGGAGTCCTGTTTCTTCAACAGCCTTGTCCTTTGCCATACGTGCCGCCACCTCGACGGGAGCATTTAACGGCAAAAGATTTTCGATAAGCTCGGGAAAACGCACACGGATGAGCCTCGTTACAGCAGGACAAGCCGAGCTGATAACGGGCTTTTTGAGTGTTCCGCTTTCGAGCAGAATTCTCGTAGCATCGCTGACTATCTCCGCTGCCGCAGAAACCTCAAAAACGTCGTCAAAGCCCATAAGCTTCAAAGCACCCAAAACAATTTCGGGGTTTTCGAGGTTGTTAAACTGTGCGTAGAGAGCGGGAGCGGGGAGAGCAATCTTATACTCAAAATCCTTGATGCAGGAAAGACTGTCTGTGACAGCCTCCTTTGCTCTGTACGGACAAACGCGGATACATTCACCGCAATCTATGCATCTCTCGGCAAGGATGTGTGCTCTGCCGTCGTGAACGCGGATAGCCTCGGTAGGACAACGCTTTAAGCAGTTGGTGCATCCCTTGCAGATGTCTTTGTTAAGTTTTACGGAATGAATATCCATTCATAAACCGCCTTTCAAACGGTCAGACGAGATTTACCTCCATAGTAACTGTAGTACCTTCGCCGATAACCGTGTCGATAGTCATTTTGTCGGAATATTTCTTCATATTGGGAAGACCCATACCCGCGCCAAAACCGAGGTTTCTCACGTTTTCACCTGCGGTGGAAAAGCCTTCCTGCATCGCCTGCTCAATGTCAGGGATACCGGGACCTCTGTCCTTCAGGACCATAACTATCTTCTCGGGGAGAACACAAACGTCAATCACACCGCCGTTTGCGTGGATGACCATATTTATCTCGCCCTCGTACATAGCAATGGCAACCTTGCGGATAGCTTCGGGGTTGAGTCCAAGCTTTTTGAGTTTTTTCTTAACGCTTCCCGATGCCTCACCCGCACGGGTGAAATCGTCGTCGGGAATTTCATAATGAAGTGTGAGAATATCAGACATCCTTCTCACAACCACCCTTCAAACCGTTTGTGTACAAAAGACCGCAAGCGGTAAACATTCTGAGATTGGATTTTAATATAGCAATTCCTTTGTCTGCGGCAAGCTTGACGATGGTTTCGTCGGGTGTCTTTCCGCGTACGAAAACGATGCAAACCATATCCATCATCTCCGCTGTGCGAACCACCTGCGCGTTTACAAGGCCGGTGAGAAGCACCGACTGGTCCTTTACAAAAGCGAGTACGTCGCTCATCATATCACTGCCACAAGCGGTGTGTACCTCTCGCTCCAAAAGCTCATCACCGAAAAGCACCTCTGCGTTCAAAATTTCTTTTATGTCGCGAACTGTCATAACAAAACTCCGTTCTAAAAAAGTGTATATACTATTATACCATCTAGATAGCTCTGTGACAAGGGTGTGTTGTATAAAATATCTAAAAGTTTTCAATGCACAGGGAACGAAATTGGAATACTAGCATAATACACAAAAAAATCGACTTTCATTTATACAAAATAACACAACATTATAACTAGATTTTATTTGCATTTTGTGATATAATGTAAACCATATAGGTATGTGCAAAACAAAATACCCAAGGAGGTTTTAACAAATGGCAAAAAAGGTATGCAGCGTTCCTTTCAGCGGTACCGCCGAACAGGAAGCAAAGTTGAGAGCTCTTATTGAGAAAAACAAAAACGATAAGGGCGCACTGATGCCTGTGCTCCACGGCGCACAGGAGATCTACGGATATCTTCCCGAAGAGGTACAGAAGATCGTCGCAGATGGTCTTGATATTTCTCTTGAGGAAGTTTATCAGGTAGCAACATTTTACGCACAATTCTCTCTCAATCCCAAGGGAAAGTACAAGATTTCCGTATGTCTTGGAACAGCTTGCTATGTTAAGGGCTCCGGTGACCTCTATAATAAACTCAGCGAGAAGCTCGGAATCAAGGGCGGCGAATGCACAGCTGATGGAAAGTTCTCCCTCGAGGCTTGCCGTTGTATCGGTGCTTGCGGACTTGCTCCCGTACTTACCATAAACGACGACGTATACGGCAAACTCACCGTTGACGACGTTGACGACATTCTTGCAAAATACGCAGATAAATAAGCTATGCAGGAAATATCTCTGAACATACTCGATGTGGCGCAGAACTCTATCAGCGCAAAGGCGACGCTCGTTTCCATTCTGGTTGATACTGTTGGCAAAATGATGACTGTCATCATCGAAGACAACGGATGCGGAATGACCGACGAGCAGGTCAAAAGCGTTGTGGACCCGTTTTACACCACACGAAAGACCCGAAGCGTAGGACTCGGAGTGCCGCTTTTCAAGATGGCAGCCGAGATGAGCGGGGGAGAGTTTGAGATAAAATCGAAGATAGGCGAGGGCACCACCGTAAAGGCAGTGTTCGATACCTCAAACGTTGACTGTATGCCGCTTGGCGACATCAACGCCACGATATCATCTCTCATACAGCTCAATCCCGATATTGATTTCAGGTACAGACGCTCTGTCGACAGTAGAGAATTCGAACTTGACACCCGTCAGCTCAGAGAAATTCTTTCAGGTGTACCGCTCAACACACCCGAAGTTACGGTGTTTATAGCAGACTTCCTGAAAGAGAACACATCGGAAATAATAGAAACAATATAAAGGAGAGTCGTAATATGAAAAGTCTTGCTGAATTACAGGCAATTCGTGATAAGGTGAAGGGCTCTGTTGCAACCCGTGCTGACCACGAGGGCAACATCAAGGTAGTTGTAGGAATGGCAACCTGCGGTATTGCAGCAGGCGCACGTCCCGTTCTCGCAGCTTTCACAGAAGAAATCGCAAAACGCGGACTCACAAACGTAACAGTTACCCAGACAGGATGCATCGGCATCTGCCAGTACGAGCCTGTTGTTGAGGTATTTGTACCCGGAGAAGAAAAGGTTACATACGTAAAGATGAGCCCCGAGAAGGTTGCAAACGTTGTAGCAAACCATATAGTAAACGGAAACGTTGTAACAGACTACGTTATCGGTAACCGTGCATAAAATAAGGAGGAAACATAAATGTATCGTTCTCATGTTTTGATTTGTGGCGGTACCGGCTGTACATCTTCCGGTTCGGAACAGGTCGCAAACGTACTTGAAAAAGAGCTTGAAAAAGCTGGCCTTGCCGAAGAAGTAAAGGTTGTTAAAACCGGATGCTTCGGTCTGTGCGCACTCGGACCCATTATGGTAGTATATCCTGAGGGTTCCTTCTACAGCGAAGTAAACGCTGACAAGATTCCCGAAATCGTTTCTGAACACCTTCTCAAAGGCCGTCCCGTAAAGAAATATCTTTACAATGAGACAGTTGAAGAGGATACCATTAAATCTCTTAACGAAACTGCATTCTATAAGAAGCAGCAGAGAGTTGCACTTCGTAACTGCGGTGTCATCGACCCCGAGAACATCGAAGAGTACATAGGTGAAGACGGCTATCAGGCACTCGGTAAGGTTCTTACCGAAATGACACCTGAAGAGGTTATCAAGGTAATCCTTGATTCCGGACTCCGCGGACGCGGTGGTGCAGGCTTCCCCACAGGAAAGAAATGGGAGCTCGCAAGAATACTCGTTCCCGATGCAGATCAGAAATATGTCTGCTGTAACGCCGACGAGGGCGACCCGGGCGCATTTATGGACCGTTCTATTCTTGAGGGTGACCCCCACGCTCTTATCGAGGCTATGACCATCGCAGGTTATGCTATCGGTGCTACACAGGGTTATGTATATATCCGTGCTGAGTATCCTATCGCTGTTCAGCGTCTTAGAATCGCTATCGAACAGGCTAGAGAGTACGGACTCCTCGGCAAAAACATCTTCGGAACAGACTTCTGCTTCGATATGGACATCCGTCTTGGTGCGGGCGCATTCGTTTGCGGTGAGGAAACAGCACTTATGACCTCTATCGAGGGTAAGCGCGGTGAGCCCCGTCCCCGTCCTCCTTTCCCTGCAGTAAAGGGACTCTACGGCAAGCCCACAGTCCTCAACAACGTTGAGACATATGCAAACGTTCCGAGAATTATTTTGAACGGCGCTGATTGGTTCAAGACAATCGGTACAGAGAAATCCTCCGGAACAAAGGTATTCGCACTTGGCGGAAAGATCAAGAACACCGGTCTTGTTGAGGTTCCTATGGGAACAACACTCCGCGAGATCGTTGAAGAAATCGGTGGCGGTATCCCCGGCGGCAAGAAGTTCAAGGCTGCACAGACAGGTGGACCTTCCGGCGGATGTATCCCTGCTGAGCACTTTGATATCGAAATCGACTACGATAACCTCCTTGCTATCGGCTCTATGATGGGCTCTGGCGGACTTATCGTTATGGATGAAACCTCTTGTATGGTTGACATCGCTAAGTTCTTCCTCGAGTTCACAGTTGAAGAGTCTTGCGGTAAATGTACACCTTGCCGTGTAGGTACAAAGCGTCTTTACGAGATGCTCGAGAAGATTACCGAAGGTAACGGAACACTCGAAGACCTCGACAAGATGGAAGAGCTCTGCCACTACATCAAAGCAAACTCCCTTTGCGGTCTTGGACAGACTGCACCTAACCCCGTTCTCTCCACACTCCACTTCTTCCGCGATGAGTACGTCGCACACATCGTTGACAAGAAGTGCCCCGCAGGCGTATGTAAGTCCCTCCTCAGCTACGTTATCGATGCTGATAAATGTAAGGGATGTACCCTCTGTGCAAGAGCTTGTCCTGCAGGAGCTATCAGCGGAACAGTCAAGAATCCTCACGTTATCGACACTGATAAGTGTGTTAAGTGCGGAGCTTGTATGGAGAAATGTAAGTTTGGTGCTATTTCCAAGCAGTAAGCATAATCGAAAAGGAGTAATGCGAAATGGATTTTGTTAATGTAAAAATCAACGGCATGGACTATTCGGTTCCTAAGGGTTCGACTATCCTTGAAGCCGCTAACTATGCTGGTATAACAATCCCCACACTCTGCTATATGAAAGAGATCAACGCTATCGGTGCTTGCCGTATGTGCCTTGTTGAAGTAAAGGGCGCGAGAGGAATGGCTGCAGCGTGCGTATATCCCGTAACAGACGGTATGGAGATATTCACAAACACACCCAAGGTTATTGATTCCAGAAAGAAGACACTTCAACTCATGCTCTCTACTCACCAGAAGAACTGCCTCTCCTGCGTAAGAAGCGGTAACTGTGAGTTCCAGGCACTCTGCACAGAGTATGGAATCGAAGACGAGCACTACTATGACGGCGAGAATCCTCAGGTTGAGATTGATACCTCCGCTCGTCATATGATCAGAAACAACAATAAATGTACCCTTTGCCGTCGTTGCGTAGCTGTTTGTAACCACAACCAGTCCGTAAACGTAATCGGCGCAAACGACAGAGGATTTGAAACACACATCGCTTGTGCGTTTGACGCAGATCTCGCTGATACATCCTGCGTATCCTGCGGTCAGTGTATCGTTGCTTGTCCTACAGGCGCACTCAGCGAGAAAGACGATACCGATAAGGTACTCGCTGCTCTCAACGACACTACCAAGCACGTTGTAGTTCAGACTGCTCCCGCAGTAAGAGCAGCTCTCGGCGAAGAGTTCGGTATGGAAATCGGCACAAATGTTGAAGGCAAGATGGTTGCTGCTCTCAGAAGACTCGGCTTTGATAAGGTGTTTGATACTAACTTCTCTGCTGACCTCACCATTATGGAAGAGGCACACGAGTTCATCGACAGAGTACAGAACGGTGGAACACTTCCCCTCATCACCTCTTGCTCTCCCGGATGGATCAAGTTCTGTGAACACAAGTTCCCTGAATTTATCCCCAACCTTTCTTCTTGTAAGTCTCCCCAACAGATGTTTGGTGCAACAATCAAGACCTACTACGCTAAGAAGAACAACATCGACCCCAAAGATATCGTTGTTGTTAGCGTAATGCCCTGTACTGCTAAGAAGTTCGAGGCAGAGCGTGACGATCAGTCCGCAGCAGGCAACGGAATTCCTGACGTAGATGTAGTAATCACAACAAGAGAGCTCGCTAGACTCATCAAGCAGGCTGGTATCCAGTTCACAAAGCTTCCCGATGAGAAGGCAGATTCTCCTCTCGGTGAGTACACAGGCGCAGGCGTAATCTTCGGTGTAACAGGCGGCGTTATGGAAGCAGCTCTCAGAACAGCAGTTGAGACACTCACAGGCGAGACACTCGCTAAGGTTGAGTTCGAGGATGTAAGAGGCTTCGAGGGAATCAAGGAAGCTACTTATAACGTAAACGGACTTGAGGTTAAGATTGCTGTTGTTTCCGGACTTGCTAACACCAAGAAGCTCCTCAACGCTATCAAGAACGGTGAGAAGACCTACCACTTCGTAGAGGTTATGGCTTGCCCCGGCGGATGCGTAAACGGCGGTGGACAGCCCATTCAGCCTCAGCATATGAAGAACTTTGAGGACATCAGAGTTGCAAGAGCTAAGGCGCTTTACAGCATCGACGAAGCTAGCGTTATCAGAAAGTCTCACGAGAATCCCGAAATCAAGGCAGTTTACGAGGAATTCTTCGGAAAACCCGGAAGCCACCTTGCACACGAGATACTCCATACAACCTACGTTAAGAGAGATAAATTCTAATAACAAATTACAAAAGACCCCGCTTTTTAGCGGGGTCTTTTTCTTTGTGACAAGTGCACAAAAAACGGAAGATTATTTTGGTGTTTCTATCAAAATTTTTAGCTATACTTAGGTTTTCCTTGAATTGCAATGCTAATTGTGGTATCATTATACTTAGAAAATTTTGCGTATGCAAGAAGGAGAAACTCATGAAGAAAACAAGAATTTTAGCCCTTATACTGATGCTCGCGATGCTCATTCAGATTATGCCTACGACCCTTGCTGTATCTGCTGCATCAAACGATACAATCGTACTTTATCCGGAATATCCCGAGAAAATAGAACGCGATTATATGTATCGCATATACGTTAAGCAAGGTGACGGAGATTTTGCGGAAATTCCCGTATACAACTCTATGATGCACCCCAACTACTATGTTCGTGACCAATATGGCACCTACAGCGAAGTAGACCGTCGCTTCTGTCAGTTTTCGGCAACTCCCAGTGCCAGCAATCCTGTAACTATAAAGGTCGTAGCTAATACTGACTTTACCAAGTATTCTATTATTCCTTCTATAAAGAATATCTCTTCTACAGTAAAGAATAATGAAATAACCTTCAATATCACCGAGTCGGGACAGTATATGTTCCGCCTCAACGACAACAACCTCACAAATCTTGCTATCTTTGCGGATGAGGTAGAAACTCATACTAGTGTGAACGCTCTTGCAAATGATAAGAAGGCAGAGGGCTATACTGTGGTGCGCTACAATGCAAGCAACACCGCTCCCAATGAAGTAAGCCGGACCGGAAAAATCTTCTATATTGTTGAAGGTTGGCAGGATGTTGAGTTCTTTGAGCTAAAGTCTAATCAACAGCTCTACATTGCCCCCGGTGCTGTACTCAATTCGAGAATACAGATTATGGAGGGCCAATCTAACATCGAAATTTCCGGTCGCGGAATGCTCCGTGACTTTAACGACTCACGTGCATACAACTCTGACAAACTAACTCCCAGAAACTATCACTACCTTCTTACCGTCGGTTCGTATTGGATGGGTCTCGATGATCTAGGAAGCAGCACAAGAGTTGTAAAGAATGTTAATATCAAAGATATCATACTCTTTGACGCCACAGGCTTCAACCTTGTTTTCCAGGGTGCAGTTGATTGTACTGCCGATAACATAAAGATAGTTTCAAACGAGATTTCCACTGACGGTGTTTCTGTCTGGAGCAGTAAAAACATAACTGTAAAAAACAGCTATTTGTATGTTGCTGATAACATCTTTGTTATTGACCAAGCTTATACGCTTACGCTTGATAACCTTCTTGTAGGATCTTCTATCGCAACCTTCTTCCCACAGGGACAGATTAGAGGCGACCACAACTACACAAACATCAATGTTTTCCGTTCTTCTACGTTGTTTGAACCCGACGGTGGTTTTGCAAGACTGTCTACGGAATCGGACAAAGTGGTGCTCATCGAAAACCTGTCTGCGATTGACTGTGTTGCTCCGGTTGGTGGCACAGCTACTTCAAAAATGGGAAGATTATTTTCTACATATAGCACATGGGGCTATAACGATAAGAAAAACGTAACCTTCAGAAACGTTACCCTTCCTTCTGGCACCATCCCGCGTACTGTTTCGATTTCCAACAGAGGTTCGACTACGCAAACTACTAAATCGGGTAACTACAACATAGTTCTCGAGAACGTTTATGCTGATAACGGCAACGGCGGTTTTGATCTTTTGGTTTACGATGCAACAAACACTGCAAATAATAACGTCACCTTTAACAATAAATCAACAAATGCCAATGCAAGCACCCTTACTGCCGGAGCAAATAGCAACTATTCTTATACTCCTATAACAAGAAACACAACCACAGCTTCTTACAAAGTGTATAAGAGCTATCTTGGAGCTAACAACTGGACAGGAAGACAGTATTATTCGCTCACCGTACCTTATTCAAAGAATAGCGCTATGTATGTCAGTGCAAAGACTACAGCTGAACTTCTTGGATTCAATACATATTTTGACGCTGATGATAAATCCATCACGATTTACGATGAGGATGTCCTTCTCAGAGCGACAGCGGGTTCAAATGTTGTTGTTTATAATGATAAGACTGTAACGCTAAGCGCTAAGGTGGAATATGGTGAAGAGGTGATGGTTCCTACAGACTTCTTCAGCAAAACACTCGGACTCAAAATAAACAATGATTCCGGAAGCAAGAAACTTACAATCGGAAACTACGACAGAGCCGAAAATCTCGCTAAAAACGGTGATTTTGAGAACAAAGATGCGCTGGAAAGCTGGGATACGATCAACTATGCTCGATTTACTCGCTACCTGGATAATGGCAACTACGTTATGCGTTTTGCCGATAAGAGCATCTTTGATGTTGAAGGATTGAATTCTTATCAAGGAACATATCAGGATGTACGAAATGTAGTTTTGCAGAACGGTACAGGCGTTTACCGCATAACCTTCCGAGCAAAGTGTAATGAGGCAAGTGGCTCCTATGATTTGACCGACACCTCGAGCTACTATATCTTCTCAACTCTACATAACGGTTGGATAGATCAAAATACAACACTTGGCGCTACAAAGAAGGCTCTCACAAACGGATGGACGGAGTACACGCAGGATATTGTTGTAAGCGATAGCTCAGCTGCTTCTGTATACAGCAAGGCAATATACTTGTCTATAGTAATAAACGGCCCGTTGGACGTTTCTGTTGACGATATCACATTTACAAAGATTTCCGACGTTCCCTCTGCTTCTCAGACTAACACACTTTCTGTAAGCGGAAACAGTGTAAGCTACGGAACTTCCAAGACCGTAACCGTTTCGGGTACTGATGCAAGAACAGTAACCCTCTCCACAACCAGTGACTACCTCACAGTTGAAAAGAGCACCTCAAGCACCTCCGGCACCGTTACTGTCAACTATCCTTCGAACTATGACAGAACGGCAAAGATCGTTGCGAAAAATTCCTCCGGAACAGTTGTGGGAAGCCTTGTTGTTACAATTCCCGCAACAACAACCGAGGCACATGTTGTCGATTTTGGAGTTGTTGTTAATAAGGACACTTACACTGTAGGTGATGAGTTTGATGAAACTGCCGATGTTGCGCTTACAAATATCAAGTACAATTATGATAATCCCCAAAACATACCTTCTACATTCGATGTAAGCGGCGATGACTTTACTACAGCAGGCGAAAAGACCATCACTATCACCCACGACAACAAGTCCGTTTCTTACACCGTAACGGTAGAAGAGCCTGAAGTAATCAACGAGGCGGGACTCAGCTCGCTCGGCGCAGGTATAAGATTTGCAGATACAGATAAAAATATAAGCGCAGGTATTAGATTTGCCGCAATGATTGACAAGAATAATGAACTGTACCAAACCTACTATTCCAGTACCGGCGAGGAATACGCATTCGACGAGAGCAATAACTATCAGTTTGGTGCGATAATGATTCTTGCTAAAAATATTCCGGAAGGCAAAACGGTAATTGATTTGTTCAAAGACAATGACACGTCTGTGGTAGATGTGCTTGGTAAACGTGTGTATGCGCAAGATGAAGAATCCGTCACCTTCACAGCCGTGGTAACGAATATACCCGATGATGATAAATCGGCATATACCACCTCTATACAGACTGCATTCTACGTTAAGGTTCGTGAATCGTCTGACTCGGATGAATGGACCTACTATTTCTGCGATGCAAGCGACATCCTCCAAGACTCTTACTATTCTGTAGCGGTAAAGGCGGCAGAAAAGGACTACAACTACAGTAAAATTCCAAATCCTACCGAACAACAGAAGACGTGGATTGAATCTCTCGATGACATAATAGATGTAGTTGAAAAAGACCATTGGATCAACGGTTGGTATTAAAAACAAAACCTTTATCAAGGGAGACACTTCGCAAGAAGTTGTCTCCCTTTTGCTTTTTATATGGAGAGAAATCTGAATAAAAATAAGACTGATTGGAGAGGTAAATGAAAGGCAGAAACAAAAAGAAAACAGCGCACTAAATGTAAGGGACTTTATCGCGCGGACAAAGTCCGCTTGCAGGCAGTATCGAAACAGTCCGGTGGACTGTTTCTTAGTCGCACTCGCTTCCTTTCAGTCGCGATTGCTCCAACTGTTCGGTCAGAAATATTGTCGCTTCGCTTCGTCGATAAATCTCCTTGCGAGGCTCTGCATTTCTTCCGACAGTAGCGCTCCCTGTTTCGTCCGCAGGACGCGGTCGCGCTCTGCCCATTCTCGCCCTTACATCGCGCCAACAAAAGAAAAAGGTTAACCGGAAAGCTACCATAGCCCTGCGCGCTAAATGTAAGGGACTTTATCGCAGTCGCTTCGCTCCTTTGGAGAAATGTCGAAACAGTCCACCGGACTGTTTCTCTGTCGCTCAGCGTGTTGCTTTGCAACTTCTTCGCTCCCATTTCTGGTTCGAGTCCCAAAACAAAAGAAAAACGGCCAACCCCGATGGGTTAACCGTTTTTCTGGCGCGCTGTAAGGGACTCGAACCCCTGGCCTACTGGTTCGTAGCCAGTCACTCTATCCAGCTGAGCTAACAGCGCAAATATCAGACTATCAAATCTCGATAGCCTAATTATTATAACTCAATATCCTTGGAATGTCAACACTAAATTTGCTTTACCGGCAAAAAAGTTTAACTATTTTGAAAACTTTACTTCAAAATTATTGTAATTGTTCTTTTCATACTGTATACTTAAATACAAGGAAGAGAGGGGATTAGAGATGCCCGACAAAAAGAACAATAAAAATAACCGCGCGCTTGTAATAACTGCCGCAGCGATAGTTTTCTTCTTGTTTTTATTAAATTTCAAGATGATACAGGGTTTTTTAGGAAATCTTGTAGGAATACTCACGCCATTTATCGTAGGCTTTGCGATAGCATATCTTTTAAATCCCACCCTCAACTTTTTTGAGGACACCATCTTCTGCTTTGTGGGAAGTAAAACCAGAGGAGCTAAGCTTCGCAGAGTGCTTGCGATAATCACCACAATGCTTTCGGCAATTATTGTACTTACAACCTTGGTTTCGATAATCATTCCGCAGATAAGCCAGAGTGTTTCTACACTTTTCAACAATACCGGCACCTACATAACTCGTCTTGAGGAATACGTCTACGACATTGCCGCCAAATTTGAGCTGGATACCTCGAGCTTTGATGAAATGTTTATCACTTGGGAGAAGGTAACTACCGACTTGGTCGGCTTTGCACAGCAGTATCTCCCTAAAATGCTCAACTACCTGCCCGACCTTTTCGACTTTTCAAAGCAGCTTACCACAGGCATCTCCTCTGCGCTGATTGGTATTGTTATCTCAATCTATTTCCTATATGGCAAGGAGCGCTTTTCTGCACAGATTAAAAAACTCGGCTATGCTGTTTTCAAAACTCAGAATATGGATAGGGTGCTCGATGTTGCCAGATTCAGCCACAAGACCTTCAATGGATTTATCGTTGGAAAACTCATCGACTCTTTGATAATCGGTGTTCTCGCGTTTATCTGTACCTTCATACTCCAAATGCCGTTCCCGCTTCTCTTGAGCGTGATAATCGGTGTCACGAATATAATTCCCTTCTTCGGCCCTATCGTTGGTGGAGTTATCGGCGGAATCATCGTTGTGATGGCAGACCCGTCGAAAATTTTGTGGTTTGTGATATTCGTGGTGATACTCCAACAGCTCGACGGAAATATCATAGGCCCCAAGATACTCGGCGATAGCACAGGACTTCCTGCATTGTGGGTAATGTTCGCCATCATCGTGTTCGGCGGAATGTTTGGTTTTGTTGGAATGTTTGTAGGCGTGCCGTTCTTCTCGGTTGTCTATGCATTGACAAGAGGCTACGCTGAAAAGAGCCTGGAGAAAAAGAAACTCCCGATAGACACCGCCAACTACTACACCTCGGCACCGGTCACACCAAGCGAAAAAACCGAAAATGAATAGTCAAAACTCTTGCACGTCACCTTATCGGTGGCGGGCAATTTTTTGTAAAACTGGGAAAAAAGAGTGAATTTT
>JAZSNN010000010.1:0-2372 GCA_045536425.1 Oscillospiraceae bacterium
ACCTTTGAACGAGTGCAGGAGCTGACGAAGAAGACGAAGCGGAGAGCGCCAAAGAAAGGCAATGCGGACAAGAATATGTTTTGCGACCTGCTTTACTGTGCCGATTGTGGCAGCAAGCTATGGTTTCATGTGAATGCCGGCAACAGAGATATAACCTTCTTCAGTTGTTCCAACTACAAAACCGACACAAGAGGGACATGCGAAACACGTCATTATGTCCGAGCTGATGCCATAGAGCAGGTAGTCATGTATGAACTTCGCCGCCTTGTTGCCTATCTAAAGAGCGATGAACAGGCTTTCGCAGAAATGCTTGAGAAGAAAACGTCTGCCGATATTCAGCGTGACCGAAAGCAGCTTGAAAGCAATCTGCAGAAGGCAATCGTCCGCAACAAAGAAGTCGCAAGGCTGTACGAGCGAGTGTATGAGGACAATGTCAACGGCAAGGTCACAGACGAGTGGTTTATGCAGCTGTCCCACAAGTATGAGGTAGAACGACTGGAGCTGAAAGCGAAGATCGCAGAGCTGCGCACTCAGTTAAGTGACCTCAGCACAACCGAGCAGAACAAAGACAGCTTTCTTGGTGCCATTCGCAAGTTTATGGAAATGGGTACTCTGACCGCACCGCTCCTCCGTGAACTTATTGACCACATCGATGTCCACGAAACGCAAGGCACCGGCAAGAACCGTACCCAGCGCATAGTGATCTACTATCGCTTCATCGGGTATATCGAGATTCCCGAAAACATTGAGAACTACTACAAAGCCGACACACGACAGGGCGTAGCGGTAGAGTACGTCACCAAATCGGCGTAAAACAAAAAGAGCAGGCACAACACCTGCTCCGACACACAACAATATACGAAGAAACCTGAGAAAACAAAGAATTAGAGTGTTCATAACTTAAGTCCGTTATGAACACTCGAAATGGTCCGAGTGACAGGAGTCGAATATCCTTAGTGTCGTCTAAACGGTTTGCTCACAGCGGTTCTCAACATCGAGAAATCCGCATGAGCAAGCCGTTTGTTGCGTTTATCCGAGAAGTCGCTTTTTGTCGAATTTTGTCGAACGTTTGTTCGTTTATACCCTTAATTGGAGATAAAAAGGGTGGATTTGAAGGGTGATCTCAGAGGGAAATCATCGATAAATCATTGTCGTGGACATCCTGATGTTGATAGCAACTTGTGCTCCAACGGAGTACAAGTTATGGGCAACTTCGGTCCCACTGGGGTCGAATTATCTGTTGCAACTATACACTACTCAAAAATGCGTCGCCGGTGGATACTTGTTTCCCAACTTCCTAGCCAGCGGCGTGGAAGTTACCTATTTAAGGTAATGATGTTCTGATTGCCAATTATCGTATTTGTGTATATAATATACATACTACGATACATATAATAAGGAGGATTCGCATGGAGTTCTCATCATTTTTTCCTGTGTGGAACCGGTTGACGGCAGAGCAGCAGGCAGTCCTTTCAGGCGGTGTTTTCAGCCGCAAGGTAAAAAAGGGCGATGTGATTCACAATGGCGATGCAGACTGCACCGGGCTTCTTCTTGTCCGCAGCGGTCAGCTTAGAGCTTTTATCCTGTCTGCGGATGGGCGCGAGATCACCATCTACAGGCTGTTTGAGCGCGATCTTTGTCTGTTTTCTGCCTCCTGTATGATGCGCTCAGTTCAATTCGACGTCACCATTGAAGCGGAGAAGGAAACCGACCTGTGGGTGATTCCTGCTGAGACCTACAAGCAGGTCATGGACGAATCCGCTCCGCTGTCCAACTTCACCAACGAAGTCATGGCGACGAGGTTTTCCGACGTCATGTGGCTTGTTGAGCAGATCATGTGGAAGAGCTTTGATAAGCGGTTGGCTGCCTTCCTGCTGGAGGAAGCGTCCATTGAAGGAACGAACGAACTGAAGATCACCCATGAGATCATTGGCAATCACATGGGCAATCCCCGCGAAGTGGTCACCCGCATGCTGCGCTATTTCCAGAATGAAGGCATGGTAAAGCTGTCGCGCGGTACGATAGAGATCACAGATCAGAAGAAACTGGAACAATTGAGTGAATAACAGGAGAATGTCCGCCGGTGCAGAACGCATGGCGGACATTCTCTGTTTTTCTATAGTTCACCGCTATTACAGCATTTCGTTCAGTATATAGCCTGACTCCTCAATAGCAGTTCTGAGGGTTTCATCTGTAACGATCGGATCAAGTTTTACCTTGGCCGATTTGTTAACAAGGCTCACTGCTTCTCTGCATTCACTTATCCATACCGCAGGCATAAGCCGTTTCGATCAGCGCACGGTCATTCATGACCGCATCATAAAACCGGAATCCCCCGGCAAAGTTATAGGCTTCATAACCGTTGCCTTCCA
>JAZSNN010000033.1:0-14491 GCA_045536425.1 Oscillospiraceae bacterium
CAAACGAAACACCCCTTTAGGGGTTGCCCGAAGAAGTAATGCGGTTGGCAGAACCTTTCGGAGCCCCTTTAGGGGTGTGGTCTGTAAAAAGCCCTTCTAGGGCTTACTCAAGCCTCCGGCTTAGCCGGAGGTTGTGACTAGAAAAACAGTTTGCGTTCCAAAAGCTCACGCGCCGAGCGGTTGATTGCAAGGTATATCAAAAGACCTCCAAACAACAAAAGCACCACCAAAGGATAGATAGACCACCCGATAAACGCGATTTCAAAGGTTATCGACAATAGATATTCAATCATCAGTATCAGCGTAGAAATCGCAATGAGCGCACCGCCAAAGATGTAAAGTCTGCCTTTTTTGAGATAACGCGTCAGTGCCACGACAGACGTTGTTATCAGACATATCCCTGAGGTAACGGGTAGGGCAAAGGTCAAAAACCAATCTCCGTCGGTGACGGTATTTATGTAGAGCAGATATAAAACAACAGCTGCAAATCCGCAGGGGACAAAGACGACGGGATTTGGGTTTCTAAACCAAAACGGAAGAGGTATCCATGCGTACAAAACCGCAAGAGCTCCCAGTGCAAACCCAAACCAATCCAAGCGACCATTTTTCTGCAGATCAGCAAAAAAGCAGACGGCAAGAGGAATCAAAAACAGAATAATAATCGCACCGCTCAGAGCTTTTGTACCCGCGTGTGCCTTTGGCATCTTGTTTTTTGGGTATAGTGGTGATTGTGCCTCGTGTACAGAGCTTGGATAGCAAATCTCGGTATTACACAAGGGACATTTCTTTTCGCTTTCAGCGAGTCTAACGCCGCAGTTTACACAATACATAATAGTCACCTCTCGTTTCTGTTGCTTTCTACAGTGACGGGGATGCCGAGCGATTGCAAAACGGCAAAGAAATGCCGTTCGAGCTCCGCATCCTTGATGTTTCGGATAAAGTTGACATATACGGTGTCACCAAATGACAGCATACCGCAGTTGTAGGGGGCTGCCGCCTGTACACCGAGGATAAAATCAAACCGTTCTATATAGCTGTTCATCACTTCAGGCACCGCGACTCTACCGATGTTTGAAAGGGAAAGGCAAGACTTTTTCTCGCCCACGCTGTTGAAGATTGCCTTCATAACCATATTTTTTATCGGCAACGGAACAAGCCGTACAAGCGGGTTTTTCTCGTCGTTTACGTTGGTTGCTATCACGCGGCTCATGTGCTTTGCGGTGAATTCAAGACCCATTCTGTGCTTTACTACCTCGCAGATTTCCTCTAGAGAATACTCGCCTAACCTTGGGTCAATCTCGGGAACCACATACATTGCAAAGTTTCTCAGCGTTTTGCTTGGAAACAGATTTCGCAGGTTGACGGGAATGAGAAGCTTTATGAGCTTTTGCCTTTTCAAAACGGGATTCTTTTCTTTTTGCAGGTTAGAGAGTGCCAGCATCATCACCGCACTCATAAATACGGTAAGCGTAGAGTTGTAGCGGTGTGCCGTATCGAGCGCGTCTTTTACAGGAATCTTAAAACAGGTAAGGTTCAAAAACCCGTCCCTTTGCGTCTCTCCCGACATATGCCAGGCGTCTGTGTCTTTTCTGCTTGCGGGAATAGTCCCCGCATATTTCAGAAAGCTGTCCTCTAACTCTTCTTCAACGGGACTGACCTTGCGGTCGACAATTCCACATTCAAAAGGAATAGAGATGCCATATCGCTGTTCAAGATACTCAGCAACGAGATTTTTCAGAAAAACAAGAGCGCCCGTTCCGTCGGTCAGCGAATGGAAAAACTCCACTGCGATGCGGTTTTTATACACTATAACGCGAAATGCACATTTTCGCAGCTGTGAACTATCCATAAAACACAGCGGGTAGCTGTACTCCTCAAGTATCTCGGGAGCAGACTTTACCTCTTGCAGATAGTACCAAAACAGACCTTTCCTCAAACGCGCTGCGATAGAAGGAAAGCGCTTTACCACAACCTCCAACGCCGACTTTAGAATATCGGTGTCAACGTCCTCGGATAAGGTCACCGACTGCCTGAAAACATTGCTCCAGTTTCTTCGTCTTGCCGCAGGGTATATCTTTGCTGCGTTGTCAAGGCGTAACCATCTCAAACGTTCCTTGAGTTTTTTTGACATAAAGACATCAACCCCTTTGCAAATCAGTTTTTGTAAAAAGCCACTACCACAGCGCCGGGACCCGCGTGGGTGCCGATGACACTGCCAACGGTGGTATAACGAATCTCTTCGAGATTGCCTTCCCAAATGTGTTTGCTGTCTTCGATATATTTTACTAGCAAAGCATCGGAAATTCCGCTGTAGCCGAGAAGGATAGGCTTTGAAAAATCAATTCCGCCCGCTTTTTCAATTTCCTGAACAAGTAGGTTGTTGCCCATCTTCGAACCGCGTGCTTTGCCGAGCATTGAAATCTCGCCGTTTATCACCGAAAGAACGGGTTTTATGTTGAGGAGTGTGCCTGCAAAAGCGACAGTTTTTGAAACGCGACCGCCCTTTTTTAGATACTCGAGAGTATCTACCAGAGCCACGACAACTATCTTTTTCTTTTCTTCTTCGAGAGCTTCTGCAATTTCTTTTGCGCTCATTCCTGAGTCGAGAAGCCTGAAAGCCAGCTCAACCAAAATACCGCTTCCCATAGCGGCACTTCCGCTGTCAACGACGTATACGTTGTCAAAATCCTCAGCGGCGATAACAGCACTCTGATAGGTGCCCGAAAAGCTCGATGAAAGGGTTATCACAACAGCAGCCTCACCCGCATCCTTAGCCTTTTGAAATTCCTTCATAAAAGCATCGGGTGTCGCCTGACTTGTAGTAGGGAGCACGTCGCTCTCTACGAGCTTTTCATAGAAGACCTTGTGGTCAATTGTAACCCCGTCGATAAACTCATCGTCGCCAAAATGTACGGTAAGCGGTACCGTGTACACGCGGGATTTAAACTCGGGCATAAGGTCTGCAGTGGAATCAACTATAATTCTTGTATTCATAAACTCTATTCCTATCACTAGTTATTTTGTGTTTTGTCAGCAAACTGTTCAATGCTGTCGCTGATTATCGAAAGACAGCGGTAAAACTCGACCCTCTCGCCATCGGAAAGTCCAACGCTGACCGCCTCTAAAACCCCATCGATTTTGTCCGCAATCTTTTTACCGACCAAAAGGCCCTTTTCGGTCAAAACGAGAGGACTTTTGTAGCGTTTTGCACTCTTCGATTTGCAGAAAAGATATCCGTTTGACTCCAAAAAATCAAGTGCGCGTGAAATGGTGGCTTTGTCCTCTTCGCACCGCTCACACAGGTCGGTAGCCGTCAAATCCTTTGCCGTATATAGATAGTATAGGCAGGAAACGTGGACGCTTCTCAACCCGTACTCCTGCATTTCTTGGTTTTTTATCCTGCGGATGTTACGGCTGATTCTGTTTATCAACACAGTAAAGGTTTCAAATCTTTCTTGCATAAAAACCTCCGAACAAACTTGTTGAAGTTTCAACAAGTACACTATACACCAAACTTGTTGAAATGTCAACAAGTTTTGAAAATAAAAAAGACGCGCCTGTAAAAAAGCGCGTCAAAAGCTCAATATTTTTTTCTGAGTATGAAAAATGCCACCCAATAGAGAACAAGCATAAGACATAACGCCACACTCGCCGCAGTTGATAAAAGCTCCTGCCCCGCGACCTTCAACGTGATGACCGCAACGGCAGAGATAATGATAAAAAGATATCCTGCCCACGCCCACGCTTTGCCTCTTATAAAACGGTTTCGCTCGTCGGAGATTTCGGTTTCAACCCTCTCACGATACTCCTCGTTTTTGTTAAAACGGTAGATGCGAATTAACCGCAGAATGCTCACAATAATAAGTCCCGAGCCCATGCCACTCCAAAACTCATCAACAACGTTTGCAATTCCAAGAACTAACAACGTAACACCGATAAAAAGATATAAAATGTATATTATAAGGTTTCTGTTTTTCATAAATCAAACCCCTCCTCAAAGATAAAGACCTCTTCAATCGCCATATTAAAATATTTTGCGATTTTGTAGGCAAGTAAAATCGACGGATTGTACCGCCCGTTCTCAAGCGAACTGATCGTCTGTCGGGAAACTCCCATAGCCTTTGCGAAATCCTCTTGAAGAATACCGCGCCCTTTTCTGATTTCCTCAATCTTGTTTTTCAAAATATCACTCCTAACTATGTAAAGTAAACTTTACAATACGATGATACCACACCAAACCCAAAATGTCAAGCACACTTTACATAAAATTTCAAAAAACAAGCAGGGAAATTATCCCTGCTTGTTCGCAGTTTCGTACATATTCTCCGCAAAAATCGCATACCCCTTCGTCGGGTCGTTTACAAAAACGTGGGTCACCGCACCGACGAGCTGTCCGTCCTGAATAATCGGACTTCCGCTCATACCTTGAACAATACCGCCCGTCCGCTTGATAAGATTTTCGTCAGTAACTCTGATTATCATATTTTTTGTGGGATTGTCTGCGGCAAGCGAAATTCTCTCGATAGAGATTTCAAACCGCTCAACCACGTTTTTGTCAAGGGTCGTGAGGATATACGCCTTGCCTTCTTTTATCTCCTGCTTCAGCGCGAGCTTTACGGGTGCGGTAGAAACGGGGCATCTGTCACTCGTTCCAAAAACTCCTGCCTGCGTGTTAGCATAGAGCTTTCCAAAGGCAATTCTGCTTGCAAACGCTCCGACAAGCTCACCCGGTGTACCGCTCTTGCTTTTGGTCACTCCGAGGATGCTAACGTCAACGAGTTCTCCCGAAGAAAGAGGCAACAATTCCCCCGTGTCCACGTCGCAGATGGCGTGTCCGAGACCTGCAAAAAGCTTTGTTTCGGGGTCATAGAAGGTCGCAGTGCCAACACCTGCCGAGCTGTCGCGCACCCAAATTCCCGCCTTATACTCGGAATCCTTGTCCGATTTTATAGGTGTCACGGCCATCTTCAGCTTTGTTTCGTTTCGCTGTACTAACAGTACAATCGGCTTACCGCCCGAGCCCGAAATTATCGAAGAAATGTGCTCGTTTGACTTCACCTCTTCACCGTTTGCTTCAAGTATTATGTCACCGACCCTGAGCCCTGCCGCCACAGCGGGATTGTAGCTTTTTGAGCCACTTTCCACGTCGGTCAGCGACACCACCATAACTCCTTTTGTAAACATCTTTATTCCAAAGGGCGTGCCGCAGGGGATGAGGGTAGGTCTGTCGACAACACTCACCGAAACCTCTTTTATCGGCATAACGCCAAAAAGCTTCAGCGAAACTGTATACGAAAGCTCGGAACTTCTACTTTCGCCAACTGCAAGGTCGTCGGGGAAGACCCGCACAGTGCTGATAACGTCGTTTTGTAGGGAAAACTCCTGACCTCTTGTCACCAAAAAACTCTCGGGTAAGGAGCTGCTATAACCGAAAACGGCAATGAAACAAACCGCCAAACAAACCGTCAAAACTGCCGTCAATTTTTTGAAAAATGAAGAAATACGACTCATAAAAAACTCCTTGTTAATATATTGTCGGTATTATTTTGTGAACGAGAAAAACAAATATTAAAGGCAAAACTACCGCACGAAATTACAAGCAAGTTCCTTGAATTGAACGACAAAACCTTAATATGTACAAGCTTTCTTCCAAACAAGAAAAAGGACACAAAAAGCGGAAAAGAATGAACCAATCTATTGACAATATCTGTAAAAATTTATATAATATTCGTTAGTTTGCTAACTAATCTTTAAAAAGGGAGCGAGAACTTGAAAAACAACTGTTCAAAACACAAACCGATAACGGTAATGATGATGGATATAGTAAAGATGATGCACGATAGAATGAGGGCACACGGAGAGAGCTTGGGACTTCAAAAGGGTTTTCACCGTATAATCTTTGAGCTATCGAAAAACGGCCCGAAAACGCAAAACGAACTTGCCGATGCTACTCGTTTGAGTTCGCCGACGGTGAGCGTCGCTCTGCAGAATATGGAAAGAGCGGGACTTGTCGAAAGGGTACAGGACGAAAGCGACCTGAGAAAGATAAACGTTGTTCTCACCGAGAAGGGCTTTGAAATGCACCGAAAGATAGGGGAGAAGATAAAGGAAAACGACCGCCTGTTTTTCGAGGGACTATCAAAGGAAGAGATTGACACCCTGCAAAAAATAGTAACAAGGATATATAATAACTTTACGAATGAGGAGAACAGTAAATGAAGGTAAAGCTGACAAAATATCTAAAGCCATATTGGCTTTTCGCGGTACTGTCACCGCTTGTAATGGCGTGTGAAGTGCTCTGTGACCTCAGACTTCCCGACCTGATGTCAACGATAGTCGACGAAGGTGTTTTGGAGAAAAATATGACGGTAATTCTCACCACGGGCGGAATAATGCTTTTGACAGCGTTTTTGGGTGCTTGTGCGGGAATGCTGTCATCGGTCTTTGCGGGAATAGCCTCGCAGAGCTTTGGAATGGATCTCAGAAACGACGTCTTCAAAAAGGTTATGAGCCTTTCTCTCGAGCAGACCGATAGATTCACAACCGGCTCGCTTGTGACCCGCCTCACAAACGACGTCACAACGGTTCAAAACGCAGTTCAGATGATTTTGAGAATGGTAATTCGTGCCCCCGTTTTCTTTGTCGGCGGTACTATAATGGCGCTGTCGCTAAACGTGAATTTCGGAATGGTAATTCTCTGCGGATTGCCTTTTCAGATTCTGCTCATCACCTTTACCCTGAAGAAAGCCGCACCGCTCTTCAAAAAGGTGCAGGAAAAAATCGATAAAATAAACTCCGTAGTTCAAGAAAACGTCACGGGTGCCAGAATGGTAAAGGCATACGTCCGTGAGGAGTACGAAGAAAAACGCTTTGGAAATGCACACGACGAGCTTGTTGAAACGAACCTGAAGGTGCACTACGTAATGGCAAAAATGATGCCGATAATGATGATAATAATGAACGTTGTTGTTGTTGCGGTGATCTATGTCGGCGGACTTCAGGCACAGGCACAGATAATGCGACCCGGCGACATAATGGCAGCTATTACCTACGTTACACAGATTTTGATGTCTATCACGATGGTCAGTATGATCTTCCAGAGCCTTTCAAGAGCAAAGGCTTCTGCCGATAGAATTGTCGAGGTTTTGGAAACCGAACCTGCTGTTCTTTCGGGCAAGCTTTTCGGTGAAAACGACGGAAACGTAACCTTCGAAAAGGTAAGCTTCAGCTATCCAAACTCCTCTGGAATTCCCGTTTTGAAGGATATGAGCTTTGAGATAAAATCGGGCGAAACCGTAGCGATAATCGGTGCTACCGGCTCGGGCAAAACCTCGCTTGTCAACCTCATCACGAGATTTTATGACGTCACCGAAGGCAGAGTGCTCGTAAACGGTATAGACGTCAAGGAATATGACCTCACTGCACTTCGCCAAAAGATAGGCTTTGTGCTTCAAAAGAGCGAGACCTTTTCGGGCACAATAGCGGATAATATCCGTTGGGGCAATCCCGATGCCACAATTGAAGAGGTACAAACTGCTGCCAGAATTGCACAGGCGGACGAGTACATACAAGGCTTTGAAAACGGATATGATACAGTGATAGGGGAGAAGGGCGCGTCGCTTTCGGGCGGTCAAAAACAGCGACTTTCGATAGCAAGAGCTATAGTCAAGAAACCTGAGATTTTGATTTTTGACGACAGCACCTCCGCTCTCGACTTTAGCACCGAAGCCAAGCTTCACAAGGCACTTCGCGAGCATCTGTCCGATACAACGGTGATTATGATAGCACAGCGCGTAGCCAGTATAATGGGTGCGGATAGAATAATCGTTTTGGACAACAATACCGTTTGTGCAATCGGCACACACAAAGAGCTTCTCGAAACAAGCCCCGTTTATCAGGATATCTACAATTCACAGATGAAGGGAGGCGAGGCAAATGGCTGAGCAAAAAAATAACAAACAAGCACCGCCCCCAATGGTGAGTATGCGCCCCGGCGGACGCGGACCGGGAGGTCCCCACGGCCCAATGGTGAGGGAAAAACCAAAGGACCTCAAAAAGACCGTCGCCAGACTTATGAAATATATCGCATCGGGCAAATATCTGTTTTTTGCTCTCATCGCTATAATAATAGTGATTACGGCACTTTCTCTGACTGCCCCCAAGCTGCAGGGTCACGCGATAGACACTATACAGTATAACGAAGTAACCGGTATAATCAGTGTCGATATGCAAAATCTCATAAAATTTTTGGCACTGCTGCTTGGCACCTACATAGCTTCCGCAGCGTTTACCTACGTGCAGAGTATACTTGCTGCCCGCCTTTCGCTGAAAACCGTGCACAAGCTTCGCAAAGATCTTTTCCACAGTATCGAGCACCTACCGATAAGATATATCGATAACCATCGCCACGGCGATATAATGAGCCGAATGACAAACGATGCGGAAAATATTGCAAACACCGTTTCACAATCGGTAGCCTCGTTGTTTTCGGGAATAATAACCCTTGTCGGAACACTCGTGATAATGCTCACAATGAATCCACTTCTCACAGTTATAAGTCTAACCACAGTTCCCTTGACTATGCTGATGTCGCTGAAAATGGCGGGATTTATGAGAAAATTTTTCCTAAAACAGCAAACCACCCTCGGTGAACTAAACGGCAATATCGAAGAGATGATAACGGGCTATAAAACGGTAGTAGCCTACGGCAAGGAAAAGGACGCTGTAAATAATTTCAACGGTCTGAGCGCAACACTCAAGAAGGTCGGTATCAAGGCGCAGGTCGTCGGTGGCTTGATGGGGCCCTTGATGAACGTTATCGGAAACCTCGGCTACCTCATAGTAGCTGCCGCAGGCGGATGGCTCGCGCTCGAGGATATCATCACCGTCGGCACAATACAAACCTTCCTTCTTTATATAAAACAGTTCAACCGCCCGATAAACGAAATTGCAAACCAATACGCAAGTATAATGACCGCCATAGCGGGCGCTGAGAGAGTTTTTGCGATAATGGACGAAAAGCCCGAGGATATGGGCGGAAATGTCGAGCTCGGGGAAGTAAAGGGTGATATCACCTTTGAGGATATCCACTTTGCATACAATCCCACCGAGCCGGTTTTGAAGGGTCTTGACCTCAAGGTAAAGGCAGGTCAGAAGGTAGCTATCGTTGGTGCTACAGGCTCGGGAAAAACCACCATCGTAAATCTCTTGACCCGCTTCTACGACTGCGACAGCGGAAGGATTTTGGTGGATGGCAAGGATGTTCGCGAGGTAAACAAGGAAGAACTGAGAAAAAACATCGCAATAGTTTTGCAGGACACCGTTCTTCTCACCGATACCATTGCTACCAACATCCGCTACGGCAAGCTCGACGCTACTGACGAAGAGGTGAGAAAAGCGGCGCACACCGCAAATGCAGACGTGTTTATAGATAAGATGAAACACGGCTATGACACGATGTTGAAGAGCTCGGGTGCATCGCTTTCGGGCGGACAAAGACAGCTTATCACCATCGCAAGAGCCGTCCTTGCCGACCCCAAGATACTCATTCTCGACGAGGCGACCTCGAGCGTTGATACCCGTACCGAGATGAATATCCAGCTCGCGATGAACGCACTAATGGAAAATAGAACCAGCCTCATCATCGCACACCGCCTTTCCACCATCCGCGATGCCGATATGATAGCAGTAATCGCTGACGGAAAGGTCGCTGAACTCGGTAACCACGACGAGTTGTTGGCACAAAAAGGCCATTACTATACACTCTATCAAAATCAGTTTGCAGGACTCAAAACCTAAGGAGAATGTTATGAAGACAGCAATAATAACGGGAGCTAGCTCAGGAATGGGACGCGATTTCGTGCTTCAGCTTGACAAAACGGGCGAGTACGAAGAGATGTGGGTAATCGCTAGACGCGAAGATAGACTAAAAGCACTTGCAAAAGAAACAAAGACCCCGATAAAAGCGATTCCTCTCGACCTCACAAACGCTGAGGATATAAAAAAATACGAGGCTCTTCTCAAGGAAGAATGCCCCGATGTTACAATGCTTGTAAACTGTAGCGGCTATGGTAAATTTGGCAGATACGACCAAATACCGCTGGACGATTGTATGGGGATGATCGACCTAAACTGTAAAGCACTTGTGGCGATAACACAGCTCACACTGCCTTATATGAAAGAGGGAGCAAAGATAATTCAGCTCGACTCGCTTTCGTCCTTCCAGCCCGTACCGTATCTCAATGTCTACGGTGCAACAAAGGCATTTGTTCTCAGCTACTCAAGAGCACTAAACGTAGAACTAAAACCCCGCAAAATACAGGTTATGGCGGTTTCACCCGGCTGGGTAGAAACAGAGTTTTTCGACCGCGCAACAAAAACAAGCGAGACCGCGGTCACCTACTACAACGTGGTGTACAAATCCGCAGACGTTGTGAAAACTGCGCTCAAGGACCTCAAAAAAGGCAAGGACCTTTCGGTTCACGGCTTTCAGGTCAAGGCGCAGGTGCTTTTAGTAAAGCTTCTGCCCCACAAGCTCGTTATGAAAATTTGGATGAAACAGCAAAAGCACTAATAAGAACCTCACCCACCAACGCATTAAAAATGCGGGTGGGTACCCGAGAACCTTGTTGTTTCACAATAAAAAACGCACCGCCAAAAAGGCGGTGCGTAATTTTTATCCTCTGATCTCGTCAAGATATGTAGCCTTGAGGTCTGCGGTGTGAAGAAGTACTGCAAGCGGATGAAGCTCAAAAGCCTTTGCTATGGAATAGCTTCCGCCCTTTGCTCTGTCGTCAAAACCGCCCATATGCCAGTTTATAGCCATCGCTTCGTCGCGGGTAAGACGCATAAAGGAGTTTATGATATAAACGCTCTTTTCACCGTGACCGAAAGGAACCTCGTCCTCGGTGGTGTAGTAGGGGACCTGCTCCCATTGACCTGTCTGCTTGTTCTTCACGTTTTTGTAGTCAACCTTGTAAAGATTAACCTTGCAGATGTCGTGCAACAGTCCCGCGATAGCAATACTCTCGTCTGAAAATTCACTGTCGGGTGCGGACAAAGCCTCGCCGAGAAGTCGGTTGTAGACGTTAACGCTGTGTTCGCAAAGACCACCCTCATAAGCTCCGTGAAATCTTGTCGAAGCAGGAGCCGTGAAAAAGTCACTCTTCAAAAGCCACTCCAAAAGCCTGTCAGCGCCTGTTCTCGTAATGTTTGACTGGTATATTTCGATAAACTTTTCCTTCATTTTCCTCACCTCAATAAAATTTTAACACAAAACCCCCTCTTTTTCAATAACCTCACTCGGCAAAAAATCATAGAATGAAGAAAAAAGGGGGATTTTATGGAACAAATTCGCTTTTCCGCACCCGAACCCTATCCAAAAATCGAGGTCACAAAGCCCGATATAGCCTTTGCAAAGAAGCTTCTTTTGGCATACGCCTCAAAGGATTCCGAAATGTCCGCGACCACAAGCTACTGCTACCGCGCGATAGTTCTTGAGCGTTGTTATCCCGAACTGTCTAAAATAATGTCAGGTATCGCAAAGGTGGAGATGCTTCATCTTAGTACACTTGCAAGGCTGATTTTTCTTCTCGGCTATGACCCCAAGTACCGTGTTTTACAAGACACGGCTCCAAGCTTTTGGAACGGAGATTACATAGGCTATAAAAAAGACCCCGAATCGATTTTGAAAGCATCAATAGAGGAAGAAAAAGGCGCGTATAAAGGCTATCTCGAACTGGCAAAAGAAGCCTGCGACAAAAACGTGCAGAAAATCCTCCTCCGACTTTCACTCGACGAAAAACTGCACATAGAGATACTCGAAAACGAGCTGTGCAGACTCAAAAAAACTGCCGTCCGAAGATAATCGGACGGCAGTACGTTATGCCTTTAGTTTTGCGTTTGCCTTTGCTCTCAGGTCGTTGTTGAGGATTCTCTTTCTGATTCTGAGGTTTGTGGGAGTTACCTCCAAAAGCTCGTCTTCGCCAAGGAATTCGATACACTGCTCAAGGCTCAAACGCTTTGGCGGAATGAGTCTGAGCGCCTCGTCACTTCCCGAAGCACGCATATTGGTGATATGCTTCTTCTTGCAGACGTTAACGTTGAGGTCGTCGGATTTCGGCGAAACACCGACAACCATACCCTCGTAAACGGGAGTACCGGGAGTGATGAAAAGGTCGCCGCGCTCCTGCGCATTGAACAGACCGTAGGTTACAGCCTCACCTGTTTCAAATGCAACGAGTGAGCCACAAGCACGACGGGAAATATCTCCCTTGTAGGGCTGATAACCGTCGAACAGGGTGTTGAGTATACCCTCACCCTTGGTGTCTGTCAAAAATTCGTTTCTATATCCGAAAAGTCCTCTTGAGGGGATGATGAACTCGAGTCTCATTCTGCTTCCCTGAGGATGCATCTCGGTCATCTCAGCCTTTCTCAGACCCATCTTCTCCATGATAGAACCTACGCACTCTTCGGGAGCGTCGATAACGAGCTTCTCCATAGGCTCGTGCATAACACCGTCGATTTCTTTAAAGAGCACCTTTGGTGTGCTTACCTGAAATTCATAGCCCTCACGGCGCATGGTCTCGATAAGGATGGAAAGATGCATCTCTCCGCGTCCGCTGACCTTAAAGCTCTCGGTGGTTTCGGTGTCAGCAACTCTGAGCGAAACGTCCTTGAGAAGCTCTTTGTAGAGTCTGTCACGCAGATGTCTTGAGGTTACAAACTTGCCCTCGCGTCCTGCAAAGGGACTGTCGTTTACCGAGAAGGTCATCTCAACAGTGGGCTCGGAAATCTTTACAAAGGGGAGAGGCTCGGGAGTGTCGACAGCTGTGATGGTGTTGCCGATGGTTATGTTTTCAATACCCGAGAAGCACACAATGTCACCGATAGTTGCACTCTCACACGGAACACGCTTCAAGCCCTCGATTTGATAGAGATTTACAAGTCTTGCCTTGTAGCTTGTTTCGGGCTTGTGGTAGTCGCAGACAGCAACCTCCATATTAGCCTTTATCGACCCGCGCTCAACTCTGCCGATACCGATTCTACCAACGTATTCGTTGTAGTCGATGGAGGAAACGAGAAGCTGTGTAGAGCCTGTCTCATCTCCCTCGGGAGCGGGGATATAGTTTAGGATAGACTCGAACAAAGGCTTCATATCCTCACCCTTGATGTCGGGGGAGTAGGAAGCAGTTCCGTCACGGCCCGAGCAGAAGATAACGGGGCTGTCGAGCTGTTCCTCGGTAGCATCGAGGTCGAGAAGAAGCTCCAAAACCTCATCGCTGATTTCATATACTCTTGCGTCGGGACGGTCGATTTTGTTTACTACGATAATAATTCTGTGACCGAGCTCGAGTGCCTTTGAAAGAACGAATCTCGTCTGAGGCATAGGTCCTTCTGCGGCATCAACCAACAAAAGTACACCGTCAACCATCTTGAGAATACGCTCAACCTCACCGCCGAAATCTGCGTGTCCGGGGGTGTCGATAATGTTAATTTTAACTCCGTTGTAATAAGCGGCAGTGTTCTTGGCAAGGATAGTAATACCTCTTTCTCTCTCGAGGTCACCGTTGTCCATAACTCTGTCTTCAACTACCTGATTTTCTCTGAAAGCACCGCCCTGCTTGAGCATCTGGTCGACCAAGGTCGTCTTTCCGTGGTCAACGTGGGCGATTATGGCTACGTTTCTAAGATTGTCTCTTTTCATAAACCGCACTTCCTCATTTTAAACTACCCGAATATTATACTACAAAAAAATCGAATATTCCATAATTTTCGATAAAAATTCTGTTTGGCATAAAAACCCACTCGCAAAAAAACACAGATTAGGCAAAATGTTACAAATAAATCCGATTGACATAACGGCTTTTGCGGGGTAAAATATAAACAGAAACTAAAACGGAGGCAAAAATATGACAGATAAGCTTGATAATATCAACGAAGAAGAATTTGGCACCGACCTTATAACACTTGTTGACGATGACGGAAACGAACACGAGTTTGAGTTTCTCGACAGCATCGAGATGGAAGATGGCGGACGCTACGTAGCACTCGTGCCCACATTTTCCGACCCCGAAGCAGCTTTGCAGGATAGCGCAGAGCTCGTAATTCTCGAGGTTATCGAGGAGAACGGCGAGGAGTTTCTCGAGCCCATACAGGACGAGGATACCTTCAACGAGGTTTCTGCAGTGTTCGTAGAAAGACTTTCCGAAGAATACGAAATCGAAGACTAAAAATCTTCCTGCCTGATGCGATACGCTCGGTATTTTTTATAATCCAACACTTATAAAAAAGGGAGTCCGGCTCTTGTAGCGGGATTGCAGACCTCCCGTGCCTGCACGGACGAAGGGAGCGCGAAACTCAAGGAGGACACCCACCTGCTTTGAGGCGGGTTTTAAAGCTACTGACAACGGTCAAGGCGGGAATTAAAAACGGAGAACCCAAATTTCGGTTCGCCGCTTTTAATATTTTACAAAAACATTTTATAGTTTTT
>JAZSNN010000035.1:0-6631 GCA_045536425.1 Oscillospiraceae bacterium
ATAGGTCTTGCCTGCCTCGAGAACGCCAGAAGCCTGACCGTAAACAACTTCGTCAGCGAAAGCTGTTACGCCGAGAGCGAGAACCATAGAAAGAACGAGAACTACAGAAAGAATCTTTTTCATTATGATTTTCCTCCTAAAATTTGTTTGCCATTTTATGTGGCTTATTTTTGTTTACGATTTAATTATAACACATAAATTTCAAAATGCAATACTTTTTTGAAATTTTTTTGTAACTTTTTTCAAGTTTTTTTGAGAAGTGGCTTGTAGAGCCGTTTTTCAGCCGAAAAAATTTTTATTTTTTTGTAACTTTTCTTGAAAATTGCGGGTTTTAGGAGCAAAATCGAGGTAAAAACGACAGCGCCGCCCCGAATTTGTTACAAATTCGGGGCGGCGCTTCTTTGTTGAATTAGGCCGTTTTTCCGATAATCACTTTATACATTATTATATCGTGTTATTTTTCGAGCTTTTTGAATGCTGCTGCCGCACCTGCCATTACTACAAGCGCTACGGTTGCTGCCAACGCGGAGTTTGCACCTGTGTTTGTGTTGGGCTTCTGGTTGCTGCCGCTGTTGGAAGAGCCCTGAAGGTTTACCCAGGTATTAGAATCAACGAACACATAGGTACCTGCTTTTGTGAGGTTGAGGGTCATTCTGCCTGTAGAGGGCTTGATGGAAAGATTCTCTGCAACCTTCTTCGCTGTTTCTCCGTCGAAGCTATATGCTTTTACAGAGAAGATGTTGTTGTAATCGAGCCAAGAATCTGCAACCTTGATTACGAGCTCGGGCTTGGATGCTACGTTGGAGATATTGCAGTGGCTATCGATGGTTACGTAGAAGGGGTCTGCCTTGGTATTGCCGAGAGCCTTGAGTACCTTGTTCTCTGCCTCTGTATCTCTCACGGTTTCACCATTGACTACCTTTGTGAGCATTGTGCTTGTCTCTACACCGAAGTAGATAGAAGCTGTAACGTTCATCTTTGTGTAGTCGCCGCGAACGAGTGTCCAGGTAGAACCGTTCTCAAGAACGAGCACGATTTTATCGTAGTTCTGACCCTTGAGGGTGTTGTATACCTCTGCCGCGATACCTGTGTAGCCCTGAAGTGTTACGGTTGCAACGTTATCGCTTACCAAAAGGGACTCCTCGAGCTTCTCGATGGGAAGCACCTCGGGGTCTACGGGCTTTTCGGGCTGCGCGGGAGCGGCAACTGTTACCACAAATTCCTCGGTATTACCGCCGATGATTTTGTTGTTGTTATCCTTTACAACAATCTTTGTGATTTTGCCTGCAGTCTTTTCGGGTGCTGTGATGTTGACTGCAATCTGTGTGTCGTTTATTATGATGGGCTCGGAAATTTTGAGTATGCCGTTTGTATCTGTAACCTTTACGCCGTCATTTGTAGTATCAACTGTAATTGTGATACCAATGGTTTCGCCTTCCTTGATCTCAATTCCGGTGTTGTCTGCAAATGCCGCGGTGCCAAGTGTGAGGATCATGGAAAGCACAACAACTGCTGAAAGTAGCTTTTTCATTGTTGCTTTCCTCCTAAAAATTTTTTCGTGTCGTAAATCGTCTGTGCGATTTTTGACTACGGCATTTATTATAGCAACCAAAAAAGCAAAAGGCAATAGTTTTTTGTTAATTACCAATAATTTCACAAAGTGGAAAAACAAAACTCTTTGCCGTCAAAGTAGCAGGTCAGCGGTTTTTCTGCAAGGCTTTTATCATTTAATATAAGGTCGGTGAGGGTGTCCTCTATCTCGGTTTGTATTGCGCGGCGAATCGGTCTTGCACCGTAGCGGTCGTCAAAGCCCTTTTTCGCTATCTGTTCCAGTGCGGTTTTATCAAAGATAAGGTCGATGCCGAGTTTTTTTACGCGATTTGAAAGTTTGTTTAAAAGAAGCTCGGTTATCGTTTCGATTTGGTCCTTTGTGAGTTTTTTGAAAACCACCGTTTCGTCGACGCGATTTAGAAATTCGGGACGAAAGGTTTTTCTGAGTTCTGAAAGTATCTCGCGTTTTATTCTATCGTCTTCGGTGGAGTCGGTATTGAAGCCCAGTGTGGTTTGCTCGGTCAGTTTTTTTGCGCCTACATTTGAGGTCATTATAATAACGGTATTTCTGAAGTCGGTTTTTCTTCCCTGCGAGTCGGTTAGGGTGCCGTCCTCCAAAACCTGCAAAAGAAGGTCGAAAACGTCGGGATGTGCTTTTTCAATCTCGTCAAACAGCACCACGCTATAAGGCTTGCGACGCACCTTTTCGGTGAGCTGACCCGCTTCCTCAAAGCCAACGTAGCCAGGTGGAGAGCCAATAAGCTTTGAGACCGAGTGCTTTTCCATATACTCCGACATATCGAGGCGTATTATTGCATCCTCGGTCGCAAAGAGGGCTTCTGCCAGACTCTTGCAAAGCTCGGTTTTGCCGACACCCGTCGGGCCGAGAAACAAAAACGAGCCTATCGGGCGGGTTTCGTCCTTTAGTCCCACTCGACTTCTTCGCACAGCCTTTGCAACGGCGTTTATTGCCTCGTCCTGTCCTACCACACGTTCGTGCAGCTGTTGTTCGAGGTTTTTGAGGTGCTTGTTTTCATCCTCGGTGAGTCGGTTTACGGGTATGCCCGTCGATTGTGCTATCACCTCTGCTATATCCTCATCGGTGAGTTCCCTTTCCCTATTATATTTATGCTCTTTCTTCGCCTCGTCGAGTTTCTGCAAAAGCTCACTTTCTTTATCGCGAAACCGTGCCGCTCTTTCAAAATCCTGTGCTGTTATCAAAGCCTGTTTTTCGGCGGTGGTTTTTTTGAGCTCAACTTCGAGTTTTTTCACCTTATCGGGCGAAGAATGGTTTTTCATCCTCACTCTAGACGCGCCCTCGTCAATCAGGTCAATGGCTTTGTCGGGGAAATATCTATCGGGCAGATATCTTTTTGCCATCTGCACCGCGGTGTGAATTACCGAGTCGTTTATTCTGACGCCGTGGTGCGCCTCGTATCTGTCCCTGAGTCCGCGGATAATCTCCTCGGTGCTTTCGGGGGTGGGCTCCTTCACCATTACAGTTTGGAAACGTCTTTCGAGCGCCGAATCCTTTTCAATATATTTTCGGTATTCGTTGAGGGTGGTTGCGCCTATCAAGCGTATCTCCCCTCTTGCGAGCGGGGGCTTTAGAATATTTGCAGCATCTATTGCGCCCTCTGCCGCACCTGCACCGACTATGGTGTGAATCTCGTCGATGAAGATAATCATATTCCCCGCCCGTTTTATCTCCTCGATACAGTTTTTCACGCGGTCCTCGAAATCTCCTCTATACTTAGTTCCCGCCACCATCGAGGGAATGTCAATCGACACCAGACGTTTATTCTTTAGCTCGTCGGGCACGTCTCCCGACACTATCCTCTGCGCCAAGCCTTCGGCTATCGCGGTTTTTCCCACCCCCGCCTCGCCTATGAGGCAGGGGTTGTTTTTTGTTCGACGGGAAAGGATTTGTATTGCCCGCTCTATCTCGGGTTGTCGGCAAAGCACGGGGTCGAGAGTACCTCTTCTTGCAAGCTGGGTGAGGTCTTTTCCGTACTTTGCAACGAGTGAAGTATTCTTTTTGTTGGTTTCGGGTTTTGGCGTGACGGTTGATGGTTCTGAAAAGGGAAAGTTTGCACAAACCTTTTCCATACAGCGTTCGTAGACCTCGGTGGTATCAACTCCCGAGTCGCGCAGAAAGTGCAGTGCATAGTTTTCGCCCTCTTTTATAATTGCCATCAATATATGTTCACAGCCGATATAGCTGTGTCCGAGCATTCCCGCCTCCCCTACCGCAAGTTCGAGTATGCGTTTGCACTTTGGGGTGAAGTCACGGGGAGACAGCTCCGACACCGCCCCTCTGCCTACAGTTTCTACCAACACGTCCTCTATCTTTTCGGGGCGGATGCCAAAGCTATTTAATATTGTACACGCGACCGAGCTTTCTTCCCGCAAAAGCCCTATCAAAACGTGCTCCGAGCCCACATAGGTATGGCCCAGCTGGCTAGCCGTTTCAATAGCAAGGTTTAACGCGTCGTTTGCATTTTGGGTAAAGCCTTTGAAGTTGAACATCTTACCACTCCTTCTATATGATTTTGGACGGATTTTGAGTAAAAATTCTGTAACACATTTTTTCTGTTTCACATATTATATGGTGTACCCCAAATTTTAAAGGAGGCAACATATTATGTGCTGTAACAACAACTCTTGGGTAATCATCATCATCCTTCTCCTTCTCTGCTGCAACGGCGGCGGCTCTCTCTTCTCTTCTAACAACGGCTGTGGCTGTATGACAGAGAGAAACAACTGCGGATGCGGTTGTGACAGATGTTTTGATTATTTGCCAGTAACAAAAATCGGCCCCCATTTTTTGTGGGCTCTGATTTTGTATTTAGTTCTTTTTTTCGAGCTTTCTCTCGTTACCGTCTTTGTCGAGAACGTACATATTCTCGAGCTGCATCTCAAGTCCTCGTCTGTATTCAGCGATATATTCCTCGCGAAGCTTCTTTTGTTCGAGTTTTTCTTCCTCAGTTAGCCCCTCTTCGCGAGATTTTTTCGCAAGGGCATTTATTCTATCAAGCTTTTTGTTTTCCATACTATCAATCCTTTCCTTTGAATTCTAGCATATTTTTTCGATTTAGTAAAGAGTTGACGGCTGTTGTTTTTTATCGTACAATTCTATTGAAAGGATGTGGTGGTGTGAACTTGCCTCAAAAGGTTTCATATATTATATCTACGCTCGAGAGTGCGGGATTTTCCGCCTACGCTGTCGGAGGCGCTGTACGCGACAGCATAATGGGTACTCAGGCAAACGACTGGGACATCACGACAAGTGCTCTGCCACAAGAGGTGAAGGCTGTTTTCTCGCAGCTTCCCGTTATTGAAACCGGCATCAAGCACGGCACCGTTTCGGTGATTTTGGACGGTGAACAGTTTGAGGTCACCACCTTTCGCACCGAGTCGGGCTATTCTGACCACAGACATCCCGATTCTGTGTCTTTTTCTAATAATATAGAAGACGACCTCTCGAGAAGAGATTTTACGATGAATGCGATTGCCTATTCAGAGGGCGGTTTTGTCGATGCTTTTGGCGGAATGGCGGACATCAAGGCTGGCATCATCCGATGTGTCGGCGACCCCGAAACGCGTTTTAACGAGGATGCTTTGCGTATTCTCCGAGCTGCTAGGTTTTCGTCGGTTTTGGGATTTGGGATAGAAGAAAAAACCAAAAGCGCTATGATAAAGTGCAAAGGACTTCTCAAAAACGTTTCGGCAGAGAGGATTTTCGTAGAGCTCAAAAAACTATTATGCGGAAAGAACGTTTTTGCCGTGCTCGATGAGTGCAGGGATATTGTTTTTGAGGTTATTCCCGAGCTTTCTGCCTGCGACGGCTTTGATCAAAAAAACTTCCATCACGTCTATGACGTTTACGGGCATATAACAAGGTGTGTCGAGGCGGTAGATTGTGACGTTGTGCTTCGTCTAACGATGTTTTTACACGACGTAGCAAAGCCCGACTGTTTCTTTTTGGGCGACGACCAAATGGGGCATTTCTACGGTCACCACAAGCTGAGCGCAGAGGCGGCTCGGGTTATCCTGAGGCGGTTAAAGTGTGACAACGAAACCCTAGACGACGTTGTTTTTCTCATTGAAAACCATATGACCGAGCTTCGTCCCGAGAAAAAACTTGTGAAAAGACAGCTTTCAAAGATGGGTGAAAGGCGGCTTCGTATGCTCGTCGAGGTGCAGAAGGCTGACACCATTGGCTGTGGCACAGGCGAGAATATGGATAAGCTTTTCGAATATGAAAGGCTCATTGACGAAGTGGTCGCAGAAGGACTTTGCTTCTCGCTGAAACATCTCGCGGTTAATGGCAGGGATATCATCGACGAGGGTATTGCAGAGGGCGCACAAATCGGTAAAGTGCTTGAACACCTGCTCGAATGTGTCATCGAGGAAAAGGCGGAAAACGAAACGGATGCTCTGCTCAAAGAGGCGCGTCGGTTTGTAACAACTTTGTCTTGACAATTAAACGCAGTTTGAGTATAATAAAACGGTGTCCTAAAAGACACCGTTTTTAATACATATAATATCGGGGCGTAGTGGACAGAGCCCGACCGCTGCCAGTGGCAGATAAAGGGAGGGCGATTGTCGGAAAAAACACAGAGGGTTGCGAACGAAACGTGAGCAAACCGACAGTGTTTTTGACCGAACAATGTTCGCACTGTCTCAATAAACAAAAATACTAAAACGTCGGGGCGTAGCGCAGTTGGTAGCGCGCTTGCTTTGGGAGCGTGCCCAGCACGAATTGCCGAGATTTTACGGAAGTCCCGAAAAGCCTTTAACGATGCGGACTTTCGGCACTTTATAAAAACGCAAAACAGCGTGGAATTTGCGTTTGACCACAGTTTGTCCCACTTCCACGCAAAAACTTGAAAAATCGAATATATATCCGGGTGTGGCGCAGCTGGGAGCGCGGGTGGTTTGGGAGCTAAAGGTCGCTACCCGATCCCCTCTTCAAAAAAGCGAGGAAACGCGAGAAAAACGGAGGAAAAACGAGCATTTGCCGTTTGACCTACCCTCGCAAAAGTGGTTTGACCACAATTTTGACCAGTTCTGTGAG
>JAZSNN010000019.1:0-57461 GCA_045536425.1 Oscillospiraceae bacterium
CACAGGCGCGAAAGCTTGTCAAGAGAAGTGCACCCGGTACTATTTGTCATATTCTGTTTTTTCGTTTGCGTGACAGACGGTAAAAAGAGAAGCCCTGCGAGGCAGGGCTTCTCGGATGTAGATGGTTTAAGCTGTCAAACCCCCGATTAGAAAGGGAGGTATTTATCTCCCGCATTATAGTGTCTTTGCCGTCCGATATTATGAACAAGGTCAAAGAGTATTCAACGCATTTGTACGGCTACAAACCCAAGCAGAGACTCTTTTCATATACCAAAGGTAATCTACACCGTTGGATGACAAAGTATTGTGAAAAGTCGGGTGTGAAAAGAATACGCATACACGATTTACGCCATAGTCACGCAAGTCTGTTGGTAGAAAAGAACGTACCCATTAAGGCAATCAGCGAAAGACTTAGGCACGAAGATGTTCAAACCACGCTTAACACGTATTCCCACCTTTATCCGCAGAAGCAGGAAGAAATAGCAAATCTTCTGTCAGCTTTTACGATTTAGTACGATTGTAGTACGCTTGACAAAACAAAAAGCCCGAAAACCCCAGATATATAAGGGTTTTCGAGCAAATTTATCATTATTCCCACTCAATCGTTCCCGTGGGCTTGGGGGTCAGATCCATGAGAACACGGTTGATGCCGTCGACCTCGTGGGTGATTCGCTCTGTAACCTTGTGGAGAACAGAGTAGGGAATCTCCTCGATAGTAGCGCTCATAGCATCCTTTGTATTTACAGCGCGGATGATTGCGGGCCATCCTTCGTAACGGCTTTCGTCCTTAACACCAACGCTCTTTATATCGGGAACGACGATAAAGTACTGCCAAACCTTCTCGGCAAGACCGTTCTTGTCAAATTCCTCGCGGAGAATGGCGTCAGCCTCTCTGAGAGCTGCAAGTCTGTCGCGTGTGATAGCACCGAGGCAACGAACTCCCAGACCGGGGCCGGGGAACGGCTGACGGTAAACCATAGCGTGAGGAAGACCAAGAGCCTCACCGACTACGCGAACCTCGTCCTTGAACAGAAGCTTCACGGGCTCAACAAGCTCAAATTTGAGGTCTTCGGGAAGACCGCCGACGTTGTGGTGGGATTTAACAGCCTTTTTGCCCTCGGCAGCCTTGATGCTCTCAAGGATGTCGGGATATATTGTACCTTGTGCAAGGAAATCAACATCTTCGAGTTTTCTTGCTTCGTCAGCGAATACCTCAATAAACTCCTTGCCAATAATCTTTCTCTTTGTTTCAGGGTCACTAACGTCTTTCAAGAGGTCGAGGAAACGGTCGGTGGCATCAACGTAGATAAGGTTAGCGTCAAGTTCGCCTTCGAAAAGCTTGATGACGTTTTCAGACTCATCCTTGCGCATAAGGCCGTGGTTAACGTGAACGCAAACGAGCTGTTTGCCGATAGCCTTTATAAGCAATGCTGCAACAACAGAAGAGTCGACGCCGCCGGAAAGTGCCAAAAGAACCTTTCTGTCACCAACCTGTGCACGAACTTGTTTTATCTGCTCTTCGATAAACGCATCAGCCAACTCTTTGGTGGTTATGCGGAGCATATCGTCAGGGCGTTTATTGGTATCCATAATTTATCCCTCCGAGGTGTTTTAAAATAAAAATATTATATCAAATTGGATAGCGACAGTCAATATTTTACGGCTCATTTTTTTCGTGCAGGGAAGAAAAATATTTATCCAGATACACCTTGTGAGCAACAGCAATAATGACGTTTCTCAGAAGGCGCTTTTCCTCGGATTCATCATCTCCGATAAGGTTGATGGCCTCGCGTATTTCAAATACGTAGGACAGCGTATTTTCCAGCTCCGCACAGAAATAGTTATATGCCTTTTGAGGATCGTAGGCTTTCTTTTGGATCTCTATAAGAAGCTTTATATCATCCATAGAAAGAACCGTCTTTGCTATTGATATAAATATAAGATATGCAATTTGATTGCGATCATACTGCTTTTTTATAGGGTTTGACAAGAGTCCCATTTTCACGTAGTTTCCGATCATAGATCCCGTGACAGTGCCCCCCAGTAACGAAAGCGAGAATTCCGACACGTATTTTGAGGTCTGCTCAAGATACAGGCCGACGTTCGGGATTTCGTTATATTTTGGTAGAGAAAAATCACCAATGCTTTTTATTAGTTCTTCTTTTGCAATCTGTTTCATAAGTACCCTGCCTTATCGTTCTGGTTTATACGCGCTGAACTTGTGAATTCCAAACTTTGCGGAGAAAACTACGAGTTCTCTGTTTTCCGTAAGTACCATATCTACCGGCTGAATACCGCCCTGACAAGCAGATGCAAGAGTTTGGTTGGATTTAGTAGATGAAGCGACATACCAGTTTTTACCGCTGTTTTCCGAAATCAAAATTGAGCAATCGTTTGCATAATCTTCGCTTTTTCCACCGGCGTATACGACGTTGGGATAGAGGGGGTCGGTTTCCACCAGAGAAATGATGTTGTCACCAAACACATTGGAAAATGCAGAGGAGATGCAGCTCTCGAGTCTGTTTTCCTTGATATAATACTTTACAAGACCATCGCCTACGGCGGCATATACAGCCGATTGCAGATAGTCATAGGAAAGGTCCAAAATAGGAGCCCCGGCGTTTACAAGCCTTTGCCACTTGTTTCCTTTGTCGTAGGAAACTACCACGGAGGTTCCTTTAACACCGAATAGCTCGTTTGGAGAAACGGGGTTGTGTGTCAAAACGTAATCACAACCGCTCATTTCCTTCCAATTCTGACCTCCATCAGTGCTACGAAGATTTGATGCAAATATTATATTTTTATCCGATGGGTCGGAGTAAAAATAGGCATTTTCCGCACACTCAACACCGGTTGGGTTGAAATACTCACCGCCATTGGTCGAGATTCTGAGCGAATATACACCGCTTTGTGTGTTTTCGACTATCGCAATAAGCACAGAGCGGGTTATTGGGTAAATGGATTTAATGCTAAGACGAGAGGAAAAGTCCGGGTATGTGTTTATTGACCAAACAGAGCCTCCGTCTGTTGTCAGCGCGATGGTATTTTGGTTGACAGCAAATGCGAGATATGACGGGCTGTGGATGTTTTGTGACGCTTTGCCGTTCATATCAAAGCTGTCATCACCGTTTCCGCTCCAGGTAAACAGCGCACCGTAGTCAAGACTTTTGTATATTGAGTTGTTAACAATAGCATAAACTACAGAGGCATCTGTCAGACTCCAGGCAAACTGCACGTCACCGTTCTTTTCGGACATTGTGTGAGCGTTTTCAAAAAAAGTACTTTCGTGCCAATTAGCACCGCCGTTGGAAGTATAGACTACAGTAACGGTTTTGTTTTTGTTAACGGTGTATGCAAGCATAAAGTTTATGTCTAACGGAGAAACACAAATTCCTGTGATGCCTGAGGGGAGAGTTTTAGAGCCTTCTTCAAAACCGCTTCTGCTGTCACGGCTGGTGATGAGCTTTCCGTCTGCGGTAACGAGCATAACGGTATCAGGCTCGGCAGGGGAAACCAACACGTCGGTGAAGCTGCCCTCCATAACAGGTTCAAAGGAAAAACCACGGTTGATGCTGTAATAAAAGCCCGTTTTGTCGGCAAGGTAAACGTAGCTTTTAGTGGGGTGTATCGCGATTTTTGCATCCTCGTCTATGGTTCTGATGACCTTGAAATTCATACCCGAATCGTCGGAGCGCATCAGAAGACTTTCTCCGTCAGCGGAGGGTTGAGACATCCGCAGATATATGACGGAACTGCTGTCTGTTTGGGAGTTGTAGCTCGATCTGTCAAAAAGAAGCTCAACCTTTGAATTTATGACCAACTCGGGACTGCTGTTTATGAAGGACCAGGTTTGTCCGCCGTTTTCGGATATGTAAATTCCGTTTGCTTTCGTACTGCTTGTACAAGCACCGGTAATAATATCGGGGTTGTTGGGGTCGGCGGCGAGTGCATCTATCCCTAGAGAATTTATGCCTATCGAACTGTTTTGCCAAAGCGTTGCAGCATCAAGACTCTTCAGTACACCTGCATCGGTTGTAGAAACGAATACCGTGTCGGGAGCCTTGCCGAGAACAACAATATCGCTCTTGGCGTTGTTGGCAGATGCCCCAAAATACGACTCCTTTTTCATCGCAGAGGTCGTGAGATATATCGGGGTCCAGAAGGTAGAATTGTCGGTGGTATAGCTCGGATAACCCACAGTGTCCTTTTCGGTGTCGGAGGACGCGTTTTGTGAAACGTCACCCTGCGTCTGAGAAGGTGTGCAGGAAACGATGAAAGACAGCAAAACAGTAGCAGCTAATGCAATAGCCATCGCTTTGGTAAATCTGTTCATACAAACGCCACCTTTCGTAATACAAAATAAATCTCTCTACATATAATTATATAGAATTAACGGATAATTTCAATGGTGTTTACAAAAAAATTAAAAAGTGTTAAAATTAATTAAATAGAATATTTTGGAGGAAACTATGAGCTTTAGAGAAATATCGCCATATGAGATGGATTCAAACGTTTTCGATTTGATTGCAAACAAGTGGTTTTTGGTTTGTGCGGGTGATGAAAAAGCGTCAAATTGTATGACTGCGAGCTGGGGAAGCTTGGGACATATTTGGAACAAACCCCTCATTACAACAGTTATCCGCCCTCAGAGATATACAAAAAAATTCGTCGACGAAAACGAATATGCCGCATTCTGCTTTTTGCCCGAGCAATATCGAAAGCAGCTCACCTATCTTGGCAGAGTGAGCGGAAGAGATGAGGATAAAATCAAAAACAGCGGTCTGACACCTGTATATGGAAATAACACAATGTATTTTGCAGAGTCCGACCTTGTAATCATCGGAAGAAAAGTCTATGCACAGGATATGAAGGAGGAAAACTTTGTGGATAAAGCGTTGGCAGAAGCTATGTATCCCACAAAGGACTACCACACTGCATATACCTATGAGATAATTAAAGTACTTAAAAAAGGAGAATGAAAATGAAAATGAAAAAGTCGTTTAAATTTGTGTTAATCGTGGCAGCTGTTGCGCTTGTTGCAGTTGTTGGATTTTCCTCTTTTGCTACCATACCCGAGGGATATATAGGCCTTCGATATCAGTTTGGAAAGATAGTCGACGTCAATACAGAAGCGGGACTTCACTTCAAGGTTCCCTTTGTAGAGCAGGTGGTGCTCGTAGACGTAAGAGAGCAGGTTTTTGAACTGACTACCACCGCGTACACAAGCGACACACAGACCGTCGAAGCGCTAAACCTCAAGGTAAACTACGTGGTAACCAAGAGCAGTGCGGCAGAACTACAGAGAAACGTCGGAATATCAAACGTTTCCGATAAACTCATTATGCCAAGAGTGAATACGATCCTCAAAAACGAAATCGGTCAGTACCGCGCCGAAGACCTTGTCCAGAACCGAAATGCACTGCAGGAAGAGGTTGAGAAGGCGCTCAGCGAGCAACTTGCAGACTATGGAGTTCAGGTAATATCCCTTTCCATCGTCAACATCGACTTCGACGATTCCTTTGAGGAGGCTGTTCGCGCAAAGGTTGTAGCAGAGCAAGAGGCGCTCAAAGCACAGAACAAGACCAAGGAGAAGGAAGAACAAGCAAAGCAGACTGTAATCGAAGCACAAGCAAAGGCAGACAGTAACCGAGTTATTGCCGACTCCGAAGCTTACGCAATCGAAAAGATACAAGAAGCACTTTCCAAAAACCCGCAGTACATAGAACTCGAGAAGATAAAGAAATGGGATGGAAAACTCCCGCAGGCTATGGGCAACGAAATCAACCCCTTTATCTCGATGGGCGAATAATTAACATAATGAAACCACCCGTGATAACCTAAAGTCACGGGTGGTTTTAAAAATTCAAAAAATTACTTGACAAAATAGGTAGAACGCGTTAAACTATTGGTAGAATGAATTAAACCTCAAAAGGAGTGTAGATATGCAAACGCCAAAGATTTTTGAAAGCGAATACAGATTTTGTCTTATTCTGTGGGAGAATGAGCCGATAAACTCCACCGAGCTTGTGAAATTGTGCAAGGATAATCTCGGTTGGAGCAAGGGCACAACCTACACGGTTATACGAAGACTTTCCGAGAGAGGAGTATTAAAAAACGAGGGAGCGGTAGTAACCTCGCTCGTTTCTCGCGAAGAAGCGCAGACTGCCGAGCTCGACGAGCTGATGGAAAAGCGCTTTGGCGGGTCGCTTCCCGCTTTTCTCGCAGCGTTTACAAAGAGGCAGAATCTCAGCGACGAAAAGCTTGCCGAGATAATGAAGATAATAGGGGAGTGAGCCTATGGAGAAAATTTTTGTAAGTCTGCTGAATATGAGCATCACGGCAGGATGGATTGTTCTCGCTCTCGTTCTACTGCGCCCACTCATCAAAAAATTACCCAAGTGGGTCGGTTGCACTCTTTGGGCACTTGTGGGAATCAGACTTGTGCTCCCGTTTTCTTTTGAAAGCGTTTTGAGTCTCATACCGAGCGTTGAAACAATACCGCCAGATATCGCTATGCAGAGAAACCCCGAGGTGCATACGGGGATTTCTGTGCTAAACTACGCGGTTAATCCCGTTATTTCACAAAGCTTCGCACCCAAAACTGACACCCTGACAAGTATAAATCCCTTGCAGATAGTTGAAGCAGTTATGGCAAACATGTGGATTCTCGGCATTGTCGCAATGCTTTTATATGCGGTTATCAGCTTTGTCTTGCTAAAAATAAAGCTTCGCACCGCAACAATGCTCGAAAAGGGCGTGTTTGAGAGCGAGACCGTGCAGACCCCTTTTATACTTGGCAGAACAATCTATCTTCCGTATAATCTTTCGGACGAGGAACGCGAATACTGCCTTTTGCACGAGAGAGCCCACATAAAGCGCGGCGACCATCTGATAAAACCCTTTGCCTTTCTGCTTTTGTCTGTGTATTGGTTTAACCCGCTGATGTGGCTAGCATTTGTGCTTTTGTGCCGTGATATCGAGCTTGCCTGCGACGAAAAGGTTATCAAGGAGCTTGGTGACACCGAGCGCAGAGAATACTCTCTGGCGCTTGTCAAAAACAGCGTTGAAAGAAAGCGCATTGCCGCTTGTCCTCTCGCTTTTGGTGAAGTTGGTGTAAAAGAGCGCGTCAAAAAGGTGATGAACTACAAAAAACCTGCCTTTTGGGTTGTTGTGGTGGCAATCGCTTTGAGTATAGTGCTCACAGTCTGCCTTCTCACAAACCCCGCGGGAATGAGAATCACCGACATCGAAGACAATAATAAAGTGCTAAACGATGTCAGCTCGGTAATAATCATCGCCGACGGAGAGAACGATACGCGCTACGGGTCAAACGCGACCGAGATAGTAAGCGCGCTAAAGAGTCTTTGGGTGGAGGAATATCCCGTTTCAAAGTCGCGTTCCGAGGACCGCGATAAGACAAACCGCCTTGTTCTTCGCTACGATGACTCGAATCCAACAATGCTCTGTTTCAATGCCGATTGCAGTGAGGTTTGGATAGATGACGGTGTAAAACCGAGTTATTCCTATGAGGTCAAAAACCCCGAAAAGATACGGGAATACTTTGACTTCAACTACATCGACGGTATACTTCGCGTGCTTTCGTCTAATTCTGAATATAGGGGACTCACAGTCTCGATAGTTGGTTACAATTTCGGTGAAAACCCGTATATTAAGGTTGAATGGAAAAACAACAGTAGCGAAGAACACGGCATTGGATATGGTTTTGATCTTCTGTATTCCAATGGTCTGGGAAATTCCTTTAGCTGTGCAAAGAAAGATGAACCGGTCATCGATATTGCACTTCTTATCCCTGCACACGACAGCACAGTAATGACCTACGACCTTGCAAATTTTGACGTGTCAAAGAGCGGGTATTATACCTTGAAGTTGGAGAAAAATATCTGGATAGATTTCATCCTTGACTACGGGAACTTCTATCAGGACGATATAATCGAGCTAAACGATATGACCGACGAGCAGAAGAGCCGTCTATACTTTGACGGGAATGCAATCTCCCCGATAAGCTCGATTCGCTTTGAACCGATTTTCAGACTCGATACAAAAAAGGACTTCGAGGATTTTGCTAAGAAATACGACTTCATAACCTTCAAAAACGGCGGAGATTTGCTGACACTTGCACAAAACCTCGACGAAAATTTGTTTGATGACTATTCGCTTTTACTCTCGGTTGTGCCAAATTCCTCAAAGGTCACGGTAGGCGAGTTTTTCGTGGGTGACGAGGAAATGCGTCTTTCTCTCCATGCCAAAAACGAATACGGAGGGGAAAGGTCAAACTGGCTTGTTATAACCTGCGCACAGAAACGCGAACTCACCACAGCTAAACTTACGGCGGCTCTGTGGGACGAATATGTCGGGGAGAAAACCTACCATTACTACCTCTCGTCCGAGATTTTCCCGCCCTCTTTGGTACTGCGTGAGGATGGTACGGGAAGCTTCAGCTTCTCAGCGGTTAGTTCCTACGCTAACTACGGTCTCTATAAAAACAACGGTGAAACTATAGTACTTACTACGAGTGATGATAGGTACCATTTTACCTTTATCATCGACGGCGATAAACTGATTTTCGACGCCGAAAACTCCAGTAGAGTGAGCGGGCTCGTACCCGATGGCGCAGTATTTGAATAGCTGATAAAAACGCGCTTGTGATAGAATCTATCACAAGCGCGTTTTCTCATCTGCTGTATTTTGAACCGATGTAGTTTGCGGGGTTCATATACTTTTTGTTTATGCGTATTTCAAAGTGACAATGCGGTCCTGTGGAGTTTCCTGTAGAGCCGACCTTTGCGATTATATCACCCTGTTCAACGTAGTCACCGAGCTCCACAAGTAATTTGCTGCAGTGAGCATAGAGCGTCTGTACGCCGTTTCCGTGATCGATTATGATGTGATATCCATAGCCGTAGGTGAGCTTCTTTACCGTAATAACTCGTCCCGATAGCGAAGCACGAATGTTAGTTCCCTTAGCTGCGGCAATATCCATACCTGTGTGACCCTTGTAGCCGTTGATATGACAGCTAACGTATCCTCCGTCGACAGGCCAGATAAACTTTCCGCTGTATGTTCCGCTACCCGTAGAAGCGGTGGTGTTAACGTAGGTTCCGATGATAATTTCGCGGTTTACGGGTTCTTTTGTGACAACGGTTGAGATAACGTTCGTAGTGGAAAGAACACCGTCAATATAAACCTTTTCGGCGGTCTGAAGCGCCTTGCCTTTCTTTCCCGAAACAACAACCTTTGTGGTGCCCTTTGAATATTTGTTGCTGTTTGAGCTGATTATCTTGTAGTCGACATCGATTTCAACAGTTTCAATATATGACGTCTTTACAGCTAAAAAAGGTTTTGAAGTGGATATGATGACCACCTGACCGGGCATACAAATATCTTCTATGCCTGGGTTTAGAGCCTTGAAGGTGGAGTAGGGGATACCGTTCTTTTGTGCAATAAGCGTCGGTGCATCACCGGGCTGTACAACGTAGGTGCGCTGACCTTCGATGTCAGAGAGTACCAATTTTTCGAGAACACTGCAGTCTACGATACTCGTTTCGGGGTACAGACCGTCCTTCACCTGAACGTCGTTTACAAAGCTCACGGTTTCGCCCTCAGCACCTGTTTCGTATTCGTCGAGCATTCCCTCGAGCACCTGCGCGAGAGTAGCTCCGTCGGTAGTAGCACCGTAGAACTCACTGTCAACGTAGAGTCCATACGCTTCGCTGATAGCAGTACCGCTTGCCTCAATCATTCTGTTGCAAAGCTCATATTCGTCAGACAGCTTCGCAACGTTAGAAAGAGTGGTTACCTCGATATCGGGTGTAAAGGTATATTGCTTTTCAGTATCGTTGTAAATTATTCGGTCCTGCATCAGCCTTTCGGCTTCGTTGTAGACCGCTTCGTTTGAAACGTAACCCACAAGCTGACCTTGATAATTGATAGCAAGAACGTATTGTGAGCTGGTAAAGCTCGAAACGGTATTTAGAAGAAAAACAAAAGCTACCAAAGGAGCGGCATAGCACAAAACAACGCGAATTTCCTTGAAAAATGCGGCATATCCGTTTTTTATCATATTACGTGCCGCACCAAACATACCCGAAATCCCGCCAACCTTGAACGCATCTATCATTCTGATTAAGAAGCGGATAGGCAATCTGAACAGCAAAAGTATAGCGCTTACAAATTCTTCTGTAATATGTCGAAGTCCTTTGATAAGATTTGATAGGCGCGACAGCAAGATTTTTCCGCGCTTTACTGTAAAGTTCAAAAGCTTTCTTGAAATGTCTTTATATATCTTGAAAAACGACCTGAGAAAGATCATTCCGATGTAGTAAAATAAGTCGTAAACCGTGCCTGATTCCAAAAGGCTTTTAATGGTTTCAAGCAAACGAGTGGGAGTACCGTTTTGGTTTTTTTGCTCTGTGAAACGATTTGGGTTTTGAGCCATTTTGTCACTCCTTTCGCACAGATTTATGCAATAATTATAGCTTATTTCGGTTGTAAAAGCAAGAGTATTGAGGTCGATGCCAGAATTATGCAACAAAAATTAGAATATTTTTCAAATAATTCTCAATTTGCTTGTAATTTCTCTCGGAAAAATGTATAATGAAATGAGATATACTTATTAGACAAATCCAGGAGGAAAAAAGTGTTCGATTTTTCACCAACAGAAATAGTAGCAAGACTCATTTGTATCTTTTTTTTACTTCCAATACACGAATGTGCCCACGCCTTTGCGTCCTCTTTGTTAGGGGATAAAACGGCACAGTATCAGGGCAGACTGTCACTAAACCCATTGAGACATCTTGATATTATGGGTTCGATTTGTTTGCTTATCGGCGGTTTTGGATGGGCAAAGCCCGTTTCGATAAACCCGTATAACTTCAAAAACAGAAAAATGGGAATGGCGCTGTCTGCTTTGGCGGGCCCGCTTTCGAATTTCGTGGTATCGTTTTTTCTTCTTTTTATAGCAAGACTTGTTCCAGTTACAAACGATTTTACCTATGGCATAGTGCAGGTGCTGTTTTTGATAGCGTGGATAAGCATCTGTCTTGGCGTGTTCAATATGATACCTCTCCCGCCCCTCGATGGCTCACGAATCTTTCTCATCTTCCTGCCCGAAAGGTACTATTTCAAGATTATGGAATATGAAAGATACATATCTCTTGGCATTATGGTGCTCATCGTTTCGGGAGCATTGGATAAGCCTTTGGGATTGGTTGCAAGCTTTGTATTCGACGGTATGCTCAACATCCTGTTTTAATAGGCGGTGAAAGAGTGGAAACGCTCAGCTTCAAGCTGGAGCAGTTTGAAGGTCCTCTTGATCTTCTTCTGCACCTGATTTCAAAACACAAAATGAATATCTTTGACATCGAGATAAGTAGCCTTTTAGAGCAGTATATGAACTATCTCGAAGCGGCAAAGAGTATGGATATGGAGTTTGCGGGAGAATTTCTCGAAATGGCATCGCGACTCATTCATATCAAAACAGTTTCGCTTTTGCCCAAGCACGAAGAGGGCGACGAACTCAAAAAAGAACTCACGGGAGAGCTGATAGAATATAGCCTTTGCAAAACAGCGGCACGGCTTTTGGGTGAACGCTTTTGCGGAAATGATATTTTCTGCCGAAAACCCACCGAAATCGAAACCGATAAGACCTATATGGGAAAGCATACTGCAGACGAACTCTTGGCAGCGTTTACAAGTATGACAGGAAAGATAAAAACAAAACTTCCTCCCGACCAAACGAGGTTTACACCGATTGTTACCCACAAAATCGTTTCGGTATCTTCGAGGATAATATTCGTACTAAAAAAGCTCTACAAAAGCTCCAGAATGAAATTTTTGGGATTTTTCGAGAAATCAAAGAGCCGTTCCGAAAGAGTGGCAACGTTTTTGGCAATACTTGAGCTTGTAAAAGCAGGAAGACTCAAGGTCGAAAACGATGAGATAATAATGGACAGAAGCGGAGGCAGGAAAAAAGATGACAATAAATGAGATGATATCCGCGGTCGAAGCGTGTCTTTTCGCTAGCGGAGAGCCTGTACCGCTCGCTAAAATCGCTCAGGCGGTTGAAGCAGATACAAAGACGGTAGCAGGAGCACTGAAAATGCTTGCGGACCGCCTGGTAGACAGCAACAGTGCTATTGAGCTTATACAACTTGACGACTCGTATCAGCTTTGTACAAAAAAACAGTTTGCTCCATATGTTAAAAATCTCCTCGAGATAAAGCGCAACACACCCCTTTCGCAGTCTGCGCTTGAAACGCTTGCGATTGTTGCATACAATCAGCCTGTCACAAAGAGCTTTGTTGATCAGGTCAGAGGAGTTGATAGCTACTATTCTGTATCTTCTCTCTGCGAAAAAGGACTTATCGAGGAAGCGGATAGACTAAACATTCCCGGCAGACCGATAACCTACGTAACAACACCGCATTTTCTGCGTTGTTTTTCGATGAGTTCTCTGGACGAGCTTGTGCCTGCTAGTGAAATAGTGTCCGGCTTTGAGGAAGAAACAACGGATACCGAAGAATAATAAACCGAGGAGAGAGGTATGGGCTGGATAATAACCGCGGCGATAGCAGCACTTGTTGCAGTCCTGCTTTTCGTCCCGATAGCTCTTCACATCCGCTATGACGGTGCTTCAACGCGGTTGTGGTTGCGGATTTTGTTTGTTCGTTTTCTTGTTTACGATTCTTCAAAACCTCAAAAAGAGAAAAAGAAGAAAAAGGAAAACAATCAGACCACTTCAACAAAAAAAGAAAAAAAGGATTTCTTTGAAATTATAAAGCTCGTTTGCGACGCGGGCTCCTCAGGACTAAAGGCAGGGAAGATAATCTCAAAACATCTTTCCTTTTATGGAGTCCGTGTTTTCTGGAAGATAGCAAGGGACGACCCATATGAAACGGGAGTCGCTTTCGGAACGGCAAACGCCGTGGCATACCCCGTCTTGGGAACGCTCGCAAATCTGTATAGGGTGAAATTCGAAACTATAGAGATAGTTCCCGATTTTACCGCACAAAAAGATGCTTATGATATAACGCTAAAGGCAAAGATGTCGCTTTTCAATCTTCTCAGAGCGGGAATAGTTTTCCTTCTCGAGATGGCAAAAAGGGCGGGTCATGGCTCGGCGGATAAAAATAGAACACAAACTAATAATAAAAATACTAAGGAAGGTGCTTTGAACAATGGCTAATCAATCTATACAGGACATTTTGGCAACATCAATGGAAAAGCTCAGAGAGCTTGTTGACGTAAACACAATTATAGGAACCCCCATCACAGTAAACGAAGACACAACAATCATCCCGATTTCCAAGGTTTCTTTCGGCTTTGGCTCGGGCGGCTCGGATTTTCCTGCCAATAGTCAGAAGGAAGCTTTTGGCGGAGGAAGCGGCGGCGGTGTTTCTATACAGCCTCTCGCGTTTATCGTGGTTTCGGGCGGTGACGTAAGACTTATGCAGATGTCTTCGAGCAACAATACAGCTGATAAGGTTGTAAACCTTGTGCCTGAGCTTATTGATAAAATATCGTCAATGATTCCCAAGAAGAAGGAAGACAAGGCACAGTCCGACACGAGTAATTAACAGTATAAACAAAACCGCTCACTGCATATATATTCACAAGAAGGAATATAGGAGTGGTTTTGTTGTTTCGTAAAATACTTTGTACAATAATCGTGGTTTTAATGGCTTTTTCGCCGCTGTATACAGTAAACGCAGCCGACGTTTCGGCACAAGCGGCAGTTGTGATTGACATCGACAACGGGCGCGTCTACTATGAAAAAAACGCAGACACCGTGTTACCGATGGCAAGTACGACCAAGATTATGACTGCTCTGGTGGTGCTGGAAAGCGGTCTTGACCTCGATGAGTATTTCACGGTGGATTCAAGTGCCATTATGGTGGAAGGCTCTTCGATGGGGCTTCAAAAAGGCGATAAGGTGACGCTTCGAACGCTCTGCTATGGGATGCTTCTTTCTTCCGGAAACGATGCAGCGAATGCCGCTGCAGTTCGTGTGGGAGGAAGTGTTGAGGACTTTTGTCGGCTTATGAACGAGCGGGCAAGAGAAATGGGGCTTGTAAATACAAATTTTCAAACCCCGTCCGGACTAGATGACGAAGAGCATCACACAACTGCAAAAGAACTCGCTACAATCGCATACTATGCGATGAAAAACGAAGGTTTTAAAAACATCTGCAAATGTATAACAGCTTCGGTCGAGTTTGGCAACCCGCCGTATAAACGTACGCTGTACAATCACAATAGACTCCTCAGAACCTATGAGGGAACGATAGGCGTGAAAACGGGATTTACCAAAAAATCGGGCAGATGCCTCGTTTCCGCGGCAGAAAGAAACGGCGTTGGGCTAATCTGTGTTACACTAAACGCTCCTAACGATTGGAACGACCACACAAAGCTCTACAACGAAGCCTTTGATACTTTGGCGAAGTTAGAGCTTGACGAAGGAGCAAACTATGTCGTAAAGGTCACAGGAGGAACGACATCCTCTGTAAATCTGGTGCCGTCAACCACCCCTACTGCAACCTTGGCAATAGGTGAGCTTTCAAGGGTTGAAAAATCCGTTGTTATTGCTCCTTTTGCCTATGCTCCCGTAAACTGCGGCGACATTATGGGCGAGGTGGTGTACACTCTCGGCTCGGTGGAACTAGCGAGGGTAGACCTTGTTGCGCAGACCGACGTAAAAAGACTCACAACCGAAAAGACCGGATTCCAAAAATTTTTGGATAGCCTTTTCGGATGGATAAAAAAGTAAAGGTAGATAATTATGGCAGAACTCGGAAAAATAAGGATTCAAAAAGCACTCTCTGACTGTGGCTATACCTCGAGAAGAAACGCAGAGGAGCTTGTGCGTCAGGGACGAATAAAGATAAACGGCAGAAAAGCGGAAATCGGTGCTGCTGTAAATCCAAACCGCGACGTAATCACAGTTGACGGAGAGCGCGTTTATACGGGCGGAAAGAAAACCCGCGTTTACATAGCGCTCAACAAACCGCGCGGATACGTGACCTCTCTAAAGGATGAGCTCGGAAGGAAGACTGTTGATGAGCTTGTGTCTGACGTTGGTACCCGCATTTATCCCGTCGGCAGACTTGACAAAAACTCCGAGGGACTTCTCATAATGACCAACGACGGAGAGTTTGCAAACTTTATGATGCACCCTAAATATAAGGTCGAAAAGGTGTATCGCGTAACCGTCAAAAATTCCGTCAGCGATGAGCAGGTTACAGAGCTTGCAAGCGGTGTAGTTATAGATGATAGAAGGACGGAGCCTTGCGAGGTTGTAGTGCTCGAAAAAGCAAACGAGCGTTCGGTTATGCAGATAACCCTCCGCGAAGGCAGAAACCGCCAGATAAGAAAGATGTGTGAGAGCGTAGGACTCACAGTCAGCCGACTCAAGAGAATCTCCGTCGGTCCCGTAAGACTCGGTGTGCTTCAACCTGGTGAGTATAGATATCTAACTGCAAGAGAAATTGAACTTTTGACCTCGAGATTTGCAACCCAGACCTCTCAGTTCAAACAGGACGTTGCTTTGCAGGAGAAGATTTCCAGAAACTTTGGTAAAGACGAACCGAAAAAGAAACCCTACCGCAAGAATACCCAAAAGAACACGACCTTTACCCCCACAGAAAAGCCCAAACGTAACAATAAAAAATATGACGAATATGCAGATTTTGAGGACTACGGAATAGCAAAAAAGAAGAAAAGCGATAAGTGGTACGATCTCAAGCGTAATAAATAACAAAAGGGAAAGGGGATAACCCTTTCCTTTTTAACGGAGATATAATTATGATAGTAATGACGAGAGAAACCGACACCGAAAAGATAAAGGAAATATCCGCAAAAGAAGGTGTTGATTATACCGAAAATATAGTAATATTTGCCGCAAAGGACAAGGACGACGTTTTGGGATATTCTATATTTTCAATGAAGGACAAGCTGTATGTTTTGAACGTTGATACACCGCAGGTTTTGTGGAATAGTATCGGTGATGGACTTTTTCGCGCGACCTTGAACTTTGCTATCGAAAACGGAGTGACTTCGGGAAAGATAGATAAAAAACTGCTCGAAAAACTCAAAGGAAGTATAATACCCGAAGAAAAAGCGACAGATGTAGTCGACGACTGTGAAAAATTTTTGCAGGATATCAAAAAGTGCGGTAGATAGAACGGAGAAAATATGAGCGTAGATTATAATAGATTTTTAGAACTGAAAAAAGCCGCACTCGACGCGGTGTTCAAGAGAATGAATCCTATGCAACGCAAGGCGGTTTTTCAGATTGACGGCCCCATACTCATCCTTGCGGGTGCAGGTAGCGGAAAGACCACCGTTATCGTAAACCGAATAGCAAATATGATAAAATACGGAAACGGTTATAACAGTACCGCTATGCCCGACAGCATTACAGAAGACGATATGGCTTTTTTAGAAGAGGCTGCAAAGGGCAATATAACCGATGAGGCTCGTCTGACAAATCTTTGCGCAATGCGCCCGATACGTCCTTGGAATATTCTAGCCATAACCTTTACAAACAAGGCGGCTGGCGAACTCAAGGAAAGACTTGTGACAATGCTTGGAGAGGATGCAAACGACATTCTTGCCAGCACCTTTCACTCTGCTTGTGTGCGCATACTCCGTAGGGATATCGACAAGATTGGCTACGACAAGAAGTTTGGTATCTACGATGCCGACGATAGCTTGAGAGTAGTAAAGGATATTATCAAAAATCTAAATATCGACGAAAAGATGTTCGCTCCCAAAAGCGTTGCAGGTGCAATATCAAGATATAAAGACTCTCTCAAAACGCCCGAAATGGTGCTGAATGAAGCGGGAGTTGATTATCGCAAAAAAGTCACCGCACAGATTTACTATGAATATCAAAGGGTACTGCGCTCTAATACTGCACTCGACTTTGACGATATCATATCTCTAACCGTGCGACTTTTCGAAGAAAATCCCGATGTTCTTTCCTACTACCAAAACCGCTTTAGATACATAATGGTGGACGAGTATCAGGATACAAACCACGCACAGTTTAGACTTGTACAGCTTCTTTCCGAAACGTATAAAAACATCTGCGTCGTAGGCGATGACGACCAGAGTATCTACAAATTCAGAGGTGCAAACATAGAAAATATCCTCAATTTTGAGGAACAGTTCGACGATGCTATGGTAATAAGACTCGAACAAAACTACCGCAGCACCCAAAATATCCTCGATGCCGCAAATGCGGTGATTGCAAACAACACCGAAAGAAAGGGTAAAAACCTCTGGACCGACAACGGTGAGGGAGACAAGATATATTGGTATAGAGCCCCCGAGGAACAGAGCGAAGCGGCGTTTATTGGTCAGACAATACTAGATAACGTAGCAAAGGGCAAAAAATTCTCCGACCATGCTATTCTCTATCGAATGAACTCCCTTTCCAACAACCTTGAGAAATATTGCGTCAGAGCCTCCATTCCGTATAGAATAATCGGTGGACATCGATTCTATGAACGCAAGGAAATAAAGGACGTTATGGCATATCTGCAGGTGATAAATAACCCCGCAGATGACCTCAGACTAAAGCGCATTATAAACGAGCCCAAGAGGGGAATAGGCGATGCAACGGTAGAGGCCGCACAACGTATAGCAAATGGACTTGGAATAAGTCTTTTTGAGGTTATGGCAAATGCCAAAAACTATGCCGACCTTTCGAGAAAGGGCAACGCTCTCGAAGATTTCTGTAAGATGCTCTCAGAACTTATGGAGAAAGCCGACGACATTCCCTTGTACGAGCTTTTGGAGCAAGTGCTTGAAAACAGTACCTACCGCACCTACCTCAAGGCGCAGGGTGATGAGGGACTCACCAGACTCGAAAACGTTGACGAGCTTATGTCAAACGTAAAGAAATACTGCGAAGAAAACGACGAGCCCTCGCTTGCAGGATTTTTGGAAGAGGTTTCGCTGTTTACCGAACTCGACAACTATGACCCCGATGCAGATTGTATAACTATGATGACCATACACTCTGCCAAAGGACTTGAGTTTCCATACGTCTTCATAAACGGTATGGAGGATAACATTTTCCCGGGAGTACAGTCAATGTTCAGTCAGTCCGAGCTCGAAGAGGAGAGAAGACTTGCCTACGTTGCGATAACAAGAGCGAAGAATAAGCTCTATATTACAAACGCGCAGACAAGAATGCTCTATGGCTCTACCCAGAGAAACGTTCCCTCGAAATTCTTGCGAGAGATACCGAAATCGCTCATAGATTGCGAGGATGCGGCAAAAACAACAATGTCTGTAACGCAAACCGTAACCCACAAACCGTCATCCTACACTCCAAACTATGCAAGAATGGCGGCTGCTCAAAATACCCCCAAAGCACCGCCTGCAAATTACAAGAGCGGTCAGCTTGTAAGCCACAAAACCTTTGGCCGCGGAATGATAATAACCGTTACCAAAATGGGCAACGACAACCTTTTGGAAATCGCGTTTGATAATGCAGGAACCAAAAAGCTTATGAGCAATTTTGCCCGACTCGAGATAATCGAAGGCTAATTTTAAAAATAACCGCCGTTTTGGCGGTTGTTTTTGTGTGAAGAAGATAAAATTGTGCTATACTCATAATATAAAATAAAAATGGTGGTGAGCTTGTGGAAAAGATATTCACCTCGGCTGAAATGAAAACAATTGAACAGATGTCAGACAGAGCAGGTATTACCTATCTGCGCCTGATGGAAAATGCGGGTAGTGCGGCATATAACGTGCTCAGAAAGCAGTATGGCATAACCTCGGGAAAGATGGTAGTACTTTGTGGAAACGGCAATAACGGCGGTGATGGCTTTGTTGTGGCGAGAAAGTTTTTTGATAACGGCGTAGATTGTGCGGTCGTTCTTGTCAGCGGTGCACCCAAAACACCCGAGGCGGTTTCAATGTACAACCGCGTCTGTGAAAGAGAGATTGCCGTTATCGACTTTGAAATCGAACCGAAATCTGCATACCTTGCAATAAGCCAATGTGATGTTGTGGTCGATGCTGTATATGGTACGGGTTTTCACGGAAGACTAAAAAGCAATATAAAAGAACTCTTCACCTTCGTAAATAACGTTGGCAAAAAGACCTTCTCTCTCGATGTCCCCAGCGGAATGAATGCCGATGACGTATGCGTAGAAGAGGTTTGTATACAACCGATGGGTACTATAGTTTTTGCGGCATATAAGCCCGCGCACAAGCTCGGCAAAACCGAAGAGCTTTGCGGTGAACTCACCTTGGTTGATATCGGTATAGATAAAACCTTTTACGAAAGTGTACCGCTCAGTATCAACGTGATGAACGAGGCTTTTACAAGCGGACTTTTAAAAAAACGTTCGCCTTTTGGAAATAAAGGTACCTTTGGAAAGCTTTTGGCGGTGTGCGGAAGCTTTGGAATGTCGGGCGCTGCAGGAATGTCAACGATGGCTGCTATGCGAAGCGGAGTAGGTCTTGTTACCCTTGCAACTACCGAAAGACTTGCCCAAGCATTTATTCCCACCCTGCTTGAGTGCACGATGCTGCCTCTAAAGGAAACCGAAAACGGCAATATATCTGCCGAAAATACCGAAAAAATACTCAAAACGGCAGAAAGGTATACCACAATTCTCATAGGTTGCGGAATGGGTAATAATCCCGATACCAAACAGATTGTCGAAACGCTGATAAAAACTTCGGAAAAAACGATAGTAATAGATGCCGATGGAATAAATGTCCTTTCTGAGAGCATAAATATATTAAAGGAATCAAAGGCAGATATTATACTGACACCGCACATAGGCGAGTTTGCAAGGCTTCTTGGTACAAGTATCGAAGAGGTTAAAAAACGCAGGTTCGGACTTGCGCGGGATTTTGCGACGGAAAACAACGTCACCCTTATCCTAAAGGATAGCACCACCCTCATAGCTACACCCGATTCGAGACTCCTCATAAACTGCAATTCCAACAGCGGACTTGCAAAGGGAGGAAGCGGAGATGTTTTGGCGGGAATCATAGCATCGCTCTGCGCACAAGGCTATACCCCGCGAAACGCATCTGCACTCGGAGTGTATATTCATATGACTGCGGCATCAATTACTGCCGCAAGGCTGTCAGAACACGGGATGTTGGCACGTGACGTGATAGACGATATCGCCTTTGCTTTCAAAAAAATCGAAAGTAAGGGGTAAATGCGGTAGTATGAAAAAACTGTTGGCGATATTATTGTCTGTAGGCGTTATATTGTCTTTTTCAGCCTGTACAAAAGAAAACAAAAAACTGACGGAAAACGACGAGGGTCTCAAACAGATATCACAAAAGTATGACAAAGAGTATCAGACAACAGCGAACATCGAATATAACGGAACGAAAATAAAGGTCAATATGGAAAAAACAGAGGAAGGCTCTACCAAGGTGAGTTTTGTGGAACCTGCAATGTTAAAGGATATGACATTTGAGGTCTCCGAAGACAATATCGAGGTCGGGTATCTGGGTATGCATTTTAACATTGACCCCGATAACCTTTCCTCCAGCATCATCGTTTCCACCATTGTCAGTACATTCAACACGATAGCATTGGGAAGCGGAATAACCGCCCAGGTGGACGGAAGCTCGCTCAACGTCAGCGGTACAACCAATAATGCAAACTTCTTGCTCGTGCTCGATAAAAACAGTGGAAACGCCTTAAAACTTGAAATTCCGTCTATGAATCTATCCGCAGAATTCGAAAATTTCAAACTGAACTGAAAACCGCCCAAAAGGTACAACCTTTTGGGCGGTTTCTGCTATTTTTTGTTCAATAAACCTGATACAAGCGCTGTTATTAGTCCCGAAACTGCAATAATCAGTATATCTATTGGGGCAAGAATTATGAAAGGTATGCTTTTAAATAAAAAACCATTGCCGAAAATGTATAGGTGACCGTTTAGCAAAATCATCTCGCCGATATACATAACAAGGGTCATTAGTGAAGCAAGCATCGAAGGTAGAAAAACCGATAAGATTCTGCGTTTGCCCAAAAGCAGAGAGGCAAGAAAGAGACCCGAAACAACGCCTAGTAGCACAAAAAACAAAGCCATCAAAAACGCGGATAGCGGTGAGACTGTAAGACTTCCGTCTCTCCAAAACGCCGTAAAACAAGCGAGAATGCATAACGCGAGGAATAAAAAAGCAGAAACGGATTGCACGGTCAAAGACTTCAAACGTTCCTTGTTGCCCGTTGTTATAACCTGAGCAAATCCGTAGATACAGTTGAGGATGGTTATAATCAAAACCATGGAAATAACGTAAAAATGCAGTTTGAATGCAGGACTGTAATCTCCCATTAGGATATCAACTGCTGTTTGTGTTTTGTGGGAAACCGAAACAGACTCAGGCGGTATATAGCACATAAACATCTGCCAGTCTTCGAGTGTAGAAACGGTTTCCACCGATGTTACAACCACCTTTTGCTCGAACAAAAGTTCGGTTGCAAAGAACAAAGCAGACGAGATAATTGCACTGCCCAAAAAGGCAAAACGCTTGAATATCTTAAATAGCAAAGGCATTAACAACGTACAAATCAATAGGGAAATGCAGATGGGCGTATAAGGAATAATATACTTTGGATATTCTTCTTTTATAACTGTTCCGTTTACCAGCATATCTAAAATGACCTTTGCACCCATCCAAAGAGGATATAAGGAAGCGAGAAAAACGCCAAGAGAAGAAAGACAATAGTATCTGCCAAACGCATTGTTTTTCATATTCATTCTCCTTTGAAGGTTTAACTTGTTCTACCTCAAGTTTAACGTATTCTACCAATTTTGTCAAGACTTTTGAAACCAAAAAAACGGCACAGTCAATTCGACTGTGCCGTTAGTGCTTTTATTTTACTCCAAACAAAAGGTCTCCGTATGAGGGATAGGGCCAGTATTCAGCCGAGGTGATGGCTTCGAGCTCGTCGACTACCTCCCTGAGATTTTCCATAGCCTTGATAACGTTGTCCTTGCAGTAGAGTGCAGTTTCATATGCACCCTCAATAGATTTTAGTTCGTTTACAGCCTTTTCGAGAGCCTTTGTATTAGCATAGGCAAGAGCGTTGAGCCTTGACAAACGCTCAACGGTTTCGGTTTCGTAGCTACAATCTATCGAGGAAATTAGCGACTTTTTCGCCATAGCGGCATCCGCAAGTTCACCAGTATATGCGCTGACGGCGGGAAGGATATCCTTCTTTGCCATATCGAGCATTGTGAGTGCCTCGATGTTTATAACTTTGCAGTAGTTTTCGAGCAGTATCTCAAAACGGGAGTGAAGCTCGGTCTCACTAAATACCTTGTGACAGGTGAAAAGCTCGATATTCTTCTCGTGAAGAAGATAGGGAAGAGCGTCGGGGGTCGTTCTCAGATTGAGAAGACCACGCTTTTGTGCCTCTTTTGTCCACGCCTCGTCATATCCGTTGCCGTTGAAGATAATGCGCTTGTGCTGTTTTATTGTGTTTATGATGAGGAAATGCAGGTCGTTGTGGAAGTCCGTGCTGTTTTCCAAGGTGTCGGCAAACTGTCTGAGAGACTCCGCAACAGCGGTGTTTATTACTACGTTGCAATCTGCAATAGAAGCAGACGAGCCGAGCATACGGAATTCAAACTTGTTTCCTGTAAATGCAAAGGGAGAGGTGCGGTTTCTGTCGGTTGTGTCTTTGGGGAATCTCGGAAGAACGTGAACACCGATCTTCATCTGTACAGTTTCTTTTGCGTCGTATACAGAGCCGTTTTCCAACGCCTCAAGAATCTCATTAAGATCGTCACCCAAGAACATAGATACGATGGCGGGAGGAGCTTCGTTTGCTCCAAGTCGGTGGTCGTTTCCTGCCGAAGCGATGGATATTCTCAAAAGGTCCTGATACTCATCAACCGCTTTTATAACAGCACACAAGAAAAGCAAAAATTGCGCGTTTTCATAGGGTGTTTCACCGGGTTCGAGGAGATTTGCACCTGTGTTTGTAGAAATAGACCAGTTGTTGTGCTTTCCGCTTCCGTTCACACCCGCAAAAGGCTTTTCGTGCAACAGACAGACAAGCCCGTGATTTCTTGCGACCTTCTGTATAATCTCCATAGTCAGCTGATTGTGGTCGGTGGAGATGTTTGTGGTGGTGAAGATGGGGGCAAGCTCGTGTTGTGCAGGAGCAGCCTCGTTGTGCTCGGTTTTTGCGAGAATGCCGAGATCCCACAACTCTTTGTCGAGGTCTCTCATAAATGCTGCAACACGGGGCTTAATAGCACCAAAATAGTGGTCGTCAAGTTCCTGCCCCTTTGGAGCCTTTGCTCCAAAAAGAGTACGTCCTGTGTATATCAAATCCTTGCGCTTTTCAAACATTTCGCGGTCAACAAGAAAATATTCCTGTTCGGGACCGACAGTAGTTTTAACAGAGGTAACGGTTTCGTTTCCAAAGAGCTTGAGGATTCTCATAACCTGACGATTTATCGCTTCCATAGAACGAAGAAGAGGAGTTTTTGCATCCAGCGCTTCGCCGCCGTAGGAGCAGAAAGCAGTAGGAATGCAAAGAGTGCCCTCTTTTATGAATGCATATGAGGTCGGGTCCCAAGCGGTGTATCCTCGTGCTTCAAAGGTAGCACGAAGTCCGCCCGAAGGAAAGCTCGAGGCATCGGATTCTCCGCGGACAAGTTCTTTTCCGGAGAATTCCATAATAATTCTTCCGTCGTCGATAGGAGATATAAAACTGTCGTGCTTTTCTGCGGTAATACCTGTCAAAGGCTGAAACCAGTGGGTATAATGGGTAGCACCCTTTTCAATAGCCCAATCCTTCATGGCGTTTGCAACGACGTTTGCAACGTTTATATCAAGACGGCGCCCGTCCTTGATTGTCTTTTGCATAGCCTTATAGGTTTCTTTGGGAAGACGCTCCTTCATAACGGTGTCGTTAAACACCATACAGCCAAATCTTTCAGAAATCGAACTCATAGCACCCGCTCCTTTATATTTGAAACAAGAAAACGTCGCAGAGGAACACCTGCGACGCTATTATATTCTATAAATATTATAGATAATCGGATTTGAGAAGTCAACCGATTTGATTAATATTTGTGGGTATACGCAAAAACGGCAATATCAGACGAAATCTTTTTGTGCGATTTGAAAATAAATCAATGTTTGTATATGATTTAGAACCGTGGATATTTTTCATACAAGGTATTTACAAACAATAGTCGGTATGATAAAATTGATTTGACAACAAATTTTACCGGGAGGAAAAGGTATGAAAAGATTGTTTATTGTTTTGTTGGCTGTGGTGCTTTTGTTGGTTGCTTGTAACGACCCTGTCATAACTGACTTGTCTTCCAACAATTCTACCGAAGACGTCAGTGACGCTTCATCACAAGATACAAGCAGTGACCCCGAGGTTGAAATTCTTCTTCCCGACGGTGAATATTACAATGGCTTAAACGATAATTTTGTCAAGACCGATGCCAAATCTGCGACAGATGAAACAAAGATTACTGTAATCAATTCTGTCGCCGAATTAGAGAAGTACTATGAAAACAATAAAGATGTCTATGACCTCGAAGAATTTAAAACAACAGTATCTGAATTCGACGAGGAATACTTTGAAGAAAAAACCGTGATTTTGGTGGCTTTCGGTGCAGGTGAAACCTGCGTGAGATATGCTGTCAATAGCATTGAACAAAAAGATGGAAGATTGAACATTGCGATAGCGCATATATACCAACTTTACCCCACGGATTTTGAAAAGATTGTTAATAAAACCGTTCACGCGATTATCAAGATTGACAAAACACAGATATCCACAAACAAGATCAATATCGAAAAAATTTATGCTAGGAAATCTCAAAAAGACGCAGTTATCACTATTGACGAACTGCAAGAGGAGCGTTTCGCGGGGGACGAATATAATACGAGAATTATAGCATACGGCAAGATATCCCACGATTACTGCGTTGGCGATTTGGTAAAAATAACCTTTGAAGATGCTTATCAATGTGTGGGTGAGGATGGAAGACAGTGGATTTATTGCACTCCGCTTACCGTGGAACCGGCAGATTTTATGGACAAAGCCAATGCTCCTACCGCAAAACCCGTAATCTATATCTATCCCACCGAGAAGACCGACGTAACTGTAAAACTCGATTTCAACGGCAGACTCGGATATACCTATCCGAAGTATGACGGATTGTGGGAGGTCACCGCATACCCCGATGGAAAGCTCGTTGATAAAGAGGGAAGAAAATACAACACTCTCTTCTGGGACGGCTGGTCGGATGTCAGATATGACCTTTCCAAAGGCTTCTGTGTAAAGGGTGAAGATGCCGAAGAGTTTTTGAGAGAGAAACTTTCCTTCCTTGGACTCAATGAAAATGAGATAGAGGAATTCCTCGAATTTTGGCTCAAATGGATGGAATGCAATGAATACAACATCATAACCTTCCAAGACGAGTTGTATAAGGATACTGCAAAACTTACGATTTACCCCGAGCCCGACACAACCATTAGAGTCTTTATGGCGTTTGCTCCAAGCGAAGAATATGTAGAACTAGAGCCTCAAAAGCTCACCCCTGCGACACGCAACGGATATACCGTGGTTGAGTGGGGCGGAACAATGCAATAGACTGCAAAATTATACAAAAGCACTTGTAGCGAGGACAGCTACAAGTGCTTTTTGTATATCTGTTTTAGTATTATCTTGCGAGGTTCATCTTAACACGAAGATTATCGGTAATCATCGCAATAAACTCAGAATTTGTAGGCTTTGGATGGTTGCTTGGACGATAGCCGAATACTATATGTATCGCGTCAGGGTTTCCTCTGTTCCAAGTAACCTCAATGGAGTGCCTGATAGCTCGTTCAACTCTGGCGGGAGTGGTGTTATAAAACTTTGCTACGTTAGGGTAGAGAAGCTTTGTTATCGAATGGAGATTTTCTGTGTTGTCAATACACATTATAATGGCAGTTCTTAAAAAGTGATATCCCTTTATATTTGCAGGAACGCCGATGTTGTGTATCACTTCGGAAACCGTTGACTCGATGTAGTTTGCGGGTGTTTTAAAAGATTCCGACATTGTTGCGAACATCTGTGATAAGGAAAGTAAGCTGGTAGTCAAATTTCCTGCAGTCATTGGACTTTCCAAAAAAGAAAAGACCCCCGCGTTTTTGAGCTCCTGACGTTCATACTCATCCTCGGTACAGTTGCCTATTAAAAACAACGGTTTTTTAGATATAGGGCTGAGGTTGGTGCTTTTAACGATTTCAGTGGCGCTGACGCCTACTGAATAGGCATCAATAACGACGAAATTCGGGGTCATATTTATGATTGCGTTAATTACGTTTTCGGGTTTAGCACTACAATGGTTAACTTTTATGTTTTCCTCGAATAAAATTTGTGAACAAGCGTTGCAAAAGCGTTCGTCATCGCACACGATTAGCGCGGTTGTTTTAAACATTTAAAATTCCTCCAGAGATCGCGTTGATAAAATACTACCACATTTCGCCATAAGTTGCAATACGAAAATGAAAATATTTACGGTATTATTTTGTAATCTTTTGTCGAATTATGTCGAAAAATGACTAAACTTATAAAAACGCTGCAATTTGAAGAATTTCAAAGGTAAAATAGCACAACAGATTATTATTTTAAAGATACAAATTTTATATCAATATTTTCGTCATACAGTCTTTTTAACTCAGAAATCAGTTCTTTGTTAGACGATAGTTTTGTTATACGGTTGCGGTTCGGTTGAAGGATGGTTTAATGTTTATTATACTATGTGTGCTTATAAAAACCGTTTACATATAAAATGCTTTGTGTTATAATAATATGATACTTGAAAAATGCAAAAACTAAAAACAATCGCAGGTCTGTATATAAGGAAAAAAGGAGGCGCCTGTATGGAAAAATTTAAATTAGTATCACAATATCAGCCTACGGGCGACCAACCTGAAGCTATACAAAAGCTTGTGGATGGACTAAATCAAGGCTACAAGGAACAAACTCTTTTGGGTGTTACAGGTTCGGGAAAGACCTTCACGATGGCAAACGTAATTGCAAAGGTCAATAAACCCACTCTTGTTCTCGCTCATAATAAAACCCTCGCCGCACAGCTTTGCTCGGAATTCAAGGAGTTTTTTCCCGAAAACGCGGTGGAATATTTTGTATCTTATTATGACTACTATCAGCCCGAAGCATATATCGCAAGTACGGATACCTACATCGAAAAGGACAGCGCAATAAACGAAGAGATAGAAAAATTGCGCCACTCTGCGACCTCTTCGCTCTCCGAACGACGCGACGTTATCATCGTTTCGAGTGTTTCTTGTATATACACCCTAGGTGACCCGAATGACTATCGACAGATGGTGGTTTCTGTGCGCGAAGGAATGAAAAAAGACCGCGACGAGTTTTTGACCGAGCTTGTCAGTGTTCAATACGAGAGAAACGACCTAAATTTCGTCCGCAACAAATTCCGTGTTCGCGGTGACGTTGTCGAGGTTTTTCCTGCATACAACACAGATACCGCAATAAGAGTTGAGTTTTTTGGCGACGAAGTTGATAGAATAACCGAAATAAACGTACTCACAGGAGAGGTAAAAGCAGCCTTAAAACACGCAGCTATCTATCCTGCTTCTCACTATATCGTTCCGTTTGAAAGAACGAAACAGGCTATGAAAGAGATAGAAGCCGAGATGATAGAGAGGGTTCAGTGGTTCAAATCTCAGGACAAGCTCATCGAAGCACAGAGAATACAGCAAAGAACGCTCTACGACCTCGAAATGTTACAGGAGATAGGTTTCTGCAAGGGCATAGAAAACTATTCGCGAATTATGGCAGGAAGACCCGCGGGAAGCACACCTTTCTGTCTGTTAGACTATTTTCCCGACGACTTTTTGCTCATAACCGACGAATCTCACGTCACACTACCGCAGGTCAGAGGAATGTACGCAGGCGATAGAGGACGAAAAACCTCTCTTGTTGATTACGGCTTCAGATTGCCGTCTGCCTTTGACAACAGACCACTGAATTTCGACGAGTTTTACTCAAAGATAAACCAAGCGATTTACGTCAGCGCGACACCGGGCCCCTTTGAAAAGGAACACAGCGTGCAGACAGTTGAGCAGATTATAAGACCCACGGGACTAATTGACCCCGAGGTAGATGTTCGCCCGATAGACGGACAGATAGACGACCTTTTGTCCGAAATCAATGTACGCGCCGCAAAAAAAGAACGCGTGCTCGTAACGACCCTCACCAAAAAGATGGCGGAAAACCTCACCGAATATCTAGAAGGTGCGGGGGTAAAGGTGCGGTATATGCACCACGACATTGACACCATAGAAAGAATGGAGATAATACGCGACCTTCGCCTTGGCGAGTTCGACGTGCTTGTGGGAATAAATCTTCTCCGAGAGGGTCTTGATATACCCGAGGTGTCGCTTGTTGCAATACTCGATGCTGACAAGGAAGGCTTTTTGCGAAGCGAAACCTCGCTCGTACAGACTATAGGACGAGCGGCGAGAAACGTAAACGGTAAGGTAATAATGTATGCCGACAGCGTTACTAATTCAATGGAACGCGCGATAGCCGAAACCAACCGCCGCCGTGAATTACAGCAAAAATACAACGAGGAACACGGCATTACACCGCAGACAATCACCAAAAATGTGCGCGAGGTGCTTGAAATCTCCAAGAAAGACCGCTCAACGCCGGAGACTAAGCTCAGCCGCAAGGATAAGCTTGAACTTATTGAAAAGCTCAAGGTAGAGATGAGAAACGCGGCAAAGCTTCTTGAGTTTGAACACGCGGCATACCTGCGCGACAAGATAGAAAAGATAAAGGAATCATTATAAGATGAACGATAAAATAGTAATCAAAGGTGCTCGGGAGCACAACCTCAAAAACGTAGATATTGAGATACCGAGAGATAAGCTCGTTGTCTTTACGGGACTTTCGGGCTCTGGCAAATCGTCACTTGCCTTTGACACAATCTACGCAGACGGTCAGCGTAGATATGTCGAAAGCCTGTCTTCCTATGCGAGAATGTTCCTCGGTCAGATGGAAAAGCCTGATGTTGATAGCATAGAGGGGCTTTCTCCTGCTATATCTATTGACCAGAAAACCACCTCCAAAAACCCGCGCTCGACCGTTGGTACAGTAACAGAGATACACGACTATCTCCGCCTTTTGTACGCGAGAATAGGAGTTGTACACTGCCCCATCTGTGGTAGAGAGATAAAACAACAAACAGTAGACCAGATAGTAGATAGGGTTATGCAGTTTGAGCAGGGAACAAAAATCCTTGTTCTTTCGCCCGTTGTACGAGGCAGAAAGGGCGAACATAAAAAGGAACTCGAAGCCGCAAAAAAATCGGGTTTTGCCCGTGTGCGCGTTGACGGCAACAGCTACGACCTTTTCGAAGAGATAAACCTCGAAAAGAATATAAAACATAATATAGAAATCGTAGTTGATCGACTGATAGTAAAAGAGGATATAAAATCCCGACTTGCCGATTCTGTTGAAACCGCAGTAGGCCTTTCCGACGGAATTGTTATAATAAGCGTTTTGGATGGGGAAGAGATGACCTTTTCTCTCAACTTCAGCTGTCCTGAACACGATGTAGCAATCGAGGAACTGACCCCGAGAATGTTTTCCTTCAACAACCCAAGCGGAGCGTGTGAAAAATGTACGGGACTTGGAACGTTTTTGAGCATATCTCCCGACCTCGTAATCCCCGACAGAAAAAAGTCAATAGCACAAGGCGCTATCAGAGCAAGCGGATGGTACTACGCCGAGGGCGGTATAGCACAGATGTACTACGAAGGACTTGCCGAGCACTATGGCTTTTCTCTAGATACACCCTTCAAGGAACTTCCCAAGAATATTCAGGATGTTTTGCTATACGGCTCCAAAGGCGAAAAGATAAAGATGGTTCGTGAAAACGATAACATCAGCAGTACCTATTACACCGATTTTGAAGGTGTAGTAAATAACCTCGAACGCCGATTCCGCGAGACCAACAGCGACTGGATGCGCGAAGAACTTAGGAGTTATATGAGCGAGGAGAACTGTCCTGAGTGTAACGGAAAGCGACTCAAAAAAGAATCGCTTGCAGTAACCGTCGGTGGTAAAAACATCGGTGAGTTTGCGGATATGTCCGTTAACGAGGCACTTGATTTTGTAGAAAATCTTGACCTTTCTGAAAAAGAAAAAATGATAGGCGAAATGATTCTCAAGGAGATAAAATCAAGACTCACTTTTCTTAAAAACGTAGGTCTTGATTATCTAACTTTGTCGCGTTCAGCAGGAACACTCAGCGGTGGCGAAAGCCAGAGAATACGCCTTGCAACACAGATAGGCTCGTCACTTATGGGAGTGCTGTATATTCTTGACGAACCATCAATAGGGTTGCACCAAAGGGATAACGACAAGCTTATAGAAACACTGAAAAAACTAAGAGATTTGGGAAACACCCTCATAGTTGTTGAACACGACGAGGACACGATGTATGCCGCCGACCATATTGTCGATATCGGACCCGGAGCGGGTGTAAACGGCGGTGAAATAGTCTGCCAAGGAACGATTGACGAGATTAAAGGGTGCAAAGGCTCTATCACGGGTCAGTATCTGTCCGGTAAAAAGAAGATAGAAATACCTGCAACCCGCAGACAAGGTAACGGTAAAAAACTCACCGTAAAAGGCGCACAGGAGAATAACCTCAAATCAATAGATGTGGATTTCCCCTTGGGCACCTTTATCGCGGTAACGGGTGTTTCTGGCTCGGGAAAATCTTCGCTTGTCAACGAGGTTTTGTACAAGCATCTTGCTACCGTGTTAAACGGTGCAAAACCGAGACCGAGAAAATTCTCGGAGATACTTGGCATTGATGAACTCGATAAGGTAATCAATATTGACCAGTCGCCGATAGGCAGAACTCCTCGCTCAAACCCTGCAACTTATACGGGTGTATTTACTGATATACGCGACCTTTTCAGTCAGACACCCGACGCAAAAATGCGCGGATATACAGCGGGAAGATTTTCCTTTAATGTAAAGGGCGGACGCTGTGAAGCCTGTGAGGGCGACGGCATTTTGCAGATAGAAATGCACTTTTTGCCCGACGTCTACGTGCCCTGTGATGTTTGTAAGGGTAAACGCTATAACCGCGAAACTCTAGAGATAAAGTATAAGGGCAAGAACATCTACGACGTGCTTGAAATGACGGTAGATGAGGCAATCGATTTCTTTGCAAACATTCCAAAAATAGCACGAAAATTCCAAACTCTAAAGGAGGTTGGGCTCGGATATATCAAGGTGGGACAGCCCGCGACAACCCTTTCGGGCGGTGAAGCACAGCGTGTTAGACTTGCAACAGAGCTTTCAAAACGTGCTACAGGCAGGACGGTTTATATCCTTGACGAGCCCACAACCGGACTTCATACTGCCGATGTTCACAAGCTTATCGAGGTGCTTCAACGTCTGGTAGATGCAGGTAATACCGTTATCGTTATCGAGCACAATATGGATGTCATAAAGACTGCCGACCATATTATTGACCTAGGACCCGAAGGCGGTACGGGCGGAGGAACGATTGTAGGTTTCGGAACACCCGAAGAGATAGCGGAAAATAAGGATTCGTATACGGGACAATACCTCAAAAAGTATCTTGAAAGATAACTTGCAATTTATAAATTTATGTGGTATAATTACTCGGTAATATAAACTCGGTGACCGAGAGAGTAATCGGACAGACTGTTTTAGAGAATATGCGTCGTAGGCTGTGAGCGCATTGACAGAAAATTCGACGAAGTTCACTCGTGAGGGGCCTTCTTGAAATTACAGTAGGGGAGGACGGTAGCTCCGTTATAGCAAAGAGTGTCCGATTTTTCGGAAATATGGGTGGTACCGCGGAAGTATAAGCACTTTCGTCCCAATGGGGCGAGAGTGCTTTTTAATTTTAATACAAACCGAAAGGTAGGAGAAATATGAGAAAGGCATTGGAACAAATCGAGATTGATGCTAAAAAGCTACTCGAAAACGTATCGGATATCAAGGAGCTCGAAGAACTTAGAATAAGATATCTGGGAAAGAAAGGCGAGCTCACCGCTATTCTCAAAAATATGGGTGCACTTTCCGCTGAAGAAAGACCCGTTATCGGTCAACTTGCAAACAAGGTAAGAGCAGATATCGAAGGCTATATTTCTGCAAAACAAGCGGAAATCACTGCGCTTGAAACAACCCGCAGACTTGCAGCAGAGAAACTTGACGTAACTATGCCCGGAAAGAAGATTGAGATTGGAAAGATTCATCCTCTCAACATCGTCCTCGACGAGCTCAAGGAAATCTTCTTGGGTATGGGCTTTGATATAGCAGAGGGCCCCGAGGTTGAGCTTGATTACTATAACTTCGAGGTGTTAAACCTTCCACCCGACCATCCCGCAAGAGACACACAGGATACCTTCTACATCAACGACAAGGTGCTTTTGAGAACACAGACCTCTCCCGTACAGGCAAGAGTAATGCAGAGCCAGGAGCCCCCGATAAGAATAATCTCTCCCGGTCGTGTTTTCCGTTCTGATGCAGTTGACGCAACACACTCTCCGCTCTTTCATCAGGTAGAGGGACTTGTTGTTGACAAAGGCGTTACTATGGGCGACCTCAAGGGAACACTCGAAACCTTTATCAAGAGACTCTATGGTGACGATGCACAGATTCGTTTCAGACCTCACCATTTCCCGTTCACCGAGCCTTCCGCAGAGGTTGACGTAATGTGCTTCAATTGTCACGGTGAGGGTTGCCGTCTCTGTAAGGGTGAGGGATGGATTGAAATTCTCGGTTGCGGTATGGTACATCCTACCGTTCTCAAGAACTGTAACATCGACCCCGAAGTCTACAACGGATTTGCATTCGGCGTAGGACTCGAGAGAATTGTAATGCGCAGATATAACATCGACGATATGCGTATGCTGTACGAAAACGATCTCAGATTCTTGAATCAGTTTTAAGGGGTGAAAAATAATGGATCTTTCGATGAAATGGCTCAGTGATTTCGTTGAGCTTGATACAGATATAAAAGACTTTGTACATAGAATGACTATGTCCGGCTCCAAGGTTGAAACCTACGAGGTAGAGGGCAGTGACGTGTCAAACGTTGTTGTCGGAAAAATCCTCTCGGTTGAAAAACATCCCGATGCAGATAAACTCGTTGTTTGTCAGCTCGACGTAGGAAAAGAAGCGCCGATACAGATAGTAACGGGCGCATCCAACGTTTTCCCCGGAGCAATCGTCCCCGTCGCCCTTGATGGCTCCAACCTCCCCGGTGGAATTAAAATCAAAAAAGGAAAGCTCCGCGGTGTTGAGAGTAACGGTATGCTTTGCTCTCTTGTAGAACTCAATCTTACTACAAATGACTTCCCATATGCTATAAAGGACGGAATTTTCATAATCGAGGAAGATTGCACGGTAGGACAGGATATCCACGATGCACTTTCTCTAAACGACACCTGCGTGGAGTTTGAAATTACTTCAAACCGCCCCGACTGTCTTTCTGTAATCGGTCTTGCGAGAGAAGCAGCGGCAACCTACAACCTACCGCTCAAGCTGCATATTCCCGAGTATACAGAAAATTCCGAGAATATCAACGATATGCTCTCTGCAAAGATTGAAAACAACAAGCTTTGCAAGAGATATATGGCAAAAATTGTTAAGAACATAAAGGTTGAGCCCTCTCCCTTGTGGATGAGAGAAAGACTCCGCGCAAGCGGTGTCAGACCCATTAACAATATCGTTGATATCACAAACTATGTAATGCTCGAATACGGTCAGCCTATGCACGCTTTTGACTACAAGTTCGTTACAGACGGACAAATAGTCGTAAGAAACGCAAAAGAGGGCGAAACCATAGTTACACTCGACGGCGAAGAGAAAAAACTCGCAGAGTCTATGCTCGTTATCGCAGACAGCGCAAAGCCTATGGCTGTTGCAGGCGTAATGGGCGGTGAGTTCAGCGGAATTATGGACGATACAAACACAATTGTGTTTGAGTCTGCTTGCTTCGACGGACCCTCTGTTCGTATAACCGCAAAGAAACTCGGACTCCGTACAGAAAGCTCCGGAAGATTTGAAAAGGGACTCGACCCCAACAACTGTAAGGCCGCTCTTGACCGCGCTTGTGAGCTCATCCAAATGCTCGGTGCAGGCGAGATAGTCGGTGGTACAATCGACGAGGGCGATTACGAAGCAGAACCCAAGAAGATTAAGTTTGAGTGCGACTGGATGAACTCCTTCCTCAGCCTCAACGTTTCAAAAGAGGAAATGATTGATATTCTCAACAGACTTGATTGCAAGGTTGAGGGTGATTATATCATAATTCCTACCTATAGAGCGGACCTCGAACACAAAGCAGACATTGCCGAAGAAATCGCAAGAATCTACGGCTATGATAGAATTCCCACAACTCAGCTTTCGGGAACAGCTTGTGCCGCATTCACACCCGAGCAGAAATTTGAAAGAGAAACCAAAAATCTTCTCGTAGCATCAGGAATGAACGAGGTTGTAACCTTCTCATTTGTGCCCGCAAATGTGCCCGATAAGCTCAATGTTGCCGAGGATAGCAAACTAAGAGATTGTGTGGTAATTACAAACCCCATCAGCGAGGATATGAAGGTAATGCGTACCTCCGCTGCGGGCTCTATGCTCGAGGTTTTGACAAGAAACTACAACAACCGTAACGCTTCTGCAAAGCTGTTTGAGATTGCAACAGTTTATACTCCCGTTGAAGGCGAGGCCCTTCCCGACGAGCATAGAATAGTATCTCTCGGTATGTACGGAGAGGGAGTAGACTTCTTTGACCTCAAGGGTGTTGTTGACGTGCTTCTTTCTAGACTTTGCGTGAAAGATGCAGAGATAGTCAGAAAGACCGATAATCCCACATATCATCCTGGTAGATGTGCTGCTATTATGATTGGCGACAAGGAAATCGGTGTGTTTGGCGAAGTTCATCCCACAGTTCTCAACAACTACGGACTTGACTGCAAGGCTTATATAGCTGAAATTGAGCTTCGTGACCTCTTTGTAAATGCAAAAACCGAAAAGACCTACAAGGCTCTTCCCAAATTCCCTGCAACAACCCGTGACATTGCACTTCTTTGTGACGATGACCTCACAGTTGCAGAGCTCGAGAAGACCATAAAAACTTCCGTACCCGCAAGTATTCTCGAGAGCGTAGAACTCTTTGATGTTTACAAAGGAAAGCAGATTGAGGATAACAAAAAGAGCGTTGCGTTCAATATCGTTCTTCGCTCTGCAGAACGCACCCTCACCGACGAGGAAACCGAGAACGTAATCAAAAAGGTTCTCAAAAACCTCGAAAAAATCGGCGCAACCCTCAGATAAAATAGAAACTCCGCGCAAAAGCGCGGAGTTTCTTTTGTTTATAAGCTACAACTTGAGTCAATCATATTAACGTTGGAAAAATTAACAAAAACATAACAATTTTTTGCGGTTAAATCCCGAAAGTTCCTTTGACAAATAATGGTAAAAGAGGTATAATATCCTTTGTATGTTCAGATTCTTTTAGAGGAGTAAATTTCAGTATGTTAAAAACCTTGGCAAAAAGTATACGGGAATTCAAACGCCCATCAATCCTCACCTTTATTCTTATAGTTGGCGAGGTCATTATCGAGTGCATAATTCCTTTTATAACTGCTGATCTTGTTAACAAGATCAAAGCAGGAGTTGATATAAAAACTATTGTTTACACGGGAATTATTCTTGCTGTTATGGCGATTGTTTCTCTGTGCTGTGGTGGACTTGCGGGAGTGACGAGTGCAAAAGCCTCGGCAGGCTTTGCGCGAAACCTCAGAAAAGACCTTTTTGGCCGTATACAGACCTATTCTTTTGAGAATATCGACCGTTTTTCTTCGTCTTCACTTGTTACACGACTCACAACCGATATAAACAACGTGCAGATGTCCTACCTTGTCATCATAAGGACTGCAGTAAGAAGTCCGTTGATGTTCGTGTTTGCGATAATTATGGCATATATTATGGGTGGAAAGCTTGCCACTACCTTTGTTATCGTTGTTCCTATTCTCGCGCTGGGACTTTTCTTCATCAGCCGAAAGGCTATGCCTGCGTTCAGACGCGTTTTCAAGAAATATGATACCCTCAATGAATCTATAGAAGAAAACGTTCGTGCTATGCGTGTTGTAAAAGGTTTTTCTCGTGAGGACTATGAGAAGAACAAGTTCGAAACCGCAGCACAGGATATCTGTTCCGATTTCACAAAAGCAGAGCGCATTGTTGCACTAAATACACCTTTGATGCAGATTTGTCTGTATTTCAATATGATCTTCGTACTCACAGTGGGCTCACAGCTCACCATCAGCAGTATGGGCGTTGACCTTGACGTAGGTCAGATATCCGCAATGCTCACCTATGGTATGCAGATAATGATGTCTTTGATGATGCTTTCAATGGTATACGTAATAATAACAATGTCCTCAGAGTCTGCAAAGCGTGTCTGCGAGGTTTTAAACGAAGTACCCGCGCTCACTAATCCTGAAAACCCCGTTATGAGTGTAGCTGACGGTTCTATAGAGTTTAGGGACGTAAACTTCAAATATTTTCAGAAAGCGGGAAAATATGCGCTTTCCGACGTTGATATACGCATCGAATCGGGAATGACGGTTGGCGTTATAGGCGGAACGGGATCGAGCAAAACAACCTTTGTGCAGCTGATACCCAGACTCTATGACACAACAACCGGTGTGGTTTCCGTCGGCGGTATTGACGTAAAGAACTACGATATAAAAACCTTGCGCGATAGCGTTGCTATGGTACTGCAAAAGAATCTTCTCTTTTCGGGCACGATAAAGGACAATCTCCGTTGGGGCAATAAAGATGCGACCGATGAAGAAATTATAACTGCTTGTAAGCTTGCACAAGCTGATGATTTCGTTTCTTCCTTCCCAGATGGATATGACACCTATATAGAACAGGGAGGAACAAACGTGTCGGGCGGACAGAAACAGCGTCTGTGTATTGCGCGTGCGCTTCTCAAAAAGCCCAAAATACTCATTCTTGACGATTCAACGAGTGCCGTTGATACCAAGACCGATGCGCTCATTAGAAAAGGTTTCAAGGAATTTATACCCGAAACAACAAAGATTATTATAGCACAGCGTATAGCCTCGGTTGAGGATGCCGATATGATAATCGTAATGGACAACGGAAAAATCTCTGCTGTCGGCAACCACGGCGATTTGCTGAAATCGAGTGAAATATACCGTGAAATCTACGAACAGCAAACGAACGGAGGGGATAACGATGAAACAGCCAAAGCCTAAGCTCAAAACCAATACTCTCATTCGTATCTTTAAACTCCTCTTTTCCAGTTATCCCGTACTTCTCCCAATAACCGCAGGCTGTATCATATTTTCTGCAGCAACCGCAACAGCACCCGCAATTTTCCAACAACAGCTCATAGCTGATATAGAGGTTTGGTACAAGACGGGTGATTGGCAGGCGGCTTCTGAGGTTATCATCCCCAAAATTCTCATTTTGGCAGGACTCTATGTTCTTTCAATAATCTCAATAACCATCTACACACAGCTAATGGCATATATCACCCAAGGTTTTCTCAACAAGATGAGAGTCGCTATGTTTAAGGGTATGCAAAATCTTCCCATAAGATATTTTGATACCAATAAGCACGGTGATATAATGAGCTACTACACGAACGATATTGATACACTGCGTCAGCTCGTTTCACAGTCTTTCCCAACGATTCTTCAATCCTCGATAATAGTAGTCTGTGTTCTTGGAATAATGCTGTATTTCAGTCTTTGGATGACCCTAGTTGTACTAGCGGGCGTTACCTTTATGATAATTGTTTCAAAGAACGTTGGCGGCGGATCTGCAAAATTCTTCATCCGTCAGCAGAAGTCTATCGGTAAAGCAGAAGGCTTTGTTCAGGAGATGATGAATGGTCAAAAAGTAATAAAGGTCTTCAATCACGAACAAGAGTGCAAAGATGATTTCGATAAGATAAACGATACTCTTTTCGAGGATAGCTTTAGAGCTAATGCTTATGCAAACTGCCTAGGACCGATAATACAGAATATCGGAAACATTCTGTACGTTATCATAGCTACAGTAGGCGGTATCCTGCTGATTTCAAAGGTGCCAAACCCCAGTATTTCTGCTCTTGTAGCAGGTGCTGTCGGTGTTTTGACAATAGATATCACTATTCCTTTTCTGAATATGACAAAGCAGTTTACAGGTAATATCAATACCTTTTCTCAGCAGATAAACTCTATCGTTATGGGCCTTGCGGGAGCTGAGAGAATATTCGCTCTTATGGACCAACAGCCCGAGACCGACGAAGGATATGTCACCTTGGTTAACTGCCGTATCGATGGAAACGGACATATAACCGAAACTGCCGAACACACAGGCTGTTGGGCGTGGAAACACCCTCACAACGACGGAACAACTACCTACACAAAGCTCGAAGGCGATGTCCGTATGGAAAAGGTTGACTTTGCATACGAGAAGGGCAAAACCGTATTAAACGACGTATCTGTTTATGCCGAGCCCGGTCAAAAGGTAGCTTTCGTAGGTGCAACCGGCGCAGGAAAAACAACCATAACTAACCTCATCAACCGCTTCTATGACATTGAGGATGGAAAAATTCGTTATGACGGAATCAATATAAATAAGATCAAAAAATCCGACCTCAGACGTTCTCTCGGCATAGTTTTGCAGGAAACAAACCTATTTACAGGAACTGTAATGGAAAATATCCGCTATGGAAACCTCGAGGCAACTGACGAGGAATGCGTAAAGGCTGCAAAGCTTGCAGGCGCAGACGATTTTATAACCCGTTTACCTGACGGGTACAATACCAAGCTCTCTAATAACGGATCAAACCTTTCACAAGGTCAAAGACAGCTTTTGGCTATTGCAAGAGCAGCCGTTGCCGACCCGCCCGTAATGATACTCGACGAGGCAACCTCTTCCATCGACACCCGTACCGAAGCGATAGTGCAGAAGGGAATGGATGCTCTTATGAAGGGAAGAACAGTCTTCGTAATAGCACACAGACTTTCTACCGTAAGAAACTCCGACGTTATAATGGTGCTTGACCACGGAGAAATTATCGAGCGTGGAAACCATAAGGAACTCATAGCTAAAAAAGGAAAATATTATCAGCTTTATACAGGCGCTTTTGAACTCGAATAAAATGTGAGGAGAAAAGAGATGCAGATAAAGATAAAGAAGGTAAATCCGAACGCAAAGATACCCACCCGCGGAAGCAATCAGGCGGCAGGATATGATTTATACGCGTGTCTTGACACAGAAAAAATCACAATTCCCGCACATCAGACTGTAAAGGTTGCGACCGGTCTTTCGATGGCTATACCCGAAGGGTATTTCGGTGCAATTTTCGCCAGAAGCGGACTTGCGGCAAAGCAGGGATTGCGTCCTGCTAACTGTGTTGGAGTCATCGATAGCGACTACCGCGGTGAATTTATGGTGATGCTTCACAACGACACAGATGAGCCAAAAACCGTTGAAAATCACGATAGAGTGGCACAGCTTGTCGTTATGCCGTATATGCCTGTAGACTTTCAAGAAACCGATTTTCTCGACGAAACCCAGAGAGGAACAGGCGGATTTGGAAGCACAGGAAAATGAGAATTAAAAGAAAAAGACCTCCGATTTTTCGGAGGTCTTTTTTACGTTTTGTCTGTAAAGGTTTATCTCTGTACACGACCAGAGCCGTCGCCACCTGCAAGTTTCTCAACTTCAGATACAGAAACGCGGTTGTAGTCGCCTTCAACAGAGTGCTTGAGAGCAGATGCGGCTACTGCAAACTCGATAGCTTCCTGAGAATTCTTTCCTGTGAGCAGAGAATAGATGAGTCCGCCACCGAAGGAGTCGCCGCCGCCAACGCGGTCAACAATGTGTAGGTGATAGGACTTGGAGAAGCAGTAGTTTTCACCATCGTAGAGCATACCTGCCCAATCGTTATCGCTTGCGGAGATGGAAGTTCTGAGTGTGATAGCAACCTTTTCGAATCCAAATTTGTCAGCGAGCTGCTTTGCAACAGACTTGTATCCTTCGTGGTTTAATTTTCCGCCATAGATGTCAGTGCCTTCAGCCTCGATGCCGAAAACGTCCTTTGCATCCTCTTCGTTAGAGATGCAAACGTCAACATATTTGCAAAGCTCGGTCATAGCTTCACGAGCCTCTGCGCGTGTCCAGAGCTTTCCGCGATAGTTGAGGTCGCAGGAGATCTTAACACCCTTAGCTTTAGCCGCCTTACAAGCGTCTTTGCAGATTTCAACAACGTTAGCGCCCAAAGCGGGGGTAATTCCTGTGAAGTGGAACCAATCAGCGCCCTCAAAGATGCTGTCCCAATCAAAATCCTCGCGCTTTGCTTCCTGAATAGCAGAATGTGCTCTGTCGTAGATACATACAGAACCGCGCTGAGAAGCGCCTTTTTCGAGGAAGTAGATTCCTACACGGTCTCCGCCGCGAACTACTTTAGATGTGTCTACGCCAAAATAGCGGAGAGAATCAACTGCTGCCTGACCGATAGCGTGTTTAGGGAGCTTTGTTACGTAAACGCTCTCCAAACCATAGTTTGCGAGAGAAACAGCAACGTTTGCCTCACCGCCACCAAAGGTAGCCTGCATCTGATCGTTCTGGAAGAAACGGTAATATCCGTTGGGAGCAAGTCGGAGCATAATCTCTCCGAAAGTTACTGCTTTAGCCATTGTTACGAGCCTCCTTAACTATTTCTACCGACTGCTTGCACAGTTCGGTTATTTCGTCCCATTTTTGATTGTCGATTAGTTCTGCGGTAACCATATAAGAACCACCACAAGCGCAGATAACGGGAGCAGAGATATATTCTTTGAGATTTTTGAGAGAAATGCCGCCTGTGGGCATAACCTTGAACATCGGGAAGGGAGCGCTCATAGCCTTTATTTTAGCAAGACCGCCAGACTGCTCAGCGGGGAAGAACTTGACGATCTCAAGACCGAACTTAAATGCCGCGTGATAGTCTGTAGGTGTTGTACAACCGGGGTATATGGGCATATTTTTTTCTTTACAGTAAGCTACGAGCTCAGGGTCAAATCCGGGAGTTACGATAAACTTTGCACCTGCAGCGATGGCTTTGTCAACGTGCTCGGTTGTGAGTACAGTTCCTGCACCTACGAGCATATCGGGGCAAGCTTCACTCATAAGTTTTATCGCTGTGTCAGCACCTGCTGCGCGGAAGGTTACCTCTGCAACAGGAATACCGCCTGCGCAAAGTGCCTTTGCGAGAGGCTCTGCATCTCTTTCGGGGTTGTTGAGTTTTATAACGGGAACAACACCGATTTCTGAAATTCTTTTGTTGATGTCAGACATTTTAAAATCTCCAATCGTCTTTAAATTAAACACCGGAATAAGCGGAAAAACCTCCGTCTATCGGCAATACAATACCTGTTATAAAGCTTGCAGCCTCGTTGTTTACAAGGAACAGCAAACCGCCTTCAAGCTCTTCGCTTTCGCCAAAACGTCCCATAGGAGTAGCGGCAAGGATTTTGCCTGTTCTAGCTGTGGGAGTTCCGTCGTCATTGAACAAAAGATTTGCATTCTGCTTTGTGGAGAAGAATCCGGGGGCGATAGCATTGACACGGATACCAACCTTAGAAAAGTGAACTGCAAGCCACTGTGTGAAGTTGGAAATAGCAGCTTTGGCTCCTGAATATGCTGGGATTTTTGTGAGAGGAGTGTACGCATTCATGGAAGAGATGTTGAGAATCGAACAACCCTCTCTGCCCACCATCTGCTTTGCAAACGCTTGTGTAGGAATGAGTGTTCCAAGGAAGTTTAGATTGAACACAAATCCAACACCCGAAGCGTCCAAATCAAAGAAGCTCTTTGTGTCGGCATCAATGTCGCCAAGCTCGAAATATTCTTTATCTGTTGTGGCTTTGGGGTTGTTTCCACCCGCGCCGTTGATCAGTATATCACAAGGACCCAAATCGGCCAAAACCTTTTCTGCAACAGCATCGCAGATGGTTTTGTCAAGAACGTTGCAGGAATACGCCTTTGCAATTCCGCCCTCTGCAACGATTTCGTCAGCATAGCCTTTTGCGGCTTCTTCGTTGAGGTCAAGTAGAGCAACCTTCGCTCCTGCGCGAGCAAGTACCTTTGCAAAATGACTGCAAAGAACACCGCCTGCACCTGTAACAACACAAACCTTGTTTGTGAGGTCGGTATTAAGAACGTTTTTATTCATAATAAAAATCTCCTCTTAAAGTGATTTTTCACAAGCTTCAAACAATCCGTTGATGTAGGTAGCACCCAAAGCTCTGTCAAATAATCCATATCCGGGTTTGCCTGTTTCGCCCCAGATCATTCTGCCGTGATCGGGTCTGACATATCCGTCATATCCGTTTTCCACAAGCGCTTTTACGATTTCAAATATGTCAAGTGAACCGCAAGAGGAAAGGTGAGCGCGCTCCTCAAAAGAGCCATCGTCCATAATCTTGACGTTTCTGATGTGCATAAATGCTATGCGACCCATAGAAGCGTATTTGCGAATCATCTTGGGAATATCGTTCGATTTTGCACATCCAAGACTTCCTGTGCACAGACAAAGACTGTTTGCAGGGCTGTCAACGAGTTTCAAAAATCTATCAAGATTTTCTTCGCAGGTGATAATGCGAGGAAGACCAAAGATGGGATACGGCGGGTCATCGGGATGGATAGCCATTCTAACACCGCATTCTTCCGCGACGGGAATGACTTTCTTCAGGAATCTTTCGAGGTTTTTCCAAAGTCCCTCTTCACCGATTTTACCATATGCACCGATGAGCTCGCGTACTTCTTCTTGAGTATAGCTTGAATCCCAACCGGGAAGATGTATATCGTCTTTCAACGGGTCGAGACCCTTCATCTGCTCCCAATACATAACAAGACTTGTAGAGCCGTCAGCAGCCTTTTTGTCAAGCTGTGTGCGGGTCCAATCGAATACGGGCATAAAGTTGTAGGTCACACATTTTACACCGTACTTTGCACATCTGCGGATGTTTTCGCAATATACCTCAAGAAGATGATCAACGTCGCCTCTGCCAAGCTTTATGTCCTCGTGAACGGGAATAGATTCGACTACGTCAAAAACAAGCCCGTGTGCTTCACATTGTGATTTCAATTTGGAGATGCTTTCTTCGGGCCAAACCTCACCGGGCTTTACGTCGTATACCGCAGATACGATAGAACGCATACCGGGGATTTGGGAGATAAATTCAAGAGAAATGGGGTCGTCTTCGCCATACCAGCGGAAAGAGAGCTTCATATTCATCCTTTAATCCTCCAATTTAAAATATCTTTTCGCATTGTAATAACAGATTCCTTCAACAATCTGCTTGAGCGCAGTGTCGTCGCTGGGATATTCACCGTTTTCAACCCATTTGCCGATTAAATCGCAGAGAATTCTGCGGAAATATTCGTGACGTGTATAACTCAAGAAACTGCGGGAGTCGGTCAGCATACCAACAAAATTGCCAAGTAGGCTGAGGTTTGCAAGGCTTGTTAGCTGGTCTATCATTCCTTGCTTGTTGTCATTAAACCACCAAGCACTTCCGTGTTGAAGCTTACCTTGTACTTCTGTTCCTTGGAAAGAACCGATAAGGGTGTCAAGGAAAGCGTTATCAGAAGCATCAAGACTGTATAAAATGGTTTTTGGTAATTTCTTTTCTGAGTACAAGCAGTCAAGAAGCTTTGCGAGAGAGAGCGAGCCGTTTGGACCGATGCAGTCAAATCCCGTATCAGCACCAAGCGCTTTGAATGCAGTGGAATTCGGGTTTCTCAGACAGTTGTAGTGTATCTGCATAACCCACCCGAGCTTTGTATATTCACCTGCACAGAATATCAATAGTTCTGTTTTAAGTGCAGAAGCTTCGGCAAAGGAAACCGCCTTTGACGAGAGCCCCTTTTTAATTATCTTGTCGAGGTCTTTTTTGGAGGCTCTTTCGAAAACCATAAAATCAAGACCGTGGTCACTTGCCTTGCATCCGTGTGCTGCAAAGTGCTTTATACGAATTGAAAGCGCGGTTTTTAACGTTTCAATTCCCTTGATTTTAACGCCCGATACCTTAGAAAGCTCGACGATATATTCTTTCCAGCCCGCCTTATCAATGCTTAATGCCTTGTCCGGACGGAAGGAGGGGGCAACGACGGTTGATATTGTGGAATCATTTGCGAGTCTTTCGTGCCACTCAAGAGAATCAATAGGGTCATCTGTCGTACCTATAAAAGCAACGTTGCTTTTTTCAATAAGACCGCGGACACCCATATCAGATTTTGCAAGCTTTTCACAAGCCAGATCCCATACCTCCCCAGCAGTATCACCGTTTAGCACACCGGTAAAACCAAAATAGTTTTTCAGCTCCAAATGGCACCAATGATACATCGGGTTTCCGATAGCCAAGGGAAGAGCCTCTGCAAATTTCTGAAACTTTTCTCTGTCGGTAGCATTACCCGTTATATAATGCTCGTCAACACCGTTTGAACGCATTATACGCCATTTGTAATGGTCGCCATAGAGCCAAACCTGTGTAATGTTGTCAAAATGCTTGTCCTCAAAAATCTCTTTTGGACTAACGTGACAATGGTAGTCGATAATAGGGAGGGATTTTGCATAATTGTGATAGAGCTTGTATGCTGTAGGGGAGGTGAGGATAAAATCATCCTTCAAAAATGCCTTCACTTGTATCATCTCCTTAAAATTGACTTCTGTATGTAGTATAACATATAATATTTACAAAGAAATTGCATATTTTGTTTGACATATTGCAAATCTTGCTGTAATATAGCTGTTGGGTGATAATATGAGAGCAAAATCGCAAAGGTTCGACCCAAGGCAAAGTATGAACAATAAAAAATTCGAGGTATTTCATTATAAGGATTCAAATCCAAGGGACGGAGAACTGCACCACCACGATTTTTATGAGGTGTGTTGTTTTCTTGGCGGAGAGGTCGATTACCTTGTAGACGGAAGAATGTATCGACTTGACCCCGGAGACCTTTTGTTAATAAATCCAATGGAGCTTCATAGACATGTGCTCAACACCGAAAGCACGTTGTATGAAAGAATAGTAATTTGGATAAATGCAGAATATCTGAAAAGCTTTTCGGATGACTCGATAAACCTTTCGAGTTGCTTTGATAATTCATTGCCTACACATTCCAATATTCTGCGCCCGAATGCTGCACATAGAGCGGAGATAATGTCACTTTTGGGTGAGCTTGTACGTGAAAATTACAGTACAGATTCAGGAGCCGAACTCAGTGCGTATGGAATATTTTTGCACTTTATGTCAGAGCTAAACCGTCTTTCGCTGTCTTCAAAAGGATACAGAGAGAAGAGGGAGGACTCCGACCTTGTCACACGCATTTTAGCGTATATAGGAGAGAACTATGACAAGGAGATTTCGCTTGAACTTCTTTCCCAAATCTTCTACGTCAGTAAATACCACCTGTCACACGAGTTCAGCCGAGAGGTCGGAATAAGCATATATAGGTATATAATGTTGAAGAGACTTATCGTTGCGAGGCAGCTTCTTTCGGAGGGAATGACACCGAATGAAGCTTGTATCCGTTGCGGATTCAACGACTATACAAGCTTTTACAGAGCGTTCAAAACCGAATACGGAACAAATCCCCGAGCGTGTGTGACGGGAACTGATAAATAGGATTACACCTTGCCTGATTCGCGGTACTCTTTTGGAGATTTTCCCACGTATTTTTTAAATACCTTTGAAAAATACTGCACGTCGAGAATACCGCAATACTGTGCAATCGTCTGTATCTGGAGGTTAGTGGTTTCCAAAAGCTTTGTGGCGAGCTTGACACGCTTTTTGTTAACGTGGTCGGTGAGTGTTTCGCCCGTTTCCTGCTTGAACAGCCACGACAAATAGCTTGCGCTCACGTTTTGAGCTTCGGCTATAGCGCTCAGCGAAAGGTTTGCCGTGAGATCGGAATCGATATAGATAATGGCTTTTTGTACGGGTGGTGAGAAATGCTTCATCGAGTGTTTTTTGACTAATCTGCAATATGAGGAAAACATCTCCGACATCAAGCCCTGTACTGCAGCGGTGGAGTTTAATTGTTCGATTTTTTTAGCAAACGACGAGGATATGCTGTCCAGATATATCGGATGCACACCGCCGTTTTCTGCAGCTTTTCTCAAAAGGGTGTTCATAATAATGCAGTAGTTCTTGAGGTTTCTCACGGCGTCCGACAAACGAGTCTCAAAGGACAACTGAGAAAAGCTCGAAAGAATCACCCCTGCCTTGTGTGATTGTCCCTGCGAAACAGCCTGCATAAGCTCGTTTTCATAGGCGTATCTCGCTTCCATCATCTTCATATTCATCGCTTTAATTTCAGGATCCGAAGGGTCCTTTTTTTGTTGCAAGACGAGATCGTCAATCGCTCCTTCTTTGCTTATGTCCACAACGGTATAGTTTTCGGCAGGTCCCCAAAGGCGTTCTGCAAATGTGTCTAAAACGGTAAATAGCCGACTTGAATCCGGCAAACATATAATACTACCATAATGATTTTCCAACATCTTCGCTTGGTCCGGATCAAGCCTTAAGCCCTCAGCGATTTCAAGAATATTAGTGTGGCTAAGCTCGGACGAAAGATAAGGCCCTATGCATAAAACAACGTTATTTGTAGTTTGAGGAAGTAAGAGAAGTATATATCGGCACGAGAGTGCGTCTACAAATCGGTATACGGTGTTCGGCATAATTTCACCAAAATACTCAACGACGTTTTTGTTGTATGAATGACGGTCACCAAATATCTGACGGATACCCATATCGATACGAGCATCCAATGGTGAATTCATATTTAAAATCAATGTTTGAAGTTTGCATTTTTTGAATGTATCACACAAAAAACGTAATTCCGTTTCATAAAACATATCAAAGCCCTCCGTGTTTGTTCAGTATAAACAAAAAGATTTAACTTTCTATATAATTATAGTACAAAATTTCATCATTTTCAATGGTTAAGACAAAAAATATACAAAAACATCTAAAAATAATACTCACGCTTTTAATATAGTTAATGTAGAATATAATCAGAACAATATGCTTGGTCTAAAATTAATTATAGGGGAGATGTTAAAGGTGGAAAACAAAACACGTAAATTTGGCATACGCGACAGTATCGCTTATGCTGCAGGCGACCTTGGCTGTAATATGAGTTTCGCACTCAAGGGCACAATGTCAATTTTCTGGACGCAGTTTATGGGTATGGACCTTTGGTATGCACTGTTGCTTATCGTGGTTCAGGTGTGGGATGCTATCAATGACCCGCTTATAGGTTCGATTGTTGACGCAGATACTCATAAGTATAAGAGAAATAAGTTCCTTACTTATATTTGGGCAGGTTCTATTGGTTTGATAGTTGGTGGCGCTTGTTGCTTCCTTCCTTTCCCGAATGCACCCGTTTGGGCAAAAGCAATCATATTCATCGCAGGCTATGTTGTGTGGGATGCATTCTATACAGTTGCTAACGTTCCATACGGCTCGCTTCTCTCACTTATTTCCAACGACGTAAAAGATAGAGCGTCGCTTTCTGCTTGGCGTTCCGTAGGCTCAATTTTCGGAAATATGCTCCCTATGGTTATTCTTCCGTTTATCATTTATGATGAGTACGATAACCTTATCGGTGAGCGTGTATTTATCGCAGCACTTATTATGGGTGTTCTTGGATTTATCTGCTTCCAATTTATGATTAGAAACACAGTAATCCGTGTTGATACCGATGTTGAACTTAAAGAAGAGAAACCGAAGTTTAACGTTTTCAAAGCGTTTGGTAACTTTATGAAGAATCGTCCTGCAGTTGGTGCTACACTTGCTGCTATGGGTATGTTTATTGGTATGCAGGGTGCCACAACAGCGGTAACCGTTATCTTCCAGTCTTACTATAATAACGTTAAAATTTCCGGTATTGTTCAGCTGTTTGCTATGATCCCGATTGTACTGTTTACTCCTCTTGCTCGTAAGATGGTTGCAAAATACGGAAAGAAAGAACTTGCTACATTTGGTTCCATCTGTTCAATGATTGCAGGACTTGGACTTTTCATCATAATTCCCAATAACACAAACCTTGACCTTATAATCTACATCGTATGTCAGCTTGTGTATAGTCTTGGACTCGGTATCTACTCCACAGTTTCTTGGGCTATGATGGGTGACGCTATTGACTATAATGAATGGAAAACAGGCGCAAGAGAAGAAGGAACAGTCTATTCTCTCCACTCTTTCTTTAGAAAGCTTGCGCAGGGTATCGGTCCTTCGCTCATACTCGTAATAATGGTGGCATTCGGATATGTGGGTGCAGACGAGGGTAATCAGGTTTGGGAAGTAGCAGTAAATATGCGTTACATAGTTGCCGCTACATTTATGTTCTCGTCCGTTCTTCAGTTTATAGGATTGGGTATTGTATACAATATCGATAAGAAGAAACTTGAAGAAATGAATACAGCCCTCGGCCGTGATGTAGAAGTTATCGAAACCGTTTCTGAACAGGCATAAATAATTTGTGTCCGACTGCCTTTGCAGTCGGACATTTTGAAAAGATAACCCCAAAGGAGTAAAGCAAATTGAGAAAAGTATTAAACCTAAACGAAAACTGGCTTTTTGCCAAAAATACAACCGACATAACTCTTCGCGAGGGCATAACCGTAAACCTTCCGCATTCTTGGAACGCAGAGGACGGTTTTGACGGTGGAAACGACTATTTCAGAGGCTCCTGCCTTTACGTAAAGACCGTCAAAAAAGCAGACCTTCCCGAAGCAGACTGCTATTACCTTGAAATCCGCGGTGCAAACTCTTCTGCTGACGTATACCTCAACGGCAACAAGCTTGCACATCACGATGGTGGATATTCTACTTGGAGAGTAAATCTCACCGATTCTCTCGCTGAAGAAAATGAGCTTGCTATCGTTGTTGACAACGCTGCAAACGAAGAGGTTTATCCTCAGATGGCAGACTTTACCTTCTATGGCGGTCTGTACAGAAACGTAAACCTCGTTGCAACAAATAAGACCCACTTTGACCTTGACTACTACGGAGCACCCGGAATAAAAATCACTCCCGAAATAGTAGAAAAGGATGCAAAGGTTGAGGTCGAGGTTTACACAACCGAGCTTTTGGACGGACAGAAAATCGTATATACTCTCTATGACAAAGAGGAAAACGAACTTCAGAAGATAGAATCCACCGATAAAAAGGTTGTTTTTGAAATCAAGGACGTTCACCTTTGGCACGGTAGAAAAGACCCCTATCTCTACTGCTGTGAGGCAGAGATAGTAGAGGGCGAAGAGGTGCTGGATAATGTATGTTCCCGCTTCGGTTGCCGCACCTTCAAGATTGATCCCGATAACGGATTTATCCTCAATGGCGAAGAATATCCTCTTCGCGGCGTCTCTCGTCATCAAGATAGATGGGGAGTGGGTAACGCACTTCTTCCCGAGCATCACGAGGAAGACATAGAGCTGATAATGGAGCTTGGCGCAACAACAATACGTCTTGCACACTATCAGCACGATCAGTATTTCTATGACCTCTGTGACGAAAAAGGACTTGTAATTTGGGCAGAAATTCCCTATATTTCAAGACATATGCCCACAGGTCGTGAAAATACGATTTCGCAGATGAAGGAGCTCATCTCGCAGAACTATAATCACGCATCTATCGTTGTTTGGGGACTTTCTAACGAAATTTCCATCGCAGGCTCCGACGATGATCTTCTCGAAAACCACAGAATACTCAACGACCTCTGTCACGAGATGGACAAAACAAGACTCACAACAATCGCCGCAGTTTCAATGTGTAAGATGGACGATCCGTATCTGCAGATTCCCGACGTTGTATCCTACAACCACTATTTCGGTTGGTACGGCGGAAGCACTGAGATGAACGGTCCTTGGTTTGACAAGTTCCACGCAATGCATCCCACAATTCCGATAGGCTGTTCCGAGTATGGCTGTGAGGCTCTCAACTGGCATACAAGCGTCCCCAAGCAGGGCGACTATACCGAGGAATATCAGGCATATTATCACGAGGAGCTCATCAAACAGCTCTTCACAAGAAAGTATATCTGGGCTACACACGTTTGGAATATGTTCGATTTTGGCGCTGACGCAAGAAACGAAGGCGGCGAAAACGGACAGAATCATAAGGGCCTTATGACAATGGACAGAAAGTACAAGAAGGATTCCTTTTATGCGTACAAGGCTTGGCTTTCTGACGAGCCCTTCGTTCACCTCTGTGGCAAGAGATATGTTGATAGGGTAGAGAATGTTACAAAGGTAACTGTCTACTCCAATCAGCCCGAGGTTGAGCTGTTTGTAAACGGTGAAAGCATCGGCAAAAAGACTGCACCCGACCATTTCTTCTATTTTGAAGTTAATAACGTAGGGGAGAGCACAATCGTTGCAAAAGCAGGTGACCTCACCGACGAGGGCAAAATCCGTAAAGTCGAAGAGATGAATATGGACTACGTTCTCCGTGAAGTTGGCGCTGTGCTTAACTGGTTTGACGTTGTAGCACCCGAGGGAAGATACTGCCTCAACGATACCGTTGCCGATATAATGAAATCCTTCCGCGGTAAACTTTGGTTTGCAAAGTTCGGACTTACTCTCAAAAAGAAGATGGATGAGGGCAAGAAGGGTCAGGAGAAGAAATCTGGCGGCTTTGATGTCGACTTCAAATCCGGTGACAGCGGACTTATGCAGATGATGGGAGGATTCTCTGTACTTCGTCTTACAAGTATGATGGGAATGATGAACATCAGCTTCACAAAAGAGGAACTTCTTGCTTTCAATGCAAAGCTCAATAAAATAAGAAAGCCTAAAAAGAAATAATCTCTTGAAATTACGATACTACGCTACAAGGCGGTCTGTCCTTTTGGATAGACCGCCTTGTAGTTTAGTTATAATAGAAATACTTGTAAAACACGGGATATGCGTTGAAAAATTGCTTCAACGTAGTTCGTGTGTCAGAGCCTGGGTCGTTTATGATAAAGTCGGCTTCTGTGGGTGTTTGTCCGCCCTTGTAGCCCGTGATTACTACCCAGTGCTGACCGCCCGAATAGGTTTTCGCTCCGATAAGAACAGGCTTTCCTTCTTTCAGTAGCTTGTAAATCTTTTCGAGATAGTCAGCTTTTGTATAGGTAGGAACGTAGTCTGTTGGCCAATATACATCTCCCGACGAAGAATAACTGAGCCTCTTTGACATAGTATCGGGATAGATAATAGACTCTGTGCGATACGACTCCATCATAGCGATAGACGTGGTTACACACCCTATCTGTGCTATCGTCTTTCCGGAATTTCCGATTCTCACGTTTGCCCATCTCTTGTCAGTCTGCTTGAAGTCGGGAACATCCAACTCGATTGAATTAAAGGTGGGCGTCGAAGTAGAAAGATATTTCGCACTCACGAATCCCGTTTTCGTTCCGTCGTATAGGATTTTGCTCCAATCGTTCTCTGTGGATAAAACGATGACCTTTGCGCCTTTAGAAAGACTGTCGGTTTTTGCATAGGACGTGCCTGCGCCGCTTCGCACGTTGAGATAGCCCGAATTGATTTTGACCGTCGTGACTTCACTTGGTACTACCTTTATGTAGTCCGAGTGACAATACCCGTATTTCCCGTCTCCGTATTCAACTAGCCACCAATCTCCCGATTCGGCAATGAGCGTCACGTAGATACCTTTTTTTAGGGTTGAAATAACCGATGCGAGTGGCGACCCATATCGTCTCACGTTGAGGTTTCCGCTCGAAACCGAAATTACCCCCGCGTTTGATGCAAAGGCACTAAAAGGGAGAAAAAGTATTCCCAAAGCCATAGCTGTCGACAAGATGAATGATGCAATTCTTTTCATTTTTTCACCTCATTTCAAAGCTTTTTCGCATATATGCCTATATTATTTTAACATACAGGCTTTTCTTTGAGAATACTCCAAATATTGTAAAAACGGGTTTGCAGCTTGTGCAAACCCGTTTAAAAACTATCTGGATAACATTACCTTGTCGCTTGTAAAAGCGCTTCCGCTCGCTGTTTCAAACAGTTCAAGAAGCTGATTTATGGTGAGCTTTTTCTTTTCCTCTCCCGAAACGTCAACCACAACTCTGCCTTCGTGCATCATTATGAGTCGGTTTCCGTGACTGATGGCATCCTGCATATTGTGGGTTATCATCAATGTGGTGAGGTTGTTTTCTACAACTAGCTTGTCTGTGATCTCCAAAACCTTTGCCGCAGTCTTGGGGTCAAGCGCTGCAGTGTGCTCGTCAAGAAGCAGAACCTTTGGACGATTTAAGGTGGCCATCAAAAGTGTGATAGCCTGTCGCTGACCGCCCGAAAGGAGACCTACCTTGCAGGAAAGCCTGTCCTCAAGTCCAAGCTCGAGTGTGGCAAGAAGCTTTTTAAACTCTACTCTGTCGCTGTGTTTGCAGCCCCAAACGAGTTTTCTCTTTATACCGCGCCTTGATGCAATCGCAAGGTTTTCGGCAATCTCCATATCGGGAGATGTACCTTTCATAGGATCTTGAAAAACTCTTCCTAAAAACTTGGCCCTTTTGTGCTCGGGCATATTTGTGACGTCGACACCGTCGATTTCAACAGTTCCGAAATCGGGCTTCCAGACACCTGCAATAGCGTTGAGCATTGTGGATTTTCCTGCACCGTTACCACCGATAACGGTGACAAAATCACCCTCGTTCAAGGTAAGGTTTAGGCCGCTTAAAGCGGTTTTTGCGTTTACAGTGCCGGGGTTAAAGGTTTTTTGCAGATTGGTGATTTTAAGCATTTGTGTCACCTCCTGCATTGATAGGCAACGCCTTTGGCTTGCTGAAATATTCTCCCTTTATGTATGGAACGGTGAGGAAGATAGCAACGATGATAGCCGAAAGCATCTTTAGATAATCGGTCTTCAAGCCAATAAGCACAACAAAGTTGTAAACGATGTAATAAATGATACCGCCGCCAACGACACCGATAAGGCTAACGACAAAGTTCGGCTTGATTTTCATAGAAACAGAAAGACCAATAAAGATTGCCGCAAGACCGATAACGATAGCGCCACGGCCGTCGTTTATGTTCGCTGAGCCCTTATACTGCGCGAGCAGCGCACCTGAAAGAGCGACGATTCCGTTGGAGATAGCAAGACCGATAACCTTGTTGAGCTTAACGTCAATGCCTTGTGCGCGACTCATATCGGGGTTGTCACCCGTTGATTTTAACGTGAGACCAACCTCGGTGTAGAAGAAGAGCCAAAGGAATACAATAACAGCTACAATTATAAGCCCTGCCACTAAAATCGACATTGGGTTGTTGCTCATATGAACAAGCAGTTTGTTGGCTCTCGGGTCGATTGATATGAGAGATTTACCGCCGAGTATCGAAAGGTTTACGGAATATAGAATGAGCTGAGTCAAAATACCTGCAAGAATAGAAGGTATGCCGCAGGCTGTGTGAAACAGTCCTGTGAGGATTCCGGTCAAAGCTCCTGCCAAGAAAGCAAGAATAACACTCAGCCAAACCGGTACACCGCTTGCAATAAGTACAGCACAAACACATCCGCCCGTACAGATAGAACCGTCGACGGTGAGATCTGCAATATCAAGTATTTTATAGGATATATAAACTCCTATCGCCATAAGACCCCAGATGAGTCCTTCAGCGACTGCACCGGGTAAAGCGTTTAAAAAAGCCATTTTTCACCTCAAAATTACTTCTCGTCAACAACGATTCCGAGAGCTTCACAAAGTTCCTTATTGTATGTAACGGAAGGAGTGAGAGTTACGATTTCAAAATCAGCGGGAGTAGCTTCACCGAGAAGGATTTTCGCTGCCATTTTGCCTGTCTCCACACCGAGCTCGTAGTAGTCGATAGCAAGACTTGCATAGCAGATTTTTCCGCCGTAGCTTGTGTATACGGGAACCTTTTTCTCGGAGCAGATTGTGCCTACGATGGAATCGTTGTCCGCAACTGTGTTGTCAGAGGGAACGTAGATTGCCTTGCAAGCGTTTGCTGCAGCAGTTGTGATGGTCTGAAGCTCAGTTGTCTCGGAGAAGGTATATGCCTCAACAACGATGCCTTCAGCCTCAAAGAGAGCCTTTACGGCGTTGTACTGAATGAGAGAGTTGGACTCGTTTGTGCAGTAGATAACACCAACCTTGTCGCCTGCAACAAGACCGAGTGTAGAAATCATCATTTTTGCCTGCTCGTCAAAAGGAACAGCGTCCGAAGTTCCGGTTACGTTCTCAGGAATGTTTCCTTTGAATGTGTCGTTGTAGTCGGTAACAGATGTTCCAAGAACAGGGATAGTGGTTGTGGCATTAGCTGCTGCGAGAAGTGCAGGAGTAGCGTTAGCCATGATAAGATCAACGTTCTTTGCAGTAAATGTATTGATAACTGTGGTGCAGAGGTTAGGCTCACCTGCAACCTGTGTGTTAAAGGTTACGGTCTTACCTGCTTTTTCAAGCTCTGCGGTGAGAGCGTCAATAAATCCGTTTGTTGCTTTGTCGAGAGACTCGTGCTCCATAAGCTGACAGATTCCTACTGTGAAATCTGTGCTCTCGCCACAAGCGGAAAGGGAAGCACAAGTGCACGCACAAAGTGCAATTGCCAAAACCAAACTCAAAATCTTTTTCATTTCAATTTCTCCTTTTTTAACGGTAAAACCGTAATATTAAAATAAAAAGTCCCCGCATCTCTTTTAAAGATGCAGGGACGGATATACCGTGTTACCACTCTGCTTCGCCCTTTTCTCACGAAAAGAGCCTCATTAGGTGCATCACAACACCCTCGCAATGTAACGGTCGCAACCGGTACAGCCTACACAGCACAGCCTTCAGCCGACAGCTAATGGAATGAATTCACCTTTTGTCACAATACTGTTTTGCACCAAACAACAGCTCTCTGAAAAGCTCAAAAAGGGTACTGGTTTCCACTCGAACGCATTTAATATAAACATTTTAGCGAATATGTATATTTTTGTCAAGTGTTTTTTAAAAATTAACTGTTGCAAGTTTGATGAGGACAATTACAACTGAGATCAGCGGTATTGATAATCAAAACGCAACGAGCTTTATCAGCCTTTTTATTCCCCAATCAATTTCGATTTCGGGATGCTGCTTTTTGATTCTCTTCAATCCGTATCGGGGAAAATGGAGTATATCTATCGAATATTCGTCCGACTCGTTGGTCTTTATGTCAACTGTGGCGGATGTGTACTTTACATTTCGCGATCTACTCGTAAGGAAGGCTTTGTTTGGCTCAAATGATATCTTTTTTATGTTATTCCAAGGGATGATATCATTCTCCAAAAGGAGACCTTCGTCGCATATTACACATACGATTTTACCGAACAAGAACCTGTTTAGCAACGACAAAATTATAAAAGGGGAAAGGAAGGCGATGACGAGGGGAATAGCAACGAAAGTATCTGCAAATGAAAAACTTTTTGTAGCTAAGGCTACAGCCGTGAGCAGCACAATCACCATATAAGCTATGAAAAGTCCCGCGTAGATTACAACGTTAAAATATTGGATAGCGTATTTTCTCACCATCGGAATCTTTCAGTTCAATCTGTTGACTTTGTGATGAACTTCTATCTAAAACCGCTATGAAATCCAGCAGGTTTTCTTTCTGAGATCCGATTGATAAAACCTTTGGTGAGGCAGTTATCCTGCGGGGAGGACCGTCGTTGAAGCTGATGTCAATTATATATTGCTTTAGGATTGCAGTTTGCTTTGATTTGACAGATTTTATGTCTAAAGGAATGCGTGTCGTATATGTAATTTGGTTACCAAATTCAGAAACCAACGCTATTAGTAAGTGGGTTTGAGTAAGTCCAAAGTATCCAAAAAATTGTGAATTTCCTTGATTTAAAATACCATAAAACGGACAGCTTAAATTTTCTCCCTCTTCAAGCATATCCGTCAAAGATTTCATCATAAAGTCTTTAAATTTCATACTATTCACCGCTTTGAGCTTATTATACAATAAAAATATAAAAAATCAAGAAGTATCACCTTTCGGTGATACTTCTTGTCTTTGGCGGATACGGTGGGATTCGTCCAACCACGAACGAAACAGTCCAGTGGACTGTTTCTCCCAATCGTGCTGCGCTTTGTTTGCACTCTTGGAGTTCATCTTCGAATCCCACAATGAAAAAACAAGAAGTATCACCTTTCGGTAATACTTCTTGTCTTTGGCGGAGACGGTGGGATTCGAACCCTAGGTGAGTTTCCCCACACAGCATTTCGAGCAGCTGTAAAGCAGGCTCGTTCTGTCCCTCACTATCCCTAATTTCCGCAAATTTTACCGAATTAGTGACCGCTTTATTGCCCCTTCCGAGAAAAATGCACGGCTTTCTCAAGGCCAAAGGGTCGGGCGGTCACTATTTTTGTTTGCTCAATGATTATTCTATTCCGCGATATCCATGCTTTTCGGCGTTTCCAAGTAAATACAAAAAAGCAAACGCCGGAATTCTGAGTAGAATCTTTCCGCTCGGTGTGTTGTGCACGCCAAAGTCTGTTGCCGTTTTGGTTACAACAATAGCTGCAGAGGCTTCCTCGCATAATTCAACGATAGCATCGTCGTCTGCGATCGGCGCACCTTCACGGTATTTCACTTCAATCAGAATGTTTTTGATATTGGGATAGTCAACCACAACATCAATTTCTTTGTTCTTTCTTCCACCTCTGAAATATCCAACAGAAGTCGCAAATTGATAGTAGAAGGCGGCAACGTGCTTGTAGACAGCGGTTTCGACAACTTTGCCCATTCCTGTGGGATCAGTCATAATGGAATCATCCATTAGCACGGCATTTCTGATTGCAGCATCTGCAATATAGATTTTCGGTCTTGCTTTCAGTACCTTCTTACCGGCCATATCTACAGGCCAGCTTTGGTAAATCAAGTTTGCACTTTCCAAGAATTGAATATAATTCTCTACAGTTGTGCGAGATACTCCGTTCAATTCTTTGGTAATAGCTTCTATGGAAACAATTTCGGAGGAAACGTTACACAAATACAAGAAAATTCGCTCTAATTCTGTCGCGTTGCGAATGTTATATAGCGAGGGAAGGTCCCTCTTGAGTACTTTATCTACAACATCCTCACGCATCACCTGCTGTGCCATAAGATCATTGTCGGCGAGTGCGAGCTCGGGAAATCCACCCACTTGCAAATATCTCATGAAGTGATTTTGTACCTTGGATAGCTGTACCATAATCTGATTCCGCTCGATTTGAGATTTGTACAGAAGAGATGTTACTTTCAAATCCTCGGGAATATCAGGGCGTTCCACACCAAGCAGCTCACAATACTCATAGAAAGATA
>JAZSNN010000018.1:0-22319 GCA_045536425.1 Oscillospiraceae bacterium
GGCTCACAGAACGACATGGCTACGATCCGACTTAGATGGACTATTCCAAGATGCTCCGTCAGCACAAGGAAAAGGGTGCGGACTGCACCATCGCCGTGCTGGAGGTGGAGATGGAGGAGGCCAAGCGCTTCGGCATTATGAACGCCAACCCCGACGGCTCCATCTATGAGTTTGAGGAGAAGCCTGCCCACCCGAAGTCCAACCTCGCGTCGATGGGCATTTACATCTTCACCTGGGAGAAGCTCCGCCGTTATCTGGTGGAGGACGAAGCGGACGAGAACTCCTCCAACGACTTCGGCAAGAACATCATCCCGAATATGTTGGGCAACGGCGAAAAGCTGTATACCTATCGTTTTGACGGCTATTGGAAAGACGTCGGTACCATCGACAGCCTGTGGGAAGCGAATATGGACCTGATAAATCCAAACGTTCCGCTCGAACTACACGACAAGAGCTGGAAGATATACTCCAGAACCCCGATACTTCCGCCTCATTTCGTTTCCGACACCTCTCTCGTACAGAACTCTCTCGTCACCGAGGGCTCGTCTGTCAGCGGAAAGGTCGACTTCTCGGTAATCTTTGCGGGGGTCACCGTCGAGGAGGGCGCAGAGGTACGCGACAGTATCGTAATGCCCGGCGCAGTAATCAAAAAAGGCGCGAAGGTAAACTACTCCATCATCGCAGAGAACACCGTCATCGGTGAAAACGCATCGATAGGCTGTCGTCCCGAGGACACACCCGACAAGGACGGCTGGGGTGTTTCGGTGGTTGGAGCAAATCTCGAAATCTCTGAAAACACGGTCATAGGCGCAAAGGCTATGATTGACAAAAATATGTGAGCGGGGGTGTAGAATATGACTGAGAATAAAACACTGGGTATTGTATTTTCAAATATGCACGACACCCGACTCGGAGAGCTGACAGAGCTTCGGACAATGGGCTCTGTGCCGATAGGCGGAAGATATCGCTTTGTCGATTTCGTGCTGTCTAATATGGTAAACAGCGGAATAAACACCGTCGGTGTTGTCACAAAGAACAACTACCAATCGCTCATCGACCATCTCGGCTCGGGCAGAGAGTGGGACCTTTCCCGTAAAAACGGCGGTCTGCACATTCTTCCGCCCTACGGCCGCTCCTCGAACGGAATCTACCGCGGAAGGATGGAGGCGCTTGCAAACATCCTCGGCTACATCCGTTCCTCAAAGGCAAAATACGTTGTTATGAGCGACTGCGATATCATCGCAAACATCGACTATGCCGACGTTATCAAAAACCACCGAGCAAGCGGTAAAGAGATGACCCTCATCTATAAAATGCGCGATGCGTCGAAGGAAAACGACGAGAACACCATCATTTTCACCACCGACGCCGATGGCAAAATCACCGATATGAGAAAATCCACAGGCGCGGACAAGGACGTAAAGGTGTTTATGAACCTCGTTGTTGTGAACAAGGATTTTCTCGAGAACCTTACCGTTTCCTGCAACCAGAGAAACCTGCACAGCTTCAGAAACGACGTTCTTCTCGGAAATATGCTCGATAGAGCGGATATAAACACCTATGAGTTTACGGGCTACTCCGCACAGATTCACTCTATGATGAGCTACTATGCTACCAATATGGAGCTTCTGAAAAAAGAGGTTCGCGACGACCTCTTCTGCCGTGAGCGTCCTATCTACACAAAGGTACACGACGAGCCACCGGTGCTCTACGGACTCGGCTCCGACGTGAAGAACTCGCTGATTGCCGACGGCTGTATTATCAAAGGCAAGGTCGAAAACTGCATCATCTTCCGCGGCGTTCGCATCGGTGCAGATGCTGTGGTCAAGAACAGTATCATAATGCAGGGCACTACAATAGGCGAGGGATGTAACCTTGACTACGTTATCACCGACAAAAACGTAACGGTACAGGACGGCAAAAACCTGATGGGAGCCGAAACCTATCCCGTCTACGTCAAAAAAGTCTCTAAGATATAAAAAGGGGAAACACAATGAAGATACTCTATGCATCAAGCGAAGCACTTCCGTTTATGGCGTCGGGCGGACTTGCCGACGTGGCAGGCGCACTTCCTCGCGCCCTGTGTGAAAACGGGGCAGATTGCAGGGTTATAATGCCTCTGTATTCCGGCATAAAACCTGAGCTTCGCGATAAAATGACCTACCTCACAAGCTTTTCGGTACCGCTCGGCTGGAGAAAACAGTACTGCGGAATCTTCACTGCAGAGTATATGGGGGTCACCTACTACTTTGTAGACAACGAATACTACTTCAAGCGTGACGGACTCTACGGACACTACGACGACGGAGAGAGATTTGCATATTTTGCGCGCGCGATTGTCGAGGCGATTGCCCACGTCGACTTTACCCCCGACGTTTTGCATCTCAACGACTGGCAGACCGCACTCGCGGCAGCGTATCTCAATCTTTTCTACCGCCACGACCCGCGCTATACCTTTATAAAAACCGTCTTTACCATCCACAACATTCAGTATCAGGGTAAATTCGGCAAGGAAATCTGCGAAGACCTGCTCGGTATTGATACCTCTGACATGGGGCTTTTGGAGTATGACGACTGCATCAACTTTATGAAGGCGGCAATCGTGTCGTCGAACAAGGTGACCACCGTCAGCCCGTCCTACGCCGAGGAGATACAAGACCCGTGGTATGCTTTTGGTATGGAGAACCTGCTTCGTGAAAACAGCTTCAAGCTCTGCGGAATTCTCAACGGTATTGATGTTGACCTCTACGACCCGACAAAAGACCCCGTTCTAGCAAAAAACTATTCTCAAAAAGCCTTCTTGATGGGCAAAAAAGAGAACAAAAAGGCTCTCTGTGAGGAGATGGGACTAAATTACGACGAAAACAAGCCGATAGTTGCAATCATCACCCGCCTCGTTCCGCCAAAGGGTATTGACCTTATACGCTACGTCTTTGACGATATAATGGCAAGAGGTGCACAGGTGGTAATACTCGGCTCGGGTGAGCGCGAATATGAGGACTACTTCAGAGAATGTGCCGAGAGATACAAAGGCGACGTCGGAGTGAGAATTGGCTTCATTCCCGACCTTTCAAGAAGAATCTACGCGGGTGCAGATATCTTTTTGATGCCCTCAAAGAGCGAGCCCTGCGGACTTTCGCAGATGATAGCTTGTCGCTATGGCACACAGCCCGTCGTTCGCGAAACCGGCGGACTCCGTGACAGCATCATCGACTTTGGCACAGAGGATAAGAACGCTTGTGGCTATACCTTCAAGACCTATAACGCACACGATATGCTCGGCGCAATCGAACGCGCAATAGGCGCTTTCCACAACAAACCCGTGTGGAAACAGCAGGTCAGCCAGTCAATCTCTGCTGACTTCAGCTGGAGCACATCTGCAAAACGCTATATGGAGATGTATCAATCACTCTAAAACCCACTCTCCGCGTCCGCGAAAGTTTTCGCGGACGCGGAGTTTTTGCAACCCACACAGACGCTCCCCTAAAGAAAACCGCACCTTGCGAAATTTCGCAAGGTGTCTTTATTATTTTGAGAAAGTGTGGTATAATTTTGGAAGGAGGTGAGTTTATGTTCGGACCGCAGTATATTTTTGATAAAATTTGGGATATACCCTTTGAGTTTTTCAAGGACAATAAGATAAACGCGGTGTTTCTCGACGTGGACAACACCCTCACCACCCACGACAACCCCGACTGTGACGAGAGGGCAAAAGAGTGGGTTTCAAAGATGCGGGAAAACGGACTAAAACTCATCATACTGTCAAACAATACTCCCGAGAGGGTCTCGCCCTTTGCAAAAAGTGTCGGGCTCGACTTTATCACGGGGACAAAGCCCGATAGAAAAATCTACCTTGATGCGATGGATAGGGTAGGAGAAAAGGCAGAAAACTGTGCGGGAATCGGCGACCAGCTTTTCACAGACGTGTGGGGTGCAAACCGCGCGGGAGTGGTTTCGATTTTGACAAAACCGATTTACGAGGATTTTGTGCCTTTCATAAAATTCAAAAGGCTACTCGAAAAGCCACTTCTAAAACGCTACGAAAGGGGAGAAAAGAGATGATTTGGTTTGGAACAGCGGGAAACTCCAACAGCTTCTACGATATGGGATATAAATCCACCTCGCAGGTGCCCGAATACATCAAAAAGATGGGCATCAATGCCTATGAATACCAATGCGGACGCGGAGTGCGGATAAATCAAGCCGAGGCAATAAAGCTAAAGCAAAACGCAGGCGCAGAGTCCATACGTCTGTCGCTTCACTCGCCCTACTACATCTCGCTTTCGAGCCTCGAGGAAGAAAAGCGTGACAACTCGATAAATTACATTCTGCAATCGGCACAAGCCGCAAGGCTAATCGGTGCGGACAGGGTCGTGGTACATTCCGGTTCCTGCTCGAAGATCAGCCGTGCAGCCGCTCTGGAGCTTGCAAAGGACACCATAAAAAAGGCGGTCAATGAGCTCAAAAAGAACAACCTCTATGACATCCGCCTCTGCCCCGAAACAATGGGCAAGGTAAACCAGCTTGGCACACTCGAGGAGGTGGTCGAGCTCTGCAAGGTGGACGAAAGCTTGATTCCTTGCATCGACTTTGGACACCTCAACGCAAGAACCTTTGGCGGACTGAAAACCACAGAGGATTTTGAACATATCTTCAAAACAATAAAAAACGAGCTTGGCGAGGAGAGGATGAAGAGCTTTCATTCCCACTTTTCCAAGATTGAATACACCGAAAACGGCGGAGAAAAACGCCACCTCACCTTTGCAGACGAGGTCTTTGGCCCGAATTTCGAGCCCGTTGCGGAGCTGATACTGAAATACAACTGCTCCCCCGTGATAATCTGCGAATCCGACGGCACACAAGCCGAGGATGCAAGGTCGATGCTCGACATCTACACCGCTTTGGGAGGTGCGCTATGAAAAAGATTCTCATAATAAACGGCCCCAACCTAAACCTCACGGGTACTCGCAAAACCGACATCTACGGCACAATGACGCTAGTGGATATTGTTGCCGAGATAAAGGAAAAGGGCGAGGAAATCGGCTTTTCGTGCGACCATTTCCAGTCAAACCACGAGGGCGCGATAATCGACACCCTGCACTCTGCAAGAGGTGTCTATGACGGCATTGTGATAAACGCAGGTGCGTATACCCACTATAGCTATGCCATCCGCGATGCCATCGAGGCTATCGAAATTCCCTGCATCGAAGTGCATATGTCCGACATCCACAAACGCGAGGAATTCAGACACCTTTCGGTGATATCACCCGTCTGCAGAAAGCAGATTTGCGGACTCGGCAAGGACAGCTACATTCAAGGACTCTATGAGCTAAAGGAGATTTTGGGATGAAAAGAGTAATTGAGCTTCAGAAAACACTAAAGGAAAACACGGCGGCACTCGTCACCACCGACGACAATAGATTCTATCTGTCGGGTATGCGTTCCTCTGCGGGAACGGTGCTCGTCACACCCGAAAATGCCTACCTCATCATAGATTTCCGCTATTTTGAAAAGGCTTCGAAAACCTGTAAATTCAAAACCGTTCTTCTCGAAAATATGAAAGACCAGCTTTGTGAGTTCCTTGCAAAAGAGAACATAAAAACCGTTCTTTGCGAAACAGAGGCGGTCAGTGTCGATGAGTTTGGGCGCTTTAAAGAGATGCTTTCTCCCGTAGAGCTTTCCGACTCCGACGAGCTTTCCAAAAACCTCAATAAGCTTCGCAGCATCAAGAGCGAGGAGGAAATAAGCCTCATCAAAGAGGCACAAAGGCTCACCGACGACACCTTTTCTTATATCCTCAATTTCATCAAAGCGGGTAAAACCGAGCGCGAGATAATGCTCGAGATGGAGTTTTATATGAGAAAGCTCGGTAGCGAGGGCGTGTCGTTTGATTTCATCGTGGTCAGTGGCAAAAACTCGTCCCTGCCCCACGGAGTACCCACCGAAAAGGCCGTCGAAAACGGCGATTTTGTCACAATGGACTTTGGCGCGGTGGTTGGCGGATACCGCTCTGATATGACAAGAACGATTGCAGTCGGTCACGCAACCGACGAGATGATAAAGGTCTATGACACCGTTTTAGAGGCACAAATTCGCGCGATAAACGGCATAAAGGCGGGGGTAACGGGCAAAGAGGTCGACGCCCTTGCAAGAGATTATATCTACGGCGCAGGCTACGAAGGCTGCTTCGGTCACGGCACGGGACACAGCGTTGGAATCTTCATCCACGAAAACCCCTCCTGCAACCCGAGAGGCACCACACCGCTCGAGGAAAACGTGATAATGACCGTCGAGCCCGGCATCTATCTGCCCGAAAAATTCGGTGTCAGAATAGAGGATATGGTGGTTGTAAAGCAAAACGGATGCGAAAACATCACCAAAAGCGAGAAAAAACTGATTGTTTTGTAAAAAACACTTGCATTATGACAGCAAATAATGTATCATAATAATGATAATTTATGTTTATTCGGAGGAAAAATAAATGGTAGTAGCAGGCGATTTCAGAAACGGCGTTACATTTGATATGGATGGACAGGTTTTCCAGATTGTTGAATTCCAGCACGTTAAACCCGGAAAGGGCGCGGCTTTCGTTCGTACCAAGATCCGTAACGTTATCACAGGAGCGGTTATCGAGAAAACCTTCAACCCTTCTGACAAGTTCCCGACAGCTTATATCGAGAGAAAGGATATGCAGTATCTTTACAGTGATGGAGATCTCTATTACTTTATGGATAACGAGACATACGAGAACATCCCGATAAATGCTGACAAGCTCGGCGACAACTTCAAATTCGTAAAAGAGAACACCGACGTTAAGGTTCTTTCCTACAAAGGTGTTGTATTCGGCGTTGAGCCTCCTTTCTTCATCGAGCTTCAGGTAACAGCTACCGAGCCCGGCGTTAGAGGCGATACAGCTACAAACGTAACCAAACCCGCAACTCTTGAAACAGGAGCTGAGGTTCGCGTTCCGATCTTCATCAACGAGGGCGATATGATTCGCGTTGATACAAGAACAGGCGAATATATGGAGCGCGCATAAATTTAATTTGGGAGGTAACAAAAATGACTATTTCCGAAAAAGCTGCTTATCTCAGAGGACTTGTTGATGGCGCAGAGCTCGACAACTCCAAAAAAGAGGTAAAGATTCTCAATAACATTCTCGAAATTCTCGAGGATATGGCTATGTCCATCGAAGACCTTGAGGTTGTAGCTGACGACCTTCAGGAGCAGGTTGACACTCTTGACGAGGACCTTGCTGACGTAGAGGACGAGCTCTACGGCGAGGACGACTGTGACTGCGACTGCGATTGTTGCGACGACGATGAGTGCGATTGCGACGATTGCTGTGAGTACTTCGTAAAATGCCCCGCTTGTGGCGACGAGATCTATCTCGACGAAGAGATTATCGCTGACGGCGAGATCGAGTGCCCCGGCTGTGGCGAAACACTCGAGTTTGACCTTGACGACTGTGACGACGACTGCTGCTGCGGTTGCCACGACGACGAGGAATAATCGAAAATTGACAGAAAAAGGAGAACGCATTTGCGTTCGCCTTTTTAAGTTGCAAAAGCTATCTTTGTATGGTACAATTAAAGAAAAACAATCGGAGATTTTATGGATTTCAGAAAAGCCACCACAAATGACATAGATAGAATAATGCAGATTTTCGACGGGGCGAGAAAAAGAATCGCCTCGCTCGGCATAAATCAATGGCAGGACGGCTATCCGCACGAAGAGATACTGCGCGAGGACATCTCGCTTTCTCGCTCTTACGTCGGCGAGATTGATGGTGAGATTGCCGCGACCATTATGGTTATGACCGACAACGAGCCGACCTATAACGTGATTTACGACGGCGAATGGGCGGTGGACGGCGACTATCTCACCATCCACAGAATTGCGCTCGACGGTGCTTTGTGCGGCACGGGTGCGGCAAAAAAGCTGATGGCTTTTGCAGAACAACAAGCGATAGAACGCGGGATGAAGAGCATTCGCGTTGATACACACGAGGGAAACATCCCGATGAGAAAAAACCTCGAGAAAAACGGATATGTCTACTGCGGAATCATCCACCTCAAAAACGGGGACGAGCGCGTGGCATATCAGAAAGCGGTGAAGGTATGAAAATCAAAGAAGGATATCTCGTCAGAAAGGTAGCGGATACCTTTGTTGCGCTCTCGGTTGGCGCAGAAAACGAGGGCAGGGTTGTCAGGATGAACGGCACAGGCGCGTTTATCTGGGGACTTCTCACCACAGAAACCACCGAGGATGCGGTTGTAAATGCCCTTGTTGAGAAGTATCAAATCGACCGCGAAACAGCCGAAAAAGCGGCAAAGGATTTCATAGAAATGCTCCGAAAGGAAGATCTTCTTGCGTAGAGTTTTGCCGATGACCGAAATCGAGCCGATGATACAAAAGGCGTTCGATAACGGAGAGGACTTCAACCTCATAACAGCGGGAACGAGTATGCTTCCAATGCTTCGCGACCGCGAGGATACCGTTGTCCTCAGTCAGAAAAAAGGAAAACTCAAAAAATATGACCTTCCGCTCTACAAAAGGGCGGACGGTAGCTTTGTCCTGCACAGAATAGTCGGTGTAAAAAAAGATGGCTACGTTATGAGCGGGGACAATCACGATATGCTCGAATACCCCGTCACAGATGAGCAGATAATCGCGGTTGTAGTCGCTTTTGTAAAGGACGGAAAACAAACCTCGACCAACTCACTTGGCTATAAAATCTATTGCAGATGGCATTGCAATGTAACAAAACCAATAAGACGACTAAAACAAAGCATAAGACGGGCGGTGAAGAGATGAAGGCTACGACAAAATGGATATACAAGGGCGTGCGCCCACATCTTTGGATGCTTTTTCTTTTGGTGCTGATAAATGCGGCGGTTTCGGGAGTGCAGATATACTTTGCCGTTGCGGTAAAAAACGTCATCGACTCTGCCATAGCAAATGACGGACGCTTTTTGTTTGCGGTGGCAGCCATCATTTTGACGGTGGTTGTGCAGATACTTTTAAACGTGCTGGGCGGATATGTTGATACCAAGCTCAGAGCAAAACTCGAGATAAGCTACAAAACCGCAATGTTCAGATCAATTCTCAAAAAGGACTACTCTTTTTTGAGCTATCACAGCGGCGATATTATGACCCGACTCACCAACGACGCAGGTACCGTGAGCGACGCGATGACCCATCTTCTGCCCTCGATAGTTTCGATGGTGACTCGCCTTGTCGGTATCTTTGCCCTAATGTTTACCTATGACACCACCTTCACACTTCTCCTGATGGGTGGCGGAGTCGTGGTTGTTGTCGCTTCGCGCCTCTTGAGAAATGCGATGAAAAAGATGCACCGCAGAGTACAAGAAACCGACGGAAAATGGCGCTCCTATGTCCACGAAATACTCAGCCATCTACCTGTTGTTTGGGTTTTCGGTGCAGATGATGAGGTTACAAACCGTTCCGAAAGACTCCAAAACGACAACCTTAAAGCCAAGCTCAAACGCAGTTTTCTGCATATTGGAATGGGCTCCTTTTACAGTATGCTTTTCCAAGGCGCCTATGTCTACACGCTCATTTGGGGCGCGTTCAATCTGGGCCCCGCCTTCACCTACGGTACACTTTCCGCTATGCTAAACCTCATAACGCAGGTTAGTATGCCGTTGACAAATATCTCCAACGTCTTTTCGCAGGTGGCAAATATGACCGCATCGGCAGAGAGAATGATAGAGATAGAAAACTTCCCCGAACGCGACGATGCAAAGAACAACCGTCGCGAAATGCTCGAAAAAGAGGACTTTTCCATCAAAACGAGCAATCTGCATTTTGCCTATGAGCGCGACGAGGTGTTCAACGGTGCTGATACCACGATAAACAAAGGGGATTTCGTGGTTATATCGGGCGCTTCGGGTATCGGAAAAAGCACCCTTTTCAAGCTTATGCTCGGACTCGCAAAGCCTGCGAGCGGGGAGATTACCCTCGAACAAAACGGCGAAGCACTGTCTATCGGCTCTGCTACTCGTGGCTCTGTCAGCTACGTCCCGCAGGGAAACCTCATTTTTAGTGGAAGTGTTCGCGAGAACATCGCGTTTGCAAGACCCGATGCAACCGATGCAGAAATATCCCGTGCAGCCGAGCTTAGCTGTGCCGCCGAGTTTATAAACGGACTTCCCGACGGACTCGAAACCACGATAGGCGAGAGGGGCTTTGGACTCTCCGAGGGACAGATTCAGCGTCTTGCTATCGCCCGTGCGATACTCTACGATGCGCCTATAATGCTTCTCGACGAGGCAACCTCGGCGCTCGATGAAAAGACCGAGCGAAAGGTGCTCGAAAACCTAAAGGCTCTCGGCAAAACCATCATACTCATCAGTCACAAAAAAGCTGCACTTGAAATCTGTAGCAGAAACATAACCGTCAAAGACGGAAAGTTTGAAGAAAGAGTCGCGGGATTATATCACGACCCCACTTGATTTTTGCAACAAAATGGTGTAGTATAAGAATATCAATTTCTTTTAAGGAGAAAAGTATGAAGAAAACGATTTTAATTGCTCTAACAATAGCACTTGTTTGTATGCTCGTTATGGCGTCCTGCAATATTTTCGGCAAGAATGACAACACATCGTCTGTCGGCGCGTCTAGTGACGAGGCTGTATCTACCGAAGACACAACAGGCGAGTCTTCTAACGGAATTACAATCGACGACACAAATGCACCCACATCCTCTACCGAAGGGGACGTTGTAGAGGTTTCCAACACAGTTAGCAAAGACAACGAGATCGGCTTTAATTCGTCAACATCTAGCACAACCACAGAGACATCTTCGCGCGTCACTTCTTCCGATGCAACTTCCTCAAGTGTAACATCCTCGAGCGGAACATCCTCATACGGATCAGTTGTTGTAATACCACCGACTTCTGGCACCTCTAGCCAGAGACCTTCTAACCCATCTTCCTCTGCAACATCATCCGACACATCTTCTGACACATCATCTAACACATCATCCGATACATCATCCAACACATCTTCTAACACATCATCGTCTACTACTTCTTCGAATTCTTCCACAAGTGGCGACGTTGACGGTCCCGGCTGGCTTCCCGGTTGGTATTAATAAAACCAAAATCCTACGGAAAATTCCGTAGGATTTTTTTGTTAGTCCTTTTTGATGAGGCTGTTTAGAAGGTCGAGGGCTTTTTTCTTGCGGTTGTTGGTTTCGGCTGTGTCCTCGTGCCATTTTTTGTCCTCGCCGAGATAGTAGCAGACACCCACTTTTACAGGGTCGGCAAAATCCTCTTTTACAAGGTCAATGGTTTTGCAGTTTTCGGCTTCGGCAACGATGATATCGCCTTCGATTCGGTCGATTGAAATGATTCTTTTCAAAAAAACACCCCCTCAAACCTATGATACACCAGATGGGCAAAAAAGCAAAGAGATTTTTAAGAATATTTATAAAATTGTGCGGAAAAATATTAAAAACCTATTGTCATAACAACGAATAACAAGTATAATATTTAATAGAGATAAAAGATGAGGAGAGAGCTGATATGAAAAAATCAACCATTATCGCAATCATCGCGCTGGTAGTTGCCCTTGCGGGTATCGGAGTGGCGCTTTATACCTTCTTCAAACGCAGTGGATGCTATCTTTGCGACAGCTTTGACGATGAGATGCTGTCCGATGATTTGTATGCTGAATGTGACTGCGACTGTGACGAGTGCACAGCAGAAGCAACAGAAGAGCAATAATTTAAGGCGGATAGGTGCCCTTTTGGGTGCCCATCCGTTTTTGTTTTTGGCTATGTAAATAGTGCCACAAAAAAGTGCAAAAAATTTGTGCTTTGTGGTCCGTTTGCCAATTGCAAACATTGTCGCTTTTTGATATAATACGTATGGATTTCAAAATCAGATAGTGTAAGAGGAGAAGTAATTATGAATCTGCATGGTAAAGACATCAAGCTCATCTGCGGAAACGCAAGTAAGGGAGTTGCTGCTCAGGTAGCAGAGCGCCTTGGTTTGCCCCTCGCAAAATGTGACGTAACCGCTTTTTCCGACGGTGAGATTTCCGTTTCACTCCACGAGTCCGTTAGAGGCTCCGACGTGTTCGTTATCCAGTCCACCTGCTCACCCGTAAACAACAACCTCATGGAGCTTCTCATTATGATTGACGCTCTCAAGCGTGCTTCTGCAGGCAGAATTACCGCGGTTGTGCCGTATTTCGGCTATGCGCGTCAGGATAGAAAGGCAAAGAGCCGTGACCCGATCTCCGCAAAGCTTTGCGCAGACATCATCACCACAGCAGGCGCTGACAGACTTCTCACAATGGACCTTCACGCTGCACAGATTCAGGGATTCTTCAACATCCCCGTTGACCACCTCCTCGGTGTTCCGATACTTGCTCCCTATTTCGTAGAAAAATTTAAAGACAATATGGATGACGTTGTCGTTGTATCTCCCGACCTCGGCTCTGTTACAAGAGCTAGAAAGCTCGCTGAGAGAATTGATGCTCCTCTTGCTATCGTTGACAAGAGAAGACCCAAGGCAAACGTTTGTGAGGTTATGAACATCATCGGCGATATCAAGGACAAGAAGATCATCATCGTTGACGATATGGTTGATACCGCAGGCACTCTCTGTAACGGTGCTAACGCAATTATGGAAAAGGGCGGTGCAAAGGAAGTCTACGCTTGTGCAACACACGGCGTTCTCTCCGGCCCTGCTATCCAGAGAATTCAGGACTCCTGCATCAAGGAAATCGTTTTCCTCGACACTGTAGAGATTCCCGAAGAGAAGATGATCGACAAGATAAAGGTTATCCCTGTAGCTCCCGTATTTGCTGAGGCTATCGAGAGAATCTATCAGGACAAGCCCATCTCACCCTTGTTTGTCTAATAGGTAACCACAATGTTTTTCAAGAAAAAGGACTTCGGTTCTTCGGTAGATTACATAATCGCAGGGCTCGGCAACCCCGGCTCGCAGTATGACCTCACCCGTCACAATGCGGGATTTATGGCAGTTGATAAAATTGCCGAGGAATACAAGGTCAAGGTTGACCGCATAAAGTTCAAATCCCTCTGCAATACCTTTGAAATGAAGGGCAAAAAGGTGCTTTTGATGAAACCGCAGACCTTTATGAATCTGTCGGGACAGAGCATTACCGAGGCAATGAATTTTTACAAGGTGCCGATCGAAAACGTGATAATCATCTGTGATGATATCTCGCTCGAGCCGTCGAAACTGCGCATCCGTCGAAAAGGTAGCGATGGCGGTCACAACGGACTGAAGAATATCATCTACCTTTCGGGCAAGGACACCTTCCCGAGAATCCGCGTCGGTGTCGGTCAAAAGCCACACCCCGACTATGACCTTGCCGATTGGGTGCTGTCAAGATTCACCCCGTCCGAGCAAAAGCTGATGGCAGAGGGCATTGAAAAAGCAATGCGAAGCTGTGAACTTATGGTGCAGGACAAAATCGACCAAGCAATGAATAGGTACAATTCATAATAAAAACCGCCTACTGTGTGTATAACAGTAGGCGGTTTATACTTTCTGTATATTTTTGTGTAAGGGAGCGTATGTGAGGCGGGATTGTTAATCCAACAGCAAAAATTCAGCTTTTGCAAAGCCTTCCACACCGTTGTCAAGACGGACGCGATACCAATTTCCGTCGGCACTTCTGCCGATAGCCTCGAGGAAAGCACCGTTACCTGCTCTGCCAACGATAGCGGAGGTTGCCGAAGGCTCGGCGCGGATGTTGAGCCTTCCCGACGAAATGTTGACCACGGCAAGACGGGGAAATTCCGAGATTTCGTCCTGCTCGTCGGGGTCGGTGATGAGTGGCAAACCAAAAAACTCAGCCACAGAAAGCGCAAGATTTCTTCCGATGAGGTCAACGTTTTCGCTAATCCACTCGGCATCAAACTCGTTGTCGTGGTATCCCAGTTCAATGTATACGGATGGTGCGGTTGTGCGCTGAAGCTCGGATAACTCGGTGGTGGGGATAACCCTCACACGCGCAGGGTTTGGGTAGATGGCACGAAGATTAGACCCAAAAATCTCCGCACCGCGTCTGCCCTCACTGCTTCTCGGGTAATAGAGCACCTGCGGACCGCGCAGAAATCCCGCAAGCTGTTCGGGAGCCGCATTGGAGTGAATGGCAAGATGCAAATCGGGATTCAGACTGTTTGACTCGTCAATGACCTGCGTCACGTTGTAGGCGGGATTGTTTCGAACGTAGTCGATACCGCTCAAGGTGAGAAACGGTATCATCGCATCAACGATTAGATTGGCATAATATTCCTCGCTGCCGCCCGTGACGTAGGAATTGAACTCCTGTGTGGACGGACTAAGATATACTGTAGGCATAGCATTACCTCTTTGTTTTTTTGTAGTATACTATTCTTTTTCGCGAATTTTTGTGAAAAGAGATGGCAGAATAGTACAAAGAGGTGTTTAAATTGCCATCAAACAAAGAATATCAAAAAATGGTGGAGAAGGTCTCCCCAAACTCGTCACTCGCCAAAAATATGCTAATGGCTTTTCTCATTGGCGGACTCATCTGTAGCGTCGGTCAGGCTTTTGTAAATCTGTATACCTACCTCGACCTGCCACAGGAAAAGGCATCGACTCTCGCGTCGGTAACGCTCATCCTCCTTGCAATTTTGCTCACGGGATTTCGACGGTTTGACAACCTCGCAAGGATTGGCGGAGCGGGTGCGCTGGTGCCGATAACGGGCTTTGCCAATGCAATGAGCTCCCCCGCAATCGAGTTCAAAACCGAAGGCTTTGTGCTAGGTGTCGGCGCAAACATCTTCAAAATCGCCGGCCCCGTCATCGCCTACGGCGTGTCTGCAAGCGTAATCTACGGCGTGATTTATTGGATAACGACGTTGTTTTGACGGGCGACTATCAGTCGCCCGCCGTAAAGGCCCCTTGTGTAAAGGGGGCTCCGCCGTAGGCGGTGGGGGATTGTCCGTTCCGACAAGAAACAATCCCTCCGTCATTTTCTAACGAAAATGCCACCTCCCTTTACACAAGGGAGGCTAAAAAAGGGCTTGACCGAGAGGTCAAGCCTTAAAGTTTTTGAAAAAATCTTTGATTTTACTTGTAGCTTTGAATTGTATGGGCTCGGGGAATGGTTTATCTAACACCCAAGGTAATTCGATAATGTTATTTACCGAAATTGTAAAATAATCTCCTGTCTGTTCGTTTGGCGAGGCAAATCCCTCGGTAATGGCAAGATTTAAAAATCGATTGTCTTGTATATCAATTTCACACAGACCCATATTTATTACTTTTCCACACACGGTATAATCAATTGTGATATATTGGATTTCGTCATCTAATTCAAAGCTGGACAATTTATCCGGCTTAGCTATATCAACACCAAATTCAGACAGAAAGGATTCGAGTTTTGGAAACATGCCTTTGATTTGAGCATAAAAATTCTTGCAGCAGTCGCACTTGCAAAGCGAGTGCGTTTTATAATAGCTTACGGTTTTCTCGATATCAACTTCAAATACATATTCGTCTTTTTGAATTGTGGTCATACCTCCACCTCACAACCAGTAACCTCTGAACAGGTAGTTCAGTACACAATAAAGGCCGACAACTATGGCGATAACAAGCACCCAAAGGAGCACTCTCAGAAAAATCCGCAGAGGCTTTTTTTGTATCCATCTGACCTTTTCTTGCAGTTGGTCGTGTGCAGATTCGAGCGGGATTCCCAAGAGTTCTATGATGAGTTCCACAAGGAAATCGAACATTTATAATGCCCCTTTCGCTACACTACTGAGCCTTTATCCCTGTCAGTCTTTCGAACAAGGGGAGTTCGTAGCAGGGGATATACATCTCCCAAGCTTCGCCGTCGCGTTCGAATTCCATTATGTGATAGTATCCGCAATGGATGGTGCCGTATTGGTCGGTGTTCATCTTATACTGTTGATAGATTCCCTTGTTAAACACAGCCTCTTTGTTCCACTTTGCGATGCGGATGTGCTTTTTCACGGTGCGGATGCCTTTAATTGAGTTCAGCGGGATTGCATATTTTGCGCCCAATTCAACTATATAGAGATTCTCACAATCGGCAAAAACCTTATAAATGGGGTTTAGATAAGGGGCAATCTGAGCACCCTTTGAGCAAATTTTGATTTTGTCGCCCTTTGTTTTGTAGAAGAACGTGAGGATGTCCGTATCTCTTGAGGATTCGGGCACACCGAGCTCGGAATAGATAGCGTCCACTCTGCCTTCGAGATTTTCAAGGGAGTGGGCGGTTTCCTCGGTTGAAAGAACGGTCTTTTTTCTATAAAGTCCGAGCATCAACAGCGCAAACCAAACCGGCAAACACACAGCGATAATCCAAAAGATAAAGGGAGCGTTTTGGTATGCTTCGGAAAGGGTGGCTGTCGAACGCAAAAAACCAACCAAAGCGATAAAGCCCGCAAATCCGCAAACCGTCTGCACAATTCTCAAAGGCTTTGGGAGCTTGCTCTGCTCGAGCTTTTCGTTAGCTTCGCTTTGGGAATCCTCGAGGGACTGTGAGGACGCAAGTGATGGCTTTGCGACCACAAATTCCTCTCCGTTAGGCTCGGAGTTTTTTTTGTCATTTGTCAAATCAACGCACAGAAACGGTTTCATAAAAACACTCCTTTTTTACATCATATTTTTTGTGTCGACGCGGTCGAAGTTGTGTATCCAGTCGGCTTTTAGGAAATATATCAAAAAGATGGTGGAGCTGAGTGTCCAGGTGATAGGATATGCCCACGAAACTGTGGTGAGCTCGTTTACGAACTTCAGGGCTACCGTAATGTAGGTCACGCGGAACAGACACCAGCAGGCGAGCATTGTGAACATCGGCACCGTCGGTTTTCCCGCACCGCGCATAATTCCCGCAATGCAGTGCGAAAACGCGAGCAGGAAGAAGAACGGGGAAATCGTCTGCATATGTCTCACGCCAAAGTCGAGTGCCTCCTGCGAGTCGGTGAAAAGACCGATGAGCTGTGGCGCAAAGAAATGGGATAAAAGCCCCACAATCTCTGCCATGATACAGCTGCACGCGATACCAAATCCAACGCCACGCTTGACGCGGTCGTGCTTTCTCGCGCCGAGGTTTTGACCGACAAAGGTGGACAGCGCCTGTGTAAAGCAGGTCACGGGGAGGAATGCAAAACCCTCGAGCTTTGAGTAGGAACCACATCCCGCCATGGCGGATTTTCCGAAGGAGTTAATGTTAGATTGTACAAAGACGTTTGCGAGAGCGATAACGCTGTTTTGAATACCCGACGGAATTCCGTATTTGACAATCTCGAAAAAGCTGTGCTTGTCAAAGCGCACCTCTTTGACCTTAACGCGATAGGGCGCGTCGATTCTAATGAGGTGGAAGAAGCACAAAAACGCGCTGACTCCCTGTGAAACGGTGGTGGCAAGAGCCGCCGCACCGACCGATTTCCAAACGGTTGTGACGAGCACCATATCCAAAACCACATTTAGAGATGCAGAGAAGATGAGATAATAAAGCGGGTGTCGGCTGTCGCCCACAGCGTGAAGTATGCCGACGAAGATGTTGTACATTACCGTGAAGACAGCGCCACTGAAGTACCATCTGAAATACTCAATGGACTGCGGGAGCACCTCTGCGGGAGTGCCCATCCATCTGAGAATAGTTGGAGTGAAGGTGATGCCCAAGATGGTGAGAACTACACCCGTGACAAGACCAAACGCAATAGCGGTATGGATGGCTTTTCGCATCGGGTCAAAGTCCTTTGCGCCGTAGTAGCGCGCAACAACCACACCTGCGCCCATGGCAACACCGTTGAAGAAGCTGACCATCAAAAAGATGAGACTTCCCGACGAGCTGACCGCCGCGAGAGCGGTGTCGCTGATGTATTCGCCGACACACCACGAGTCAAAGGCATTATAAAGTTGTTGAAAGACGTTGCCGAGAAAAACGGGCAACGCGAAAAGCAGCATAGCTTTCCAGATAGGTCCTTCGGTCAAGGAGAAACGCTTTTGCTCCAACGTGTGCACTTCTTTCTTTATTTGATGCGTTTAAAGTTTCCGTAGGTTTCGTTTATCGACTCGCAGAACGAGAAGGTGTCGTCGTACTTTGAAATCATACGCTGGAAATCGTTTATCTGATGACGGTTTACGACGCAGATGAGGACGTTCTTTTTTGTGTTGGTGTAGGTTCCGACAGCGTCGATTTTGGTCGCACTGTGATGCAAAAGCTGTGAAACGTCTTTTGCAATCTCGTCAGCGTGGGTGGTGATAATCGTGAATTTATACGCAGTTTTCGTACCTTTCAACAGCTGATTTCCAACAAAGGTGGAGATGAAGCAGTAGCAGATGCACAGAGCCACCGGCTTGTAGTCGAGGGCGCCTTCGGAATATACAAACAGAGAAACTATTGCAACGATAGCGTTGAGGGTAAAGGTCACGATAAAGAAGTTTGTTCTCGGGCGAATCTTGTTGATGTAACGCGAGATGATGTCGGTGCCACCCGTCGAAGCGTTGTTTTTAAAGCAAACACCGTATACGACACCTGCCAAAACACCGCTGATGATGACGGGGTAGATGGTGTCGTGACCGTCTGCGTTGTACTGTATGAACTCGAGTCCCGAATTCTGCAAAAACAAAAAGGAAAACGAGTAGACAAGCGAGAAAAGAAGCGTTTTCACAGCAAACTGCCTCTGCACCAGAAAGAATGCAAGTGCGGAAAGTGGAATGTTGATAATCAGCGACATATAGCTTATGCTGAATCCCGTTTTGTACTGAATCATCGTCGCGATACCATTGAGCCCTGCGGGCGCAAAGCTGTTCTGGACGATGAAAACGTGATAGTTTATTGCCAAAAGCAGTGCTACGAGCACGACCTCAAGGTAGGAAAAAATAGCTTTCGTTTTGTTCAAGGACAACACCCCGCTGTCAGTTGTTTGAATATAGCTTCGCAAGACCGCCCTCGGAGGTTTCGCGGTATAGATGTGAAAGGTCTTTGCCCGTCTGGTACATCGTTTCGACCACCACGTCAAAGGACACCTTTCGGCTGGAATACAGGAAGTTTGCAAGGCTCAGCGCGTTTATCGCGCGCATTGCCGCAACGGCATTTCGTTCTATGCAGGGAATCTGTACCAAACCACACACGGGGTCGCAGGTCAGTCCCAGATGATGCTCCATCGCAACTTCAGCGGCATATTCGATCTGGTCAATGCCCATCTCAAAAAGCTCACACAAAGCCGCAGAAGCCATACTGCAAGCCGTGCCAATCTCGGCTTGGCATCCGCACTCGGCACCGCTCACCGATGCGTTTGTGCTGACGATGTTGCCGACAAGTCCCGCAACCGCAAGGGCACGGATAATGTCGTCGTCGGAAAACCTGTTCTTCTCCTGCATATATTTGAGCACCGCGGGGACAACTCCGCACGCGCCGCAGGTGGGAGCGGTGACGATAACCGAGCAGTCGGCATTCTGTTCACTCACCGCAAAAGCATATGCACACACAAGGCGGTTTTCGCGGGTTTGCGGACTCTCGTCGATGTGCTTTTGGTTGTACAAAAACTGCGCTTTTCTCTCAACGTCAAGACCGCCGGGGAGGGTGCCTGTTTTGGAAAGACCCTCGGAAATCGCGTTTTGCATCGTCTGCCAAACGGAGTATAAAAATTCCTTTATCTCTTCGCCCTCGTGCTCGAAGACATAGTCGGAAAGACGGATGTTTCTCGATTTGCAGAGCTCGGAAATCTCGGAAAAGGTTTTCTCGTTGTACAGCTTTTTCGGGGGAGATATCTTGTCGTCGTCGGTGCGAATTTCGCCGCCGCCAATGCTGTAAAAGCGCTTTCTGCCAAGCTCCCTGCCACCTTTGAACGCAATAAAATCAAGGGTGTTGGGGTGTTCATCGGTGGGGGTTTCGGTATCCCAAACGATTTCGGTTTTGACACCCGCGAGCATCTCAACGATTGCTCTGTCGGTGCCGTGACCCTTGCCTGTTTTCGCAAGGGAACCGTAGAGGACAACCTTTATGAAATCCGCCGTGCCAAACTCGGCAAAAAACTTTTCTGCAGCAAAGGAAGGCCCCATCGTGTGCGAACTCGACGGGCCGATACCGATTTTGAAGATGTTTTTTATAGAGAGCATAAAATAACTCCTTATTCAAGCTCATCTCCGCAGAACGGACAGTGCTTTGCAAATATCGAGAGCTTTCCGAGATATTTGCCACACTTGTCACAGCGCCACCAAGCGAGGTTTAGTATGAAATATGCCACAAAAAAGATGATGAGAGCGCATCTACCAAGCGAGTTTTCTAAAAAGAACTCGCTGAAGAAAACAACTGAAAGTATATAAACGATACCAAGAAGTATAAGTATAAGTCTTCTGGTTTTAAAGGTCATAGCAAAAGCTCCTTTTTGAGAGTTTCCATAGCTTCCTTTGTCGGCTCGGGAATGTGCGCAAAGGGAAAATCTATCCCTAGGTTGTCATACTTCACCTGACAGATTTTTCTAAACGGTAAAAGCTCGATTTTGTCGACACAAGTGTGGTTTTTCGCCACCTCGTTTAGTGCTCTCACGTTTTCGATGCTGTCGTTTTTTGTGGGGATAATAACCTGTCGCAAGGTGGTGGGAACGTTCTTTTTTTGAAGAATTTCCAAAAACTTCTGCACAGTTTCAATCAAGCAACCCGCGTTTTCGCGGTACAGCTCGTCGGTCACAAATTTATAGTCGAGAAGCACTCGGTCACACAAGTCAAGAAGTGCGGTCACAGAGTCGTTTATAACGCTTCCCGACGTGTCAAGGCAGGTGTTAATGCTGTTTTGGTGACAGAGTGAAAAAACCTCTCTTGCAAATTCTGCTTGTAACAACGGCTCACCGCCCGAAAGGGTGATACCGCCCTCGGTGCCAAAGTATTCCCTATACCTCAAAGCCTCTGTGACGATTTGTTCGGGGGTATATTCCTTTCCGTCCGAAATCGCGTGGGTATCGGGATTGTGACAGCATCTGCAACGGAGATTACACCCCTGCAAAAACACCACAAATCTCACCCCGGGGCCGTCAAGAGTGCCGAGGGTTTGTATCGAATGAACTTTACCTATCATACGCTTTCGTGGAAGGTACGGCTGATAACCTCGCGCTGTTGCTCTCTCGAGAGCTTGTGGAAGTTAACGGCATAGCCCGAAACACGAATGGTGAGATTGGGATATGCTTCGGGGTCTTCATACGCTTTCAAAAGTGTTTCGCGGTTTAGAACGTTTATGTTGATGTGATGCGCCTTTTTCGCAAAATATCCGTCGAGGATGGTAACAAGGTTTGTCACGCGCTCGTCGTCATCTCTACCAAGCGCCTCGGGGGTAATCGAGAAGGTGTTGGAGATTCCGTCACGGCAATCGTCATAGGAAAGCTTTGCAACAGAGTTGAGCGAAGCCAGTGCACCCTTTTCCTCGCGGTTGTGCATCGGGTTAGCACCGGGGGCAAACGGCTCACACGCTCTTCTTCCGTCGGGGGTAGAGGCGGTGTTTTTGCCGTACATAACGTTGGATGTAATAGTGAGCACCGACAGAGTGTGCACAGCATATCTGTAGGTCGGTGTCTTTCTCAGTTCGGTGATAACCCTGTGGGTCATATCCTTTGCAATGAGGTCAACGCGGTCGTCGTCGTTACCGAATTTGGGGAAATCGCCCTCTGTGTCAAACTCGGTGATAAAACCGCTCACGTCCTTTATGGGTGTGACCTTTGCGTATTTAATAGCACTCAGAGAATCCGCAACAACAGAGAGTCCTGCGATACCAAACGCCATAAATCTCTCGACCTCGGTATCGTGAAGCGCCATCTGTGTCTTTTCATAGGCATACTTGTCGTGCATATAGTGGATGACGTTCATTGTATTTACGTACAGATGGCTCAGCCACTCGATATACACCTGAAAACGCTCCATAACGCTGTCGAAATCAAGCGTGCTCATAACCGGCATCTGCGGTCCGATATGCATACCGCTCGAGGTGTCATAACCGCCGTTAAGTGCAATCAAAAGAAGCTTTGCAAGGTTGCATCTCGCGCCGAAGAACTGCATTTGTTTGCCTATCTTCATAGCGGAAACGCAACAAGCGATGGCATAATCGTCGCCGTATATCGGGCGCATAAGGTCGTCGTTTTCGTACTGTATCGAATCGGTATCGATAGATACCTTTGCGCAGTAGCGCTTAAAGGGCTCGGGAAGCTTTTCCGACCAGAGAACAGTGAGGTTTGGCTCGGGTGCAGAGCCGAGGTTGTAAAGCGTGTGAAGAAATCTGAAGGCGGTCTTTGTGACGAGAGTCCTTCCGTCCTCGCCCATTCC
>JAZSNN010000002.1:0-51306 GCA_045536425.1 Oscillospiraceae bacterium
CGACGGTGACACACGAGGCGGTGCAGCTCTTTCGATAAGGGCTGTCACAGGAAAGCCCATAAAGTTTGCCGGTGTCGGCGAAAAGCTTGAGGATCTGGAGCCGTTCTATCCCGATCGAATGGCATCGAGAATTCTCGGAATGGGCGACGTGCTCACTCTCATCGAAAAGGCACAGACCGAGTACGATGAAAAAGAAGCTGAAAAACTGGTACAGAGGATGCAGGAAAACAAGTTTGACCTAAACGACCTTTTGGACCAGATGAAACAGATAAAAAAACTCGGCCCGTTGCAGCAGGTAATGTCAATGATACCCGGTGCACAAGGCAAAATCAGCGATGAAGACGCCGAAAAGGGTGAAAAACAGCTTGTTCATACCGAGGCAATCATAAATTCTATGACTCCCGCCGAGAGAGCAAAGCCCGATATCGTAACTCCGCAGAGAAAACGCAGAATAGCTGCAGGAAGCGGAACAAAGGTAGAGGACGTAAACCGCCTTCTAAAACAGTATGAACAGATGCGCAAAATGATGAAACAGTTTTCATCAAAGGGGAAAAAGGGCAAAAGAATGCGCGGATTCCCCGGTGGGATGAATTTCCCAATGTAATAGGTATTGACCGCGAAAGCGGTGAAACATATAATCACAAACAGGAGGTGACAGTGTAATGGCTGTAAAAATAAGACTTCGCAGAATGGGCGCTAAGAAAGCTCCTTTCTATCGTATCGTTGTTGCAGACTCAAGATATCCCGCTGACGGAAGATTCATTGAGGAGATCGGATACTACGATCCCACGAAGGATCCTATCGTTGTAAAGGTAGATGCAGAGAAGGCTAAGTCCTGGATCGCAAACGGCGCTCAGCCCACCGATACAGTAAAATCCATTCTTAAAGCAAACAAGGTTCTGTAAGTAATACCAAAGGAGGAAAACTTATATGGAGAATCTTCTCAAGGTAATTGCACAGGGACTGGTTGAAGAAAAGGATGCTGTGACCGTAACTGTTGATGAGCCCAACGAAGAGGGAGTAGTTGTCTACCACCTCAGCGTTGCACAGCAGGATATGGGAAGAGTAATCGGAAAGCAGGGAAGAATCGCAAAATCCATTCGTATGGTAATGCGTGCTGCTGCTACCAAGAACAATCAGAAGATTTCTGTTGAAATAGACTGATTGCCAAAAGATTCATGTGTATAAAAAAGATTAAACTGCGTCAGATAAGCGTTGTTTAATCTTTTTTGTTACACAAAAGGTGAGAATATGGAAAAGTATTTAAAAGGCGGAAAAATCGTAACAACCCACGGAATACGCGGAGAGGTAAAGGTGCAACCTTGGACCGACACTCCCGACGTTTTCTGCGACTTGGAAAAGGTTTATACCAAAAACGGCGCGACTGCAATTGAAATTGAGAACGCAAGAGAGCATAAAGGTATGCTGATACTAAAGCTCAAAGGAACAGACACAGTCGAACAAGCTCAAAAGCAGGTAAACACCGTTTTGTATATCGACCGAGAGGATATAAAACTCGAAGATGGAGCCTATTTTATACAGGACATCATCGGACTCGAGGTTTTCGATATAGATAACGGTAAACTCTACGGAAAGGTCACTGACGTCACCTCAACGGGTGCCAATGACGTGTTCCATATAACGCTCGATAACAAGACCTATTTGATACCAAACATCAAATCAGTAGTCATAAATATAGACGTAGAAGGCGGAAAGATAGAAATCCGTCCGCTGGAAGGACTGTTGGAATATGAGAATTGATATACTCACGCTTTTCCCCGATATGTGTGAAGCAGTAATGGGCGAAAGCATTATCGGCAGAGCGAGAAAAGCAGGTTTTATAGAGGTTGAATGTCACAACTTCCGCGATTATGCTTTCAATAATCAAAAAAGAGTAGACGACGCTACCTACGGCGGAGGAAAAGGAATGCTTTTGCAGGCAGAGCCCATCTACCAATGCTATAAAGCCGTCTGCGAAAAAATCGGGACAAAACCCCACGTGGTATATATGTCTCCGCAGGGTAGGGTGCTAAATCAAAAAATAGCTCTTGAATACTCAAAGATGGATAATATAATGATTCTCTGCGGTCACTACGAAGGCGTCGACGAAAGACTTTTGGAGGAAATCGTAGACTCCGAAATTTCCATAGGTGACTATGTAATGACGGGCGGAGAGCTTCCTGCAATGGTTTTTGCGGATACGGTGCTAAGACTCTGCGAAGGAGTTTTGGATAGTGAAGAATGCTTTACAGAGGAAAGTCATTTTTCAGGACTTTTGGAGTATCCGCAGTATACAAGACCTCCCGTGTGGAACGGAAGAGAGGTTCCCGAGATACTAAAATCAGGTCATCACGGAAAAATAGCACAGTGGCGGCTTGAAAAAGCGATAGAACGCACAAAACAAAAACGCCCCGATATGTACGAGGCGTATATGAAATCCAAGAAATGAAAAAAGCTCCGTGTTTAAAACACGGAGCTTTAGATTTACTATTCAAGATCTGTATCAGCCAAAGCCTTGTCGATCTGGTCTTGCATTGTGGGAGTATATTTCTCGATAGCAGCCTTAACACCGAGACTTCTTACTTCACTCAATGTCTTGTACATAATCTGTTGCATAGTACCTATAGATCCAAAGTAGTCTGTAACAATGTAGGGCTCACAGGAGAGAGCTCTCTGGAGAGTAGCTTCGTCAACACCTATCATCATAGTAGCGTCTTCAGCCTTAACATAGTCGAACTTGCAGATATCAGCGCAGACCCAAACCTTTGCGCCTTCAATGTTCTTAGCGCCCTTACCGATACATACAGTCTCAGAACCTACAGAGATAGATCCCATAACACCATATCCATCAGGTCCCTTGGGATAAGGTACCCAAACAGCCTCAAAGTTTACCTTGCGGTTGGGAGAGTTGGGAGAAAGAACGCCTGCATTCTGGATGCGTTCACCATACATAGCAACTGAACCGGAAGTAAAGCTAACCTTATCAGTACAGTTAAAGGGTGCCATTTCCACATAATACTCGAGTCCATTGATATATGCGGGTGTGTTCCAAATCAAATCAATGCCACCGTCTGCTGTAAACTCAACGGTTTTAGCGCCGTTACCGATTGTAAAGAGCTGTGTTGCGTGAGAGTTGTATCCCCAAATGTCGTTTGTACCGTCACGGTCTTTGTCGTATGTAAGCGCCTCAGCGGCATCTATCATAGCTTCGTAGGTCCACTCGCCTTTTTCCCAAAGCTCGAGAGGAGAGGTCAAACCGTTTTCTTCAAACAGATCAGCATTGTACCAAATACCATAGAGCTCACCACAGTCACGGTATGTATAGTTTGTGGATTTGGTTCTCATACCGTAAACGTGACCGTCCCAAACGTATTGCTGCTCGAAATATCTTTCGTCTTCGATGGGGAGGTACTCGTCGAGGGGTTCGAGAAGACCCTTAACGACAACGGTGGGGAATCTTACACGTGTAAGAACGTCATAAGGAGTACCGCCGACAAACGAAGCAACAAGCTTCATTTCACGCTCGTCCCAGGCACAGATATCCAGATCATACTCGATTCCATATGCTTTTTCTTTCCAAGCATATTCCTGATTGTACCAAGCTTCACCGGGATCGGGAGCGATAAGTCCGCGAACTATAGGGTTGGAAAGCTCTCCAACGTCCTCGGGCTTGTAGAGAAGGTTGTAGTTTGCGTCATAACGTACACCGGTCTTGTTCTCAGGATTGAGAGAATCAGACGGGTTGATGCTGACGTGTCCGCTAAAGTCCTCAATAGTGGGGATCGAAGTGATAACGTCAGAGTTTTCGGGGGTGCCTCTCGAAGTATCAAGGCTTGCGCCGCTACTTGTAACAGTAGTGTTACCGCCGTCACATGCAGCAAGTTCAAATAACATCGAAACAGCGAGAAGAACACTCAAAATTCTTGTGATGTTTTTCATAGCGCATCTCCTTTTTACTTTAAGTTGAAAAAAATTCCAACTTTGATTTCGAGATATATTATAACAATATACCCAAAAAAAATCAAGCAAAAAAACAAAAAGTGTGTGAAAAATCACACACTTTTGTAAAATTTTGAAATTTTAAATCAAAATCAATTATTAGAGATCTGTATCCTCAAGAATTTTCTTGATCTGCTGTTCCATCTGAGGTGTGAACTTCTCGATAGTAGCTGCAGCACCGTTAGTTCTAACTTCGCTCCAAACCTTCTGCATAATGCTGCCCATTGTACCGATTGAACTATAGGGGTCACTCATGATGTACTCTTCAACAGCGAGAGCTCTCTCGAGAGTATCCTGCTCAACGCCCATCATCATGCTTGCTCCCTTGGGATCTACGTAGTCGAACTTACAGATATCAGCACAGATCCAAACCTTAGCGCCTTCGATGTTCTTAGCGCCCTTACCGATACATACAGTCTCAGAACCTACAGAGATAGATCCCTTAACGCCGTATCCGTCCTGTCCCTTGGGGAAGGGAACCCAAGCAGCCTCAAAGCTGAGCTTGTATTCGGGAGATGTCTGAGAGAATGTTCTAGCACACTGGATACGCTCACCGTACATAGCAACCTTACCGGAACCGAAACTATCTTTAGTTGTAGCGAAAGGCTTGATCTCTATGAGGTTCTCAAGACCTCTGATGTACTCAGGTGTGTTCCAAACGAGCTTGATAGCGTTACCGCTCTTACCGGTTCTGTCGATTTCAACGGTCTTTGCTCCGTTACCGAGTGTGAACATTTCGCTAGCGTCACCGCGCCAACCGAAATAGTCGTTTACACCGTCACGGTCGCTGTCGTATGTGAGCTGCTCAGCAGCATCTATCATAGCATCAATGGTCCACTCGCCCTTGTTGTAGAGCTCGAGAGGAGTCTCAACGCCGTTATCCTCGAAGAGGTCCTTGTTGAACCAAACGCCGTAGAGCTCACCGCAGTCACGGTATGTATAGTTTGTGGACTTAGCCTTCATGCCGTAAACATGGCCGTCCCAGCCATACTCTGTGATGAAGTATCTTTCGTCTTCAACGGGGAGGTATTCGTCAAGAGGCTCGAGAAGCCCCTTGATAACAACTGTGGGGAAGTTAACACGTGTGAGAACGTCGTAGGAAGTACCGCCAACAAAAGCAGCGATCCACTTCATTTCGCGCTCCTCCCAAGCACATGTATCCATATCATACTCGATATCATATGCTTCCTCTTTCCAGCCGATTTCCTGAGCATACCAAATATCGTCTGGAGCAGGGGAAACAAGTCCCTTTACGATGGGGTTAGAAAGTGTGCCAACGTCCTCAGGCTTGTAGAGGAGGTTGTAGTCCTTGTCATAACGAACGCCGGTTGTCTTGTCAGAACTGAGAGAACTGGAGTCGTTGATACTAACGTTACCACTGAAATCTCCGATATCGGGAATAGAAGTGATTACGTCAGAGTTTGTGATGTCGCCCTTCGAAGCGTCTTCAACGCTTGCGTCACTGTTGAGTGATGAAGTAGCGTCAGTATTGCCGCCGCAAGCAGCAAGTGTAAACAACATCGAAACAGCGAGAAGGACACTCAAAATTCTTGCGATGTTTTTCATAGTGCATCTCCTTTTTAAATTTTGGTTAAGTTGAAAGATATTTCCAACCTTAATCTCCATTTCATTATAGCAATATACTTAAAAAAAGTCAATATAAAAAACAGAAGAGTGTGAAAAAATCACACTCTTCTGTGAAATATTTTCTACTATTTTGTCAAATGACAGATTTATTCTTCGGCTTTTGTTACCGCTATGCAAAGATCGTCAAGACTCTTTTGGTCAACGGGTGCAGGACAAGCAGACATAAGCTCGCTTGCGTTCTGGACTTTCGGGAACGCAACAACGTCCCTGAGACTCTCTGCACCGCACATAAGCATTGCAAGACGGTCAAGACCGATACCCGCGCCACCGTGAGGCGGAGCCGCATACTTGTATGCGTCAACGAGGAATCCAAATTTTGTCTGAATCTCTTCCTCTGTGAGACCCAAGGATTCGAACATCTTTTTCTGTAGCTCAGCGTCGGTGATTCTGATCGAACCGCTGCAAAGCTCAATTCCGTTTGCAACGAGGTCATATGCCTTTGCTCTGACCTTGCCGGGATCGGTATCAAGATACTCCAGACACTCGTCAAGGGGCATTGTGAAGGGATGATGCATAGCAAGCCAGGTCTGTGACTCCTCGTCCCATTCAAAGAACGGGAATTCGGTAATCCACAAGAGGTTGAATCCGTCGGGAATGAGGTCGAGCTGTTTTCCGACCTTGAGTCTGAGAGCACCCAGTGTGGGGAGCGTGACTCTGTCCTTGTCTGCAACGATGAGGGCAACGTCGCCCTTTTCACAGCCTAGTCGTCCCATAATAGCCGAAAGCTCGTCTTCGGTCATAAATTTAGCGAAGGAGCAAGCGGGAGCATCTTCAACCCAACGGATGAACGCAAGACCCTTAGCCCCGATACCGCGTACAAACTCGGTAAGCTTGTCGATTTCTTTTCTGGTAAGCTTTTCAGCACCGCCTTTGACGGTAATACCGCGAACACTTCCGCCATCAGCAACCGCAGAGGAGAAAACGGAGAAACCGCAATCCTTCACGATATCGGACAGATTTACGATTTCCATACCGAAACGAGTGTCGGGCTTGTCGGAACCGTATCTCTCCATAGCTTCGGTATAGGTAAGACGGTGGAGAGAAGCGGGAAGCTCAACGTCCAAAACCTTCTTGAACAGACGGTTTACAAAGCCCTCGATCATAGACATAATGTCGTCAACGTCAACAAAGCTCATCTCGAGGTCTATCTGTGTAAACTCGGGCTGACGGTCAGCGCGCAGGTCTTCGTCACGGAAGCAACGAGCGAGCTGAATGTAACGGTCATAACCCGAAATCATAAGAAGCTGTTTGTAGATTTGGGGCGACTGGGGAAGTGCATAAAAGCTTCCGGGATGTACTCGAGAGGGAACGAGATAGTCACGTGCTCCTTCGGGAGTAGAACGAATCATCATGGGAGTTTCGATTTCAAGGAATCCGTTTTCATAAAAATACTCACGGGTTACCCTTGCAATCTCGTGACGCGTAATGATGTTTCTCTGAAGCTCGCTTCTTCTCAAATCGAGATAGCGGTATTTGAGCCTTAGCTCATCTTTTACGTTAGTTTTGTCAGTTATCTCAAAGGGAGGTGTCTGTGCCTTTGAGAGAATTCTCAAATCTGTTACAAAAACCTCAATGTTACCTGTTTTTATCTCGCGGTTTACAGACTCTCTTTGACGAACAGTACCCTTTGCCATAAGCACAAACTCGCTTCTAACGGTCTGTGCTTTTTCGAAGACAGCTTTTTCGGTTGCATCGCCAAAAGCCAGCTGAATTATACCGCTTCTGTCACGAAGGTCGATAAAAAGAAGATTTCCAAGGTCTCTGGTTTTCTGTACAAAACCGCAAACAACGACCTCGGCACCGATGTCGGAATCGGAAACCTCGGTGCAATAATGTGAACGTTTAAGTCCTTTCATTGTATCAGCCATATTATACCTCCTATATCAAAGCGGAAGATTTGGGATATCTTCGCCCAAAAGTTCGATAATTGAACCCATTGTTGAGTCTATCTTTAAATCATAGAGCTTTTGTGCTATGTCACAAAGAGCAATCTCACAGCTAGAGCCATCGGCCATATTCTTGAGTACTGCTTTTCCCGATTCAACCTCGGAATCACCGAGCACCATAGAGAATTTCGCACCGATTTTGTCAGCATACTTCATCTGTGCCTTCACGCTTCTGCCCATAACGTCGCCCTCTGCAAAGAAACCTTCCTTGCGAAGCTGTGCCACGAGTTCAAAAGCTTTCAAGGAAGCCGCGTCACCGATAGAAGCGATGTATAGGTCGCAGGTATTTTCCTTTTCATACTCACAACCGCAAGCATCCATAAGGAGAATAAGCCTTTCAAGACCCATTGCAAATCCAAGTGCGGGAGTGGGCTGACCGCCCATCTGGGAGACAAGACCGTCGTATCTTCCGCCACCGCAGACAGTACCCTGTGCACCGATGTTTGAAGAAACAAACTCGAATACGGTTTTGGTGTAATAGTCAAGTCCGCGAACAATAGACGGGTTGACAGTATATTTTATATCGAGCATATCAAGACGCTTTTTGACTCCGTCAAAATGCTCGCTGCACTCATCACAGAGAAAATCTATTATTTTTGGCGCGTCCTTTGCAACCTCGGAGCAAACGGGACTCTTGCAATCGAGAATTCTCATCGGATTTTTCTCGAGTCTGCCCTTGCAGGTTTCGCAAAGTTTTTCGGTGTGACCCTCGAAATATTTCATCAGCGCCTCGTGATATTTCTTGCGGCATTCGGGACAACCGATGGAATTTATTTCGAGCGAAATATTACCTATTCCAAGGAAATCAAAGATATCCTTTACCATAGCGATAAGCTGTGCATCAGCGGCAGGGGAGGCGCTACCAAACATCTCTGCACCAAACTGATGGAATTCTCTGAGTCTGCCCGTCTGAGGCTTTTCGTAGCGGAAACAAGATACAAGATAAGAAACCTTCAAAGGAAGTGCTTCGTTGAGAAGACCGTTTTCGATTACAGCTCTGACGGTACCCGCAGTACCCTCGGGGCGAAGTGTTATCGAACGGTCGCCCTTGTCATTGAAGGTGTACAATTTCTTCTGCACAACGTCGGTAGTGTCGCCGACAGAGCGCTGAAAAAGCTCTGTGTGCTCAAAGGTAGGGAATCTAATCTCCTTAAAACCATAAAGAGAAGAAATTTTTCTCGCAACGTTTTCGATGTGCTTCCATTTATAGCTCTGTGAGGGAAGAACATCCTGAGTTCCTCTGGGGGCGTTAGTTATAACAGCCATACTAAAACTCCTTTGTGTAAAAAATAGAAAAAGCTTTCGTCCAAACACAAGGACGAAAGCTCAAACTTCGTGGTGCCACCTTGATTTAGGTCACAATCGACCCATCTCTTACCCTTTAACGCAGGAATACGTGCAAAGCTACTAAATTCACCTTACAAGCTCACGGGTGTCCTTCACTTTCATACAACAAGGTCTTTTCAGCAGACGACCCTCTCTGTGTGAAGTAATAAAAGTTACTTTCCCGTTCAACGCCGTTTTTATATAAACTTATTTAGGATTTACGATATTTCTCCAATCGAGGTCTCCGCGCTCAAGACCGTGGATGAGAACCTCGCCGGTAGCGATGTTAGTCGCATAGGGGATGTTGTGAACGTCGCACAAGCGGAACATATCAGCATCTGCAGGCTCGTAGTCACGTTTTGTTATCGGGTCGCGGAAGAAGAACAAAACGTCGATTTCGTTGCAGGAAATTCTGGAGGAAATCTGCTGATCTCCACCCTGAAGTCCGCTCAAAAATCTAGTGATTTTCAGTCCGGTAGCCTCAGAAACAAGTTTTCCTGTTGTGCCGGTAGCACAGATATTATGACGGCTCAAAATACCACAATATGCGATACAAAACTGTACCATAAGTTCTTTTTTACTGTCGTGAGCGATCAAAGCTATATTCATAATAGTGTGCCTCCTTGTTTCAAAATATAAAAAACGAATTTTAGGATATTATATCACAAATTTTTCAGCAAATCAATAACGAAGTTTCAATTCCTGAAAATCTTTTTGCAATGTTTTCAAAAGTTTCAGAAAAGACCGACTTTTCCGAAACTGCCTGTCCTTGTGAAAGAGCGAGTGCGGCTGTGCGGTCATCGGGAACAACACCGATAAGCTGTACCGAAACGATGTCTATAATGCTGTCAAAGTCATAGATAGAGTTTTTTGTGGGCTCTGAAACATTAACTCGGTTTATGATAAGACGAATGTCGCTGACACCGAGGGATTTGAGCTTGTCGGCAGTTTTGCTTCCGTCACGGACACAAACGGGGTCGGGAGTCGCAACTATCAGAGCGCTGTCACAAAGGGCCGCTGCGGCTTCAATCTGTCTTCCCATACCTGCAGGGGTGTCGATGAAAACATAGTCGAAAACACCGTAGAGCTTTTTGAGAAAATCCGAAAACTGTTGGTTGTCAAAATCAAACGAAGGGTCGTTTGGTGCAACCGTAACGTAGAGATTTTCACACGCATCACAGCGCACGACAGCATCCTTTGGGGCGCATCTTCCCGCGATAACGTCGGAAAGGTCGTAGACCGCACGGTTTGAAACACCGAGAATAATGTCAAGACACCTGAGCCCAAAATCGAGCTCTACAATGAGAACCTTTTTGCCGCCTTTTGCAAGTGACTTTCCGAGCATTGCACAGACGGTTGATTTTCCAACACCGCCTTTGCCCGAAGCCACCATAGTTATCTTGCTCACAATCTCACCTCATTCCATAACGTCTGCCATCTGAGAATCGTCTATCTCAACGTCGGAGCTGACGTTGTAACCGAAATATTGATCAAAAATCGCCTTTGCCACGGGAGCTGCCGTATATCCTTGATATCCGTTTTCTATTACCACCGCCACTGCGATTTCAGGGTCGTTTGCGGGTGCATAGGCGATGAACACCGCGTCACAGGTTCCGTCGCCATTTTCGGGAGTTCCCGTTTTGGAGGCGACCTTTATCGGATAATACGCAAACTGTGATCTCGCAGTACCCGTGGTCGAAGCCTCTACCATACCGTCCTTTATCGCTTTGAATACAGAGTCTTCGGCATCAACGGAAGACAAAACGGATAATGGAGTTTCATATTCGACCGTGGTGGTATCATAGCTGGTCAGCTTTTGTATAATATGCGCTGACATTCTTTCACCGTTGTTTGCAAGTGTTGCTGTGTAGGTTGCAAGCTGAAGGGGAGAGAACTGACTGTCGGATTGTCCGATAGATGCCTGAAGAATGTCACCTGCCTGCCATTCTCCACCGAGTGCAACTCTTGTCTCGGGAGATGCCATCCTTCCCTTGCTTTCGGGAAGCTCAAGCCCTGTAGGTTGTCCGAGACCGAACTGTGTAGCATACTTAACAAGTCTTTCTATTCCTGACCTTAGTCCCGTTTCAAAGAAATATATGTTGCAGGAAACAGACAACGCACGGGAAAGATTTATGTTTCCGTGATGGTACATACAGGTTGGCTGATAGTCGGTAAAATGCGTGTATACCTGACCGCAGTAGATATAGTCCTTGCTTTCCACCAAATCAGCGGTCAAAGCGGCAGCCGCAGTAATGGGCTTGAAGCAGGAACCGGGAGCATACAGACCGTTAAACGCTCTGTTGTATAGCGGGGAAAGAGGGTCGTTTGCATACTGAGAATAGTTTGAATAATACTTCGAAAGGTCGTAGGTTGGATAGTTTGCTGCCGCAAGGAGTTCTCCCGTTTTGACCTTCACGACTACTGCCGAACCGCCCTCAGCCTCATAGCCGTAGGTTTTTGCTTTTTTGCGTATTGCCTCAACGGTTTCTGCGAGAGAGTCTTGCGTCACGCGCTGGAGCTTCGAATCAATAGTCAGATAAACGGAACTTCCCGCAACAGGCTCTACAACGTCCTCAATTTTGAGAATATTTCCTGCGCTGTCAACGGTTATTTCGCGCGTACCCGCAGTTCCTCTTAGCTGTGTTTCAAGCAGAGCTTCAATACCAAACTGACCGATAGTGTCGTTTAGCTTGTAGCCGAGTTCCTTGTATTCTTGATACTTTTCGGAACTCATCGCTCCCGTAACACCCAAAATGCTCGAAGCCAAATCACCTGCGATATATTCGCGTACAGGTGCTTCTTCGATATAAACGTTTCCGTATAGAGCGTTGTTTTCTTCGACTATAAGAGCGGTGCTGTAGGAGATATCCTTTGCAAAGGTGTAGGGGGAGGTAAGAGAATATCCCTCATAGGACATCTTGTATCTAACACCTGCGATGATTCGAGCATCTTCGGGAGAGTATTCCTCAAGTCCGTAGAGGTCAATCAGCCAATCCATACAGTTTTCTGCCGAAGCGTGTGGCTGAAGACCCAAAAACGTCTTGAGATACGCCACCGAAGCACCGTCGGAAGTAAAGGTGAAGGGTTTAGCTTTCGAAATTTCCAACCCGTCTATCCATTCTTCACCCGTTTGTGTGAGAAGATTAGTCATATTAAGTATAACTTCGTTAAGCTCTGAGTTTTCGATATATGCTTTGTCAAATATAACGTTGTAGCTGGTTCGGTTTGAAACGAGCTTCACGCCGTTTCTGTCAAATATCTCACCGCGTGTTGAGGGAATCGATACAGTCCTGACGTAAGCGGCATCAATGAGGCTTCGATAGTTTTCGCTGTCGGTAATCTGTATCTGAAAAAGTCTTACCCCATATACAGCGAGAATTAGAGAAATAATAGTAATGATAACAGCTGTACGGGAATTACGCTTTTTATTCAACAGATCACCCCTTTCAGTTTTCTTCGGGCTTGATTTTTTCTATGAGTTTAATGGCATAGTATATGGCGGGGGATACAGCGGTGGTGTAGGCTATCATCGGAAGATGTTTTGTGAAAAACACCTGAGCATAGTCTTCATAGCTGTAAATCGCATAGGTAAACAAAAATTCGAGTGAAAAGACAACGAGTGAGGCTACAAATACCAAAAACATACAGTTAAACCACTCGTTTCTGAGAAGAAATCTCAGCAAAAGTCCCGTTGCTACACCTGCAACAAGGCAAAGAAAGCCATAGGAGCCAAACGGTGATTCGCTTGACATATCCCACAAAAGTCCGCAGCTAAGAGCGGCAAATCCACCCGCCCATTCGCCCTCGAACATCGGAATTGCAATTGCTAGCGGAAGGAGTAAAACGGGTTTTACTCCAAATGTTTCAAGAAAAGACGGGGTGGCTTGTAGGGTGAATACGATAATAGTAAAAAGGCCCAATACCACCCATTTGATGATTCGCTTGTTTCGTGTGGTGCGGTCTATATCACTCACCTCCGCCCTGAGATGAGGTTTCGCCTTGACCGAGGAAGGATTTTATTATAACGACGTTTTTGATGTTTCGTATGTCAGCACCAGTTTTCACAACAGCATTTATCGACAATCCGTTTGAATCAAGCTCGGTGGATTCAATCGTTCCGATAATAATACCTTTTGGGAAAACGCCGCCGTTTCCTGAGGTAACGACAAAATCGCCCGCTTTAGTCTGTGTATCACGGCTGATCATAGTGAGCAAGGTGCATTGACTTTTGGCGTTTGCAACAGTGTTTTTGATTATACCGACGTCGCCTGTTTCAGAGATAACGGCACCGACCTGTACCGAAGGGTCGAGAATGGTAGAAACTCTTGAGGAAATAGCATTTACCTGAGAGATAACACCAACAAGTCCGTCTGTTGAAATAACAACGTCCCCCGATTCAACACCGTGTATAGAGCCTTTATCTATGGTGAATGCTGAAAAGCTGTCGAGCGGGTCGTTTCCGATCACCGACGCTGTTTCGAGCTCAAACTCGGGATTGAGAGTTTTTATCTGCAGATACTCTTTGAGCTGATCGTTTTCGAGCTTGTAGGAGTTAAGGTCTACTATTTCCTGCTTTAGCTGAGCGATTTGTTCGCGGAGCTCTTCGTTTTCAGCATATACTTCATTTATTTGTACGTACTTTTTGAAAAATTCACCGACCGATTCCGAAACGTGAGCAGAAGCGGAGCGGATAGGGGTGACGATAAAATCAAGACCGGCTTCAACAAAATTCGAAGCATTTTCGTTGGTAATGGCATAAAGGATAAAGCCTGCCAGCACAGCGCATACGCAGACTAAAATCTTGAACTTAAGACTCGCAAAAAATTCCTTCATACCTATTCCTCAAAAAAATCGGGCGGGCATAGTTATATGCCTGCCCGTAGCGTTTAGTCTCTTTCAGTTTCAACCAAGAGATTGCGAAGTGCAACCGCGTCGTCAAGGGTTTTTCCTGTTCCCTCCGCAACACAGTCGAGAGGATTTTCCGCAATATAAACGGTCATACCCGTCTCTTTAGAGATAAGCGTGTCAAGACCTTTGAGAAGAGCACCGCCACCCGTGAGGGTAATTCCGTGGTCAATAATGTCAGCCGACAACTCGGGCGGAATCTTCTCGAGAGTAGTCTTGATAGCATCAAGCACGCTGCAAACAGGCTCCCAAAGAGCCTCACGGATCTCCGCAGGGGTGATTGTGATGTTCTGGGGAAGACTGTCTACAAGGTTTCTGCCCTTGATATCCATGGGCTCTTCACCCTCATATTCATAGGCGGAACCGATAGTAATCTTTATGTCCTCAGCAGTTCTTTCACCGATGAGAAGATTATACTTTTTCTTTATATAAGCGATGATAGAAGCGTCAAACTGATCTCCACCGATACGAACGCTCTTTGCTGCGACAATTCCGCCAAGGGAGATTACCGCAACCTCGCTGGTACCGCCACCGATGTCTACGACCATATTACCGGTAGGCTCAGCGACAGGAAGACCTGCACCGATAGCCGCTGCCATAGGCTCCTCGATGATAGCAACCTGCTTTGCACCTGCTTTGATGGCTGCAGCCTTAACAGCTCGTCTTTCAACCGCGGTAACACCCGAGGGAATGCAGATGACAACTCTGGGCTTTGTGAAGAAGCGCTTGTTGAATATCTTTTTTATAAATATGGAGAGCATACTTGCGGTAACGTCGAAGTCAGCAATAACGCCATCCTTCAGAGGACGAACAGCAACAATGGAGCCGGGAGTTCTTCCAACGACCTCTTTGGCTTCGTTACCTACGTATTTAACTGTATCCGTGCGGGTATCGACAGCCACAACCGAAGGCTCGCGGAGAATGATACCCTTTCCCTTCATATAAATGAGTGTATTGGCAGTGCCAAGATCTATTCCGATGTCACGTGACATAGTACTCTCTCCTTTGAATGTTAAAATGCATATACTCTAATTGTATAAACAAATAAGAAAAAATTCAATAGTTTTTCTAAATTTTATCAGGTAAAATCTTCTTTAATTCTCTGTAAAGCCTATTCAGCGGTAAACCCACCACGTTAAAGTAGTCCCCGTCGATTTTTTCGACGAATTTTGCGGCATCTCCTTGGATTCCGTAAGCGCCTGCTTTGTCATTACAGTCACCGGATTGAACATAGGTGCGAATTTCATCGTTAGTCAGCTCTGAGAAGTAGACCCTTGTAGCTTCGGTAAAGGCAATAGTGGTGTCGGGAGCAATGATGCACACGCCCGTGTAAACAGTGTGGGTGTTGCCCGAAAGCTTTTTGAGCATACGAAAAGCATCGAGATAATCTTTCGGCTTTCCCATTATCTCACCGTCACATACAACAATGGTGTCACAGCCTATAGTAATGTCAGCGCCGGTTTCCTGTGCGGTGGCACAAGCTTTTTGGGAAGCAAGAAACTCTGCCGCCTTCACATAGCTTATCTGTGAGGGTAAAAATTCGCTGATGTTTGCGGGGTGTATTTCAAACTCGGGCAGGATTTTTTTGAGGAGCTCCTGCCTTCTCGGTGATTTTGAAGCAAGTACAATACGCATAGTTCCTCCAAAGGATTAAAGTCCTCTTGCGATAGGCTTGTAGATTAAAAGCGCGATAACGATAAACAGTATCTGCGCGATGTTTATCGAGAGTCCGAGACCGAACGTCAAGGTCAAAACGTATAGATCGAGCACCATAGGATTACCCGAGCTAATTCCGAACGATACGCCATACGAAAGCCACGAAAGCCCTTCAACTTTGCTAAATAAATCGGCAACTATCGAGCCGAGTACAATAGCTGCAATAACCAAAAGAGCGAAAACAAGATTTCTTTTAAATTTCATCCTCAACATCCTTTCATATACTGCCTCGATAATAAAGGCCGCGCGTTATATCCTCGCGCTTGGAAAAATGTTTAGTATAGTCGTCAACCACACGCGCGATTTCATTGCGGTTTTCGGTTGTGAAGTATAGCATCAAAAAGTCACAACCCTTGATATCAGAGAGCTTGTCCGCAAGATATACGGGCTGACAGTTTAAAATCTCGGAGCATCCATTTGAACAGATAACGGGAAATTTTTTGCCCATACGGTCAACGACAAAACGCTTTTTGTCACACCTAGAACAGCTTGTCGTGTTAGAAGCGGGACAGTTTGCAGTGAGCATAAGAGGGAGATGACCGTATGCAATAATTCCTCTTTGTGGGTCTGATTCCAAACTAGCAACCTTTTTCAAGGTGAGTTCAAAGGACACAACAGCCTCTTTCAAGCCGAGCTTTTTATAGCTTTCGAGCGAAAGCGAGTTTGAAATGTTGAGCCCAAAGCCACCAATAGCCTCAACATCAGCCTTTTGACATAATAAAAGGTCGCCGATGTTGGAGATTATAGCCCTTTTGCAACCCATATCGCGAAGAGTACAAAGTTTTTCGAAAATAGCGTTTTCGTTTGCAAATTTACCTCTCGGAAGCTCACAAGCGAGCTTGTCTTTGTAGAGAGAAACCTCTTTTTCGGAAATTTCGCCTATAGGAAGGATAATAAGCTCTGCTTTTTCAAAAGCAGAATCCAAAACGTCCCCTGCCTTGCGAAAACGCATATAAAGCTTTGGAGCTCCGTCAACTCGGTGATGGGAAATGTCGGGAAAACGCGAAGCGTCAAATTCTATAGGGGTAATCACACTTCTCAGCTCTACAAGCTTTTGCAGCGCGTCCCTTCGCAGTTCGTTTAGAGCAGAAACGGGAACAAACATTCCGTCGGGGTTTTCAAACGAAAGTTCTTCAACAAAGAAAGGCGTAGCCCCCGTTTTTGACAGGTTTTTAAATGCACTTTCCTTGTCGGTTGGCAGATTTCTTGCAGGCTCTGCCATAGCACTTTCCGAGCAAACGGTGTTTTTACCGTCACAAACGGAAAGCGTTGCTTTGCCTATAGAAAGGGAAAGCGACATATCAACACTAACGGAGCGACGACCGTTTTTGTATAGATTGGAGAGGGAAGACAATACCTTTGTGTCAGCAGAAACCACGTCCTGCTTTTGACGGATTCCAAACATCTCTCTGCCTTTTTTGTTTTCATAATAGCCGTCGGTAAAACCGCTTCTGGAAAAAACACTGGAAAGCTTTTGGGAAATATCATCAGAAATTTTACCGCTGTCAAGCGACTCTCTGCAAGCCGTAACGGCAGCAGCAACGTATTCGGGGCGCTTCATACGTCCCTCAATCTTGAACGAGGTAACACCGATTTCTTCGAGGTCGCGCAGTCTGTCTGCAATAGAAAGGTCTTTCAGCGAAAGGTCGTATCTTCCGTGCGAACCGTCGGAAGAGTGGGGAAGACGGCAAGGCTGTGCGCACAAGCCTCTGTTTCCGCTTCTTTGACCGAGCATAGCGCTCATATAGCACTGACCGGAAACGCACATACATAGCGCGCCGTGCACAAAAACCTCGGTTTCTATGTCGGCGTTTTTCGTAATATTCAAAATCTGCTCACGGCTGAGCTCTCTGGACAGAACAACGCGCTCAAAGCCCATTTTCTTGAGCTGTAATGCGCCCGCAAGGGTATGTACGGACATCTGCGTAGACGCGTGAAGTGGCATATCGGGACAACAGCTTTTTACAATTTCAAAAACTGCCAGATCCTGAATAATAAGCGCATCGACGCCCGCTTCACAAGCGCGGTTAAGAGCAGACTTAAGCTCGTCAAGTTCGCTGTCGTACACAATGGCATTGACGGTTTGATATACCTTGACACCGTGCAGATGACAGAACTTCACCGCAGAAACAAATTCCTCGTCGGTAAAGTTGGTCGCGTTTTTTCGTGCATTGAAATCACGGCTCCCAAAGTACACAGCATCAGCACCGCAACCAACCGCGGCATATACCGATTCCATGCTTCCTGCAGGAGCCAAAATTTCTCCTCTTATTTTAGACATACTATCTGTCCTGAAGCTGTTTTCTCAGACGCTCTATCTCACGGTTAGCTTCATCAAGCTTGATAGTGAGCTGTGTAGACTCCTCGAGGTAGTTCTTTATCTGACCTCTGAAGTTGTCTGCAATAGCGTTTGCCTTGTTTGCATCGTCAAGATAACTGAGTGCGCAGAGGATGAGCGCTGTTGTCATGGTGATAGTGCTGTTAGACTCCATCATCTCTCTCATCTGTGCGTCCAAACGATAGCCGAGTTTTGTGGTGTAGCTCGGATTCTCGTCTGTCATTACATAGTAGTCACTGCCTGCAATGTTGATTCTAACTCTGTTTGCCATCTTCGATACCTCCGAAATTTTAAAATCCGACTCTTATATAGTCGTCAAACCATCCTTGGATGGTATTGTAGTTTCTTGAATATGCAAGGCAAAGCTGAAGTGCTATCCTTGCATGGTAAGCGTTGAGGTTGTCTGCACTGACAAGACCGTATCCGTCACGGTCCTCGGAATACATAGTGCCCGAACCTGTGCGTGTGACTGCGGCGACGATGATGCCTTTGTTCATAGCGGCATTTCTGGCAGATATCATATCGGTAGTGATACCGCCATTACCCGTACCCATTGTGACTATACCCTTGGCACCTGCGTTTACCGCTGCGGTTATCTGTTCACCGCCTGCTCCTTGGTATGCTACCACGATGTCTACACGGGGAAGGTCAGAAGCGGAAATCTTGCTCAAATCAAAAGGTGTTGCCCACTCGTCATCAGCCTTTGCAGCTCTTGTGGGGATGCGGTAGATGCTAACGTCGTTGTCGTCAACGTATCCGAGCATACCGAGCATAGGTGTTTGGAACGTGTCCTCGCGGACGGAGTTTGCTTTTGTAACCTCACGAGCCGCGTGTATCTCTTCGTTAAGTACAACAACCGTGCCGAATTTATATGTTTTGTTGCTTGCCGCAACCTTTACCGCGTTGTAGAGGTTCAGCTTTGCATCTGTTCCGATAACGTTCCACGGCTTCATAGAGCCTGTTACAACAACAGGCTTTGGACTCTGTACCGTCAAATCGAGGAAATATGCAATTTCCTCCATAATATCAGTACCGCAGGTGACAACAACGCTGTCATAGGTTTCCAGAGCCTTGTCCACCGCAACAGAAAGATCATAGAGGTTCTTTGTAGTGGTAGAAGACGAGCTTTGGTTTGCAAACTGCTTTGTGTCAATGTCAGCGAGCTTATAAACTGCAGGTATTTCGTTGAGCATCTCGTCAATGCTCTTAACACCCGGAGTATAGAGGGTGAAATCGGTACTGCTGGGTGCGATTCCTGCTATGGTTCCGCCTGTGGCGATAACCATAACCTTGGACTTTTTGGAGTTTTTATCGGGCACCTGCGCGTCGATGTCGGGGATAGAATTGTCGAGAGAAATGTCGCTTCTGTCGGGCTCGGAGTATTCACCAGATACCGTCGAAACTTGTGAAGAACCCGAAGTCTTGTCATCTGAGGAAGACTGCTTGACAATAACCGCAATACAGATGATCAGCGCGACTACGAGCAGAAGAATTATAGCACCAAGCGGAGCGGTTCTGCGTCTGCGTCTTGGAGTAGGGGAGGAGTTTGTCATATTCTTTCCTCCTTGGTCAATAAAACTACCGCGTGAGCAGAAATTCCTTCGCCACTTCCGGTAAACCCGAGTTTTTCCTCGGTAGTAGCTTTTATGTTAGCAACGTCAACGTCACAACGCAAAACCGAAGCGACATTTTCGCGCATATTTTGTATAAACGGAGATAGTTTGGGCGCTTGTGCTATAACGGTACAGTCAAGATTTCCGATGCGATATCCATTTTCGGACATCTTTTCATAAACTTTTGCGAGCAACACCATACTGTCAATATCTTTAAAGGCAGGGTCGTTGTCGGGGAAAAGCTTTCCAATGTCGCCCAGAGCAAGAGCACCCAAAATGGAATCCATAATGCTGTGAACCAACACGTCGGCATCAGAATGTCCCAAAAGCCCTTTTTCATAGGGTATAGAGACCCCGCCAAGTATAAGTTTTCTGTCTTCAACAAGGCGATGAACGTCATAACCGTGACCTATTCTCATAATAGCCTCCGCGGGTCGTAAATCCTCGACCGTCGTTATCTTTATGTTGGAGTATTTTCCTGCCGAAATCTTTATTCTTTGCCCGATGCTCTCCACGAGAGCACAGTCATCGGTGTAAAGGTTTTGACATTTGTTCATAGCTGTTTTGTATATGCCTGCTTTGAAAACCTGCGGTGTTTGCGCGGAATACAAGGTGCTGCGGTCGGGAGTGGCTGTGATAACACCTGTGCTGTCGACCACCTTTACAGTGTCTTTTACAGGAACAGCCAACGTCGCTGCGCCAAATTCTATAGCATCCTCAATTACTGCACAGATTTCTTCGTCGGTAACAAAGGGTCTAGCGCCATCGTGTATCACAAAAAGCTCGGAATTTTCGTCACAAGCGCGGATTCCGTTGAATACAGATTCCTGCCTTGTGCCTGCGCCAAAAACTATTTTAAAAGGCTTATCATCACATTCTCTTTTACAGGTAGCTTCGATTTTTTCGCGATATTCGGGCTGTGTGACAACAACGATTTCGGTTATATACCCGTTGTTTGCAAGTTTTCTGATAGAAAGTGAGATAACGTCGTCAGTACCAACCTTCGCAAACAGCTTGTTAAAGCCCATTCTGGTAGAGCTTCCCGCTGCTGCTATTATGGCGCTAATCTTTGCTTTTTTGTCCGACATATTCTCACCGTCCTAAAAATAGACCTATATATTTACAGTATATCATAAAACTCGACAGAAAAAAAGGGTAAATTGAAAATTATACAGGAATAAAATCTATAGTTCCTTGCGAAACACTTGCACCCGCTACTTCGATTTCGATTTCATCACCGATTCGGTAGCTTTTTGAGGAATAGGTATCCTTTAGAGCGATAAAATCCTCGAGGATATATTCTCCAACGGGAAGGTCCTCGATTTTTATCATACCTTCCACGGTATTTGGCAGTTCCACATAGATTCCGTGTGCGGTAACCGCACTGATAATGCCCACAAAACGCTCTCCGATTCGCGAACGTATAAATTCAGCCTTGTATCTGTCCTCACAATCACGTTCGATACGCGCGGCTCTTTCTTCGGTGAAACTCGATTGTGCCGCCGCGTTTTTAACAAAAGGAGCATATCTTTTCTCGAGGTTTTTCTCAGTTGCACCGTCGAGAACGCTGGTGATAATGCGGTGAATTGCCAAGTCGGGATAACGTCTGATGGGGGAGGTAAAATGTGCATAATCACGCATCGCAAGACCGAAATGTCCCTTGTTTTTCTCGGAATATTTTGCTTTTGCCATCGAACGAAGCATAAGATTGTTGATAATTTTTTCATACCGAGTGTTTTTCACTGCCTCTAGGATGTCGGAAAACTTTCTTGGCGTTGCATTTTGAAGGATTCCTTTGGAGTCAAATCCAAGCTTTTTTACAACCTCCGAGAAGGTGCCGATTTTTTCGGCAGCAGGGTCTTCGTGTATGCGGTAGATAAAGGGATAACCGTTTTTCGAAGCAAAAGAAGCTGCCGCTTGGTTTGCAAGAAGCATAAATTCCTCGATGATTCTCTCGCTCTTGCCTTGCACTCTGGGGAGAATGTCCTCTATCACACCGTTTTTTATTACAAACTTGCTTTCCGTTGAAGAAATTTCGGGACAACCGCGTTCCTTTCTGCGCTTTATGAGTATGTCACACAGCTCGTTCATCAGCTTTATTTGGTGTAAAACGTGCTTGTATTTTGCCTTTGTCTTTGTATCGGCATTGCCGTCCAAAACGCTGTTTATCTCGCTGTAAACACCTTTTATCGCAGAGCGAATTACTGATTTTACAAAGCGGTAGCTTTTTATATTTCCGTCACGGTCAAGGCTGATTATTGCCGAGAGCGTGAGCCTGTCTTCGTCAGGGTTTAGAGAGCATATTCCGTTTGATAGCTCTTTTGGGAGCATTGGAACGACCTTGTCTGCATAGTAGATAGACGTTCCACGCTCATATGCGCAGTTGTCAAGCTGGGTTTTTGGCCGCACATAAAAGCTGACGTCTGCAATGTGAACCCCCAAAACCCATCCGTCGATAGCCTTTTTTATCGAAACTGCATCATCGAGGTCCTTGCTCTCTGCAGAATCTATGGTGAAAATCTTTTCTTTTCTCAGATCGAGCCTTGCGGCAATTTCTTTTGGATGTATCTCTGTCGAAATAGATGTTGCTTCGTTTTTAACATCGGTAGGAAAATCGAGAGAAATGTTGTTCTCTTCTAAAATTGCTTCGGCGCAAACGTCGGCATCATCAGAGCTTCCGAAAACGCGCACGATTTCTGCTTTGTGGTCAAAATGACTCGAGCCTCTGCGATAGATACGTGCCAAAACCTTGTCCCCGTTGCTTATTTTATACCCGCTTTTGTTGTGGGCGGGAAAACTAAACTTCAAAAGGCTGTCGGGAACAACCTCTATTCCTTTGCCGAACACCTTTACCGTGGCTGAAAAAGGACGGTCGCTCTCGTCAGCAATAGCCACAATCTTTCCCTCCGGCGACTCTCCGTCCGAGAAGGTGGGCTTTACAAGAACAACATCACCGGGCATAGCACCTAACATCATTTTACCTGGTATGAAAAACCTGCGTTCCGAGCCGATTTCCTTTGAAAAACCAAAGGAACCGCGCACCGAATCAACCACGGCAGGAACAAGGCCGAGGTTTTTGGAAAGTATATACTTTTTGTTTTGCTCAAAGACCTCTCCGCACTTTTTCATAGAATTAAGATATTCTTCAGCCTTTTTTTGAAGTTCTTTTGAGACCTTGGCTTCGAAAAGTATCTTTTTTGCGGTGAGAGGGGTGCGCTTTGCGTTATTCAAAACGCGGTAAATTCTATCGGTAAAATCAGCCATAAACTATCCTTTCGAGTTATATAGCATTATTATGTCCTGCAATTAACAAATAAAGCACCCGAAAAACGAGTGCTTTAAATCGCTTGATTTTTGTTTTGATTAGTCAGCAACAGCTGTGATGATGTAAAGAACCAAAGAAGCTACAACAAATACAGCAGAGAAAATTTTTGTAATTCTCAAAAGCTTTGCAGCGTTTGATCTGTCACCGTTTTTGCCAACGTAAGACTCGCTGTCACCACTAAGAGCACCAAGTCCGCCTTTTCCGCCTTCCTGAAGAACGATGGAAATGATGAGAATGATGCTGGAAATTACCAACAATACGCCTCCGATTATCTCTAAAACAGTCATTTTATATATCCTCCGAAATCAATTTCTCAAAATATGATAACACAAAAGTTTGAACATTGCAACAGTTTTTGAAAATTAATATGCTTTGCCCCAATAAACCATATGCTTTGCAGGCTTTCCACAGCAAACGCAGGTGTCAGAAAGGTATTCCTGCTCAAAGGGAATGCAACGTGAGCCAACGCCCGCCTTTTCCTTTACAGCGTCCTCACAAGCCTCGTCACCACACCACATAGCCTTGACAAATCCGTCGCCGTTAGCTTCGAGTGTAGAAACAATCTCGTCAATGGTTTTACAAGCATAGGTTTTCTTTTCGCGGTTTTCGAGAGCCTTTTTATAAATACCGTCGTGAACCTCAACGAGCTTTGCAGAAACTGCATTTTCAAGTTCCTCAAGAGAAACAACGGTCTTTTCACCGTTGTGGCGGGTAGCAATTACACATTGACCTGCCTCAATGTCCTTGGGTCCTATTTCAACACGAACGGGAACACCCTTCATCTCATACTCCGCAAACTTCCAACCGGGAGAGTTTTCACTGTCGTCGAGCTTAACTCTGATGCCGGCTTTTGCCAAACGCTCTTTTAATTCGTTAGCCTTTTCAAGAACGCCTTCCTTGTGCTGTGCAATAGGAATGATAACCGCCTGAATAGGAGCGACAGCAGGGGGAAGAACGAGTCCGTTGTCGTCGCCGTGGGTCATAATAACCGCGCCGATAAGACGTGTTGTAACGCCCCAGCTTGTCTGGTGAGGATTAACTCTCTTGTTGTCCTTGTCGGTATATTCGATGCCAAAAGCCTTTGCAAAACCATCACCGAAATAGTGTGAGGTACCTGCCTGAAGCGCCTTGCCGTCGTGCATAAGAGCCTCGATAGCGTATGTAGAAACTGCACCTGCAAACTTGTCGCTCTCGGTCTTTTTACCCTTTACAACAGGCATAGCGAGGGACTCTTCACAGAACTGTGCATAGACATTTAGCATACGCTCGGTCTCTTCAACAGCCTCCTCAGCAGTAGCGTGGATGGTGTGGCCCTCCTGCCATAGAAACTCTCTTGAACGAAGGAAGGGACGGGTGGTCTTTTCCCATCTTACAACGCTTACCCACTGGTTGTACAGTTTGGGTAGATCTCTGTATGAATGAATGATGTTAGCGTAGTGTTCACAGAAAAGTGTCTCGGAGGTAGGACGCACACAAAGTCTGTCCTCAAGCTTTTCGCTTCCGCCGTGGGTTACCCAAGCAACCTCGGGAGCAAAGCCCTCAACGTGATCCTTTTCTTTCTGAAGAAGACTCTCAGGGATGAACATAGGCATACAAACGTTCTCGTGACCCGTAGCTTTAAACATAGAGTCGAGAATATGTTGAATGTTTTCCCATATAGCGTAGCCGTATGGACGGATTACCATACAACCTTTAACGCTTGTATATTCAACAAGCTCTGCTTTTTTACAGATGTCGGTGTACCATTGAGCGAAATCTACCTCCATAGAGGTGATGGCCTCAACCTTCTTTTTTTGTTCTGCCATAATATGTAACTCCTAAAATAATACATAATTAAATATATTATACTATTATTTTTTTCTGTTTTCAATAGCGAAATGACAAAAAATAAAGGTCTGAACAAAAAATTCAGACCTTTTTGTAATATTCAACTCGGCAGTTCGTTTTGAATAGTAGCCTCGTCCTTTCGCCTGCGGTACTCGTCGAGTATCATCTCTTCCATATACCGCCTTGCGTCAGGGGTGATCGGATGTACAATATCTCGGAACACACCGCTCTCTTCGCGACGGCTCGGCATCGCAACAAAAAGCCTCTCGGGGCCCTCAATGACCTTGATGTCGTGAACTGCAAAATCGTTGTCGAGAGTGACGGAAACGAGCGCTCTCAGGCGGTTATCCTGATAAATTCTTCTGATTTTGATTTCGGTAATTTTCATGCGAATCTCTCCTTAATGTCGTATTCGCTATGTAGTATTACCTTCCAAATCGACTTTATGCCTTTTTAAAAAATTTCTTTATCAGCGGGAAGAAAAGGGGATATACGCCCATCGCCACAAAGGTAACGAAGAAGTATACGGCAAAGTGTGAAAAATCTGTTTCTCTGCCAAACACAACTCTGCCCAGCGACTTGACACCGAGAACAACTCCAAGACCTACAAGCCAACGCACAACGGCTTCAAGCTTTGTATGATTTTTCTCGTCAAAGCGGATGAAGCGCTCTTCGATGGGGTTTGCAGCAACAAGTCCGCCGAAAAGACCGAGGGACTTGAGAAAATCCTCCGAATTTTCACCAAAGAGGAAGAGAAGCATCGCACCAAAGGTGATAAGGTATAAAAGACTGTGATTTTTAACCTTGTCGTGTATAAATGAAAAGAGAATAGAAATTCCTGCACCGAGCAAAAGACCGACAATAACGTCGGTAGGAAAGTGAACTCCGAGATAAAGTCGGGAGAAACCGACAATAAGGCTCAAAACCACCGAAACGACGTAGAACCATCTTTTCTTTATCCAACGCGCAAAGGCAAAAACCGTAGCAGAGATGTTTTGCGAATGTCCGCTGGGGAAGGAGTATCCCGTAGCGGTTGTAGCGCGTTTGCCCGTAATTTCGCTCGAAACCTGAAAAGGTCTTTTGCGAGCAACAATGTCCTTGACACCACCGTTTACACAGATGGAAACGAAAAGGCTGTAGACTATCTTTTTGCCCGCCTCTTTGTTCACGTTCCAAAAGATAAAGGTTATCACAGCGATGAGAAAGATGTCTTCCGCAAGCATCGTTACAAGCTCGAACAAAAAATCCAAAACGGGATTGGAAATGCTCTGTAACGCCTTTAGAAATTCCAGTTCAAATTGCATATTATACACTCCTTAGATTTTCGATAAAAAGTCGAAAATATTACCTTTTTTTATCCTTTTCTTGCAACAGAAATCACATTCAACCAAAATTGTATCCTGCCCGATTATTCTGATGCAGTTCCACGGGATGCGAATGTTGTCTTCATACCCCAAAAGTCCAAAGCAACGGGGTCTTCCGCGGATTACGATAGCGCATATTGTCGCGCAGTCGGTGTCAATGTCGAGATCGTTTACACAACCCAGACACGCTCCATCCTTGATGTTTACAATTTCCTTAGATTTAAGTTCACACAGTGTAATGCACACATCAAAGCACTCCGTTCAAAGCATATAGTTTACTAAATATATGCCTCAAAAAAGCCACCTATTCCTCGCAAAGCTCTGCCCACTCGTCCATCATTTCGACGAGCAGATTTTTCTTCGCTTCAAGTTCCTCGCATTTTTCGTTTAGAAGCTGATAATCTGCCGAAATTTCGGGCGAAGCTATCTCAGTCTCGAGGGAAGAGATTAGATTTTCGGTCTCTTCTATAGAACGCTCCAGCGCCTCTATGCGCTTTTTGCGCTGTACGGATTCAGCGCGTTGCTTTTTAGAGCGGTGATAGCTTTCACTTTGACTGCTTTCGACCTTTTGAACGGATGTCACAACAACCTTTTCTTCCTGTGAGCAAAGCTCTAAATAGCGGTCGAAGTTGCCCTTGTATTCAAACATCTTTTCGCTCTTGAGTTCAAAAATCCTTTCGGGAATCTTGTTGAGAAGATATCGGTCGTGCGAAACAAGAATAACCGTTCCCTCATATTCGAGCAACGCTTTTTCTAGCTGTTCCTTCGTGTCAAGGTCAATGTGGTTTGTAGGCTCGTCCAACAACAGCACGTTCGGACGCTCGGCCATAAGTATTGCAAAAACAAGCTTTGCACGTTCGCCACCGCTGATGACTCCAACTTTTTTGTAAACGTCTTCTCCTCGCAGAAGAACTCTGCCGAGCATAGAGCGCACCTGAAATTCGGGCCACTTCGGATGCCTTCTCCAAAGCTCCTCCAAAACGGTGTTTTCAGGGTCTAGCCCTGCAGCCTCCTGATCAAAGAAGCCAATATCTGTGTTCGGTGACCATCTAAAGCTTCCAAAGCTCGAAATCCTATTTACGATAGCCTTTAAAAACGAGGATTTTCCAATGCCGTTTGCACCGATAAAAGCAACCTTTTCACCGCGCGTAATAACAACGTTCTGATGCGAGAACAAAACTCTGTTTTCCTCACCAACGCTGACGCCAAAATCCTCACAAACCAAAACCTCTTTGTGAGGTGTTCTGTCAAATTCAAAATTGAAACTTGCAGAAGGCCGGTCGGTTATCGGCTTTTCAATAACCTCCATACGCTCTATAGCTTTCAAACGGCTCTTCGCACTTTGAGAGGTGGATGCCCTCGCGATATTTCGGTCGGCATAGTCCTGAAGCGATGCGATTTCGTTTTGTTGCGCTTGATATTCCTTCATCAAACGCTTCAGCCTCTCCTCGCGCAGAAGAACGTATTTTGAGTAGTTTCCCTTATATGCAATGAGCTTGTGGTTTTCTATTTCAAGTATTTCGGTTACGGTCCTGTCAAGGAAGTATCTGTCGTGCGAAACAATGAGCACTGCGCCCTTGTAGCTTTGCAGATACTCTTCGAGCCACGAAAGAGTTTTGAAATCGAGATGGTTTGTCGGCTCGTCGAGAATGAGCAGAGCGGGCTCCTCCAAGAGAAGCTTTGCAAGTGCGAGACGGGTTTTTTCTCCACCGCTCATATCGTTTATGCAGTCGTTTAGGTTCCTGTCGCCAAAGCCCATACCATTGACTACTGTGCGGATTTTGACGTCGATTGAATATCCGTCGCGCGCAGAAAAGCTGTCATTGAGCTTAGAATATGTTTTTTCAAGCTCGCGATAGCGTTCGCCGCTGTGGTCGGACAACTGCGACATCTCGTTTTCGACCTCGCGCATTCTTTTCTCACATTCCAAAACGTCGCTGAAAACACTGCGCAATTCGTCAATGATTGAGTTGTCGCGCTCAAGTCCGGCATCCTGTGCAAGAAATCCAATACCTGCTCCGTTTTGAATGTTGATAACACCCTCGTCGGCATCCTCTTGACCGCAGATAATTTTCAAAAGGGTCGATTTTCCACAGCCGTTAGCGCCGATAAGTCCGATTCGTGCCGAGTCTTCAACCGAAAAGCACACGTCCTTGAGCACCAGCTTTGCACCAAAGTATTTAGTTATATTTTCAACAGAAACAATCATCTATTTACCCCGAAATCAAACTGTCGATATGGAAAGTATAACATAAATAAAAATAAAATGCCACAGTATTTAAAAAACAAGCGATATAAGTATAAAAATACGACAATACTCAGAGTAGCTATCCTTGACATTGGAAGCTTATGGGTTTATAATCTTATATTAGGTATGTATACCATTTTTGACCCCTGCCTAGATTATGAGATTTACATCGAACGGATATATATTTAAATTTTTGAAAGGAATTTGATTTAGTGACAAAAGAGAAAAAAGAACGTCCTGTGCAGCAAAAGGACGAAAAAACTGCAGACAGCAGCAAAAAGAAGAAATACACTCAGAGAAAAAGATTTACTCAAAAAGGAAAGAACTCTTTGGAGAAAAACGCCAAAGCACGAAAGACCGAATCTTCGCGAAAGAGCACAAACCGCAGAAAAAATAAACCCATAAAGAAGACTCCTGTAAAGATAATTCCTCTTGGCGGACTCAACGAAATCGGAAAGAATATGACCGCGTATGAGTGCGAAAATGACATCTTTATCGTTGACTGCGGACTCGCGTTTCCCGATGACGATATGCTCGGAGTGGATATCGTAATTCCCGATTTTACCTACATTGAAAACAACGCTGACCGTGTTCGCGGAATTGTGATAACCCACGGTCACGAGGATCATATCGGCGGACTTGCGTATCTACTCAAAAAGGTAAATATCCCCGTATATGCATCGCGTCTTACAATAGGACTTATACAAGGAAAGCTCAAGGAGCACGGAATACTCGACACCGCACAGCTCAACGTTGTACAGCCCAAAAAGGCTATTAAAATGGGATGTATGTCGGTAGAGCCTATTACAGTAAACCACTCGATTCCCGACGCTTTTGCTCTTGCAATAACCACCCCTGCGGGTGTTATCGTGCAGACGGGCGATTTCAAGATTGACTACACCCCCATCGAAGGTGAGATAATCGACCTCGCAAGATTTGGCGAGCTCGGCAGTAAAGGGGTTTTGGCACTTCTGTCCGACTCCACAAACGCCGAACGTCCCGGCTCCAGTATGAGCGAGCGCAAGGTTGGAGAATCCTTTGAAACACTTTTCCAAAGAGCGAGCGACAAGAGAATGATAATCGCGTCCTTCTCTACGAATATTCAGAGAATCCAACAGATTGTCGATTGTGCCGTGAGATACGGCAGAAAGATAGCGCTGTCGGGAAGAAGTATGACAAACGTCGTCGCTATTGCGATAGAGCTTGGATATCTCAAGGTTCCTCAGGGAGTTTTGGTTGATATCGACCAGCTCCAGAGATACCCGTCCGAGAAAACGGTTATCATCACTACCGGCAGTCAGGGAGAGCCTATGAGCGCTCTGTCCAGAATGGCTATGGGTGAGCATCGCAAGGTTGAGGTTACGTCTCAGGATTTCATAATTATCTCCGCAACCCCAATACCCGGAAACGAAAAGCTTGTCGGCAGGGTTGTAAACGAGCTTTTGAAGCTCGGTGCAGAGGTTGTATACGAAAAGATGTACGAGGTACACGCTTCGGGACACGCTTGTCAGGACGAACTCAAAATGATGATTGGACTTACAAAGCCGAAATTCTTCGTTCCCGTTCACGGTGAGTACAAGCACCTCAAAAAACACGCACAGCTTGCTGTTTCTATGGGTGTAAAACCCGAAAATGTAATAATCGGCGACATCGGCAACGTTATCGAAACCGATTCTGTGGAAATGAAGATAACAGGAACAGTTCCTGCGGGAAGAGTGCTTGTTGACGGCTTGGGAGTAGGCGATGTTGGAAACATCGTGCTTCGCGACAGAAAGCATCTTGCAGAGGACGGACTGATTGTTATCGTAACCACAATAGATTCGCAAACGGGTGAAATCCTTGCGGGTCCCGATATAGTTTCGAGAGGCTTCGTATACGTACGAGAGTCCGAAAAGCTTATGGATGAGGCTAAAAAGGTGGTTTGCGACGCTCTCGAAAAATGTATGGAAAGAAACGTGCGCGAGTGGGGTAACATCAAAAACTGCGTGAAGGATGCCCTTTCTTCCTACGTTTATCAGCAGACCAAGCGCAGCCCAATGATTCTCCCTGTGATAATGGAAATATAAATTTAAGGCAAGGCACACCTTGCCGATACATAGTTCGGAGGTTTTGTTTTGAACAGAAGAACCTTGTTTCAAAAGCCACTACAGATAACGCTTCTCGTGCTACTTGCGGTGTTTACTGTGGCGATGTATTTCAATAATATGGTGCTGTTTTGGGTACAGCTTGCGATAACGCTTGGCTGTACCGTTGCGGTCATACTCAACAATATGGTTGCAAACAGGAGAATACACAGACTTTTGCAGTCGGTGGCACATACTCTAAAAGCAGCTGATACCGACCTTATAAAAGGCTACCCGATGCCCGTTTTGGTCGCAAACGAAGACGGCGAGGTGGTCTGGTACAACGATTGCTTCCGTGCAAACGTCATCGCCGAGGAAGATGTTTATGGAACTAGTGCCAAGGATATCGTGCCCTCTTTAAAGTTTTTGGCAGATGACTTTGCTTCGGGTACAGCTGAAATCGAGTACAACTCAAAGAAATACACGGTTTACGGTGTAAAGGCAAAAGCAGGCGAAGATACAAAATACATATTCTATTTTGCCGAAAACACCGAGCTCAAAAAATATTATAATGAATATTTCGAAACAAGACCCTCGATAGTGATATTCGTAATTGATAACTACGAAGAGCTTTTGCAGAATGCGACCGATAGCGAAAAATCGCAGATTATCGGCGAAATCGAATATATGGTGGAAAAGTTTGTCACACAGACAAACGGATTTGTCAAAAAGTATGAGCGTGACAGAATGGTTGCGGTTATCGAGGAACGCTATATAAAGAAGATAATAGAAAACAAGTTTGATATACTCGATAAGGTTCGCTCCATCGTGTCTGGAGATAGAATACAGGCAACGCTTTCTATCGGTGTCGGCAGAGGAGCGGCAACACTTGAGGAATCCGAACATCTTGCAAGACAGGCGCTCGATATGTGCCTTGGCAGAGGCGGAGATCAGGCTGCCGTAAAGACCGCTACGGGCTTTGAATTCTATGGCGGCGTTTCGAAGGCTGTCGAGAAAAGAACAAAGGTAAAGGCGAGAATAATCGCTTCCGCCCTCACCGAGCTCATAAACGCAGCAGACAACGTAGTAGTAATGGGTCACAGCTTTGGCGACCTTGACTCGATAGGCTCTGCGGTAGGTATTGCACAGGCGGCTCGTCATCTCGGAAAGATGTCCTACGTGGCTGTAAACGAGTCGAGATGCTTGGCGCTTCCGCTTATCAATATGCTTCGGGAAAGAGGGGTAACCGACCTGTTCTATCCGCCTGCAGATGTGCTTCAGGTTATAACAAAGAAAACGCTTCTCATCGTTGTTGACACACATATAAAGCACTTTGTAGAATCTACGGATATATATAACACCTGCCGTACAGTAGTAGTTATCGACCACCACAGAAAGAGCGTAGATCACATAGACAATGCGGTTATTTTCTATCACGAGCCCTATGCATCCTCTGCTTCCGAAATGGTTTCCGAACTGGTGCAGTATATGCACGACCGCAAAACCATAGGCAAAAACGAGGCAGAAAGTCTTTTGGCGGGTATAATGCTCGATACAAAGAACTTCGTTATGAAAACGGGTGTCAGAACCTTTGAGGCTGCCGCATATCTACGCAGACTCGGAGCAGATACCGTCGAATCGAGAAAACTCTTTTCAAACTCAATGGAATCCTATCAAAAGAAAACAAGACTTGTTTCTTCTGCTGAGGTTTATCGCAGATGTGCGGTTGCCGTCAGCGAGGAAACTGGTGTCGAGGACGATCTTCGCATAGTAGCAGCGCAGGCTGCGGACGAACTGCTTGGAATAAACGACGTTGATGCTTCGTTCGTGCTTTTTGTTACAGGAAATAAAATTTCTGTATCGGGAAGATCTATGGGTGCCGTCAATGTTCAGGTAATACTCGAGCAGATGGGCGGAGGCGGACATCTCACAATGGCGGGTGCGCAGATCGAAAGCGAGTCTATTGATGATGTAAAACAACAGCTTCTCGAAGCTATTGATAAATACTACGAAGATATAAAACCTGCATAATAGGAGGCAGAAATATGAAGGTAATTTTAAAGGCTGACGTAAAAGGAACAGGCAAAGCAGGACAGATGGTGGAGGTATCGGACGGATATGCCCGCAACTTCCTTCTCACAAAGGGTCTTGCTGTCGAGGCTACTTCTACTGCAGTTAACGATATGAAAAACAAAGAACAGGCGAAGAAACACCGCGAAGAAACCGAACTTGCCGCAGCAAAAGAAATTGCACAAAAGATAGACGGAAAAACCGTTGAGCTTTTTGCGAAAGGCGGAACCGCTGGCAGACTCTTTGGTTCGATAACCTCAAAAGAGGTCACCGAAGCTGTAAATGCAAAGTTCGGCACAAAAATTGACAAGAAAAAGGTGACACTTGATGGAGATATAAAGGCATTTGGAACCTACAATGCCGGTATAAAGCTCTACAACGGTGTTACTGCAAAGTGCAGCGTAAACGTCAAGGAAAAATAATCTAAAGGATGGTGGTTGACGTGGAAAATTACGAAACCTCTCCCGTATCGGCTCAAATGCCGTATTCACTCGAGGCTGAGCAGTCGGTTCTCGGTTGTATATTGCTCGATTTCTCCTGCATTTCAGATGTAATGCAGTACATATCCGCCGAAAGCTTTTATAGAAAGAGCCATCAGGAAATATTCTCGGTTATGCTTTCGATGTTTTCGTCGGGCTCTGCCGCGGACTATTTGACTATTCTCGAGTCTGTAAGAAGAGCGGAAATATTTGAAAGCGACGAGGATGCAAAGGTTTATCTTACCTCTCTTGCTGAAACCGTACCTTCGATAGCAAACGTTGTATCCTATGCACAAATCGTGCAGGAAAAGGCATATCTCAGAAATCTTTTAAAGATTTCGCAGGATATAATGACCAACGTCGCTCAAAAGGAAGACGACCCCAAAAAGCTTCTCGATAGCGTTGAGCAAAGAATTTTTGAAATCCGTCAGGGCAGGGAAGCAGGCGGCCTCACAAGAATTGATGAGATACTCATTCAAGCGTATGACAAGCTTCAAAAGCTCAGCTCTGAGGACAGCGCTAAGTATAAGGGTCTTCCCACGGGCTTCAAAGAGCTTGATAATATCACCACAGGCCTCAATGCATCCGACCTTTTGATACTTGCGGCCCGTCCCGGTATGGGTAAAACGAGTTTTGCGCTGAATATCGCCACCAACGTAGCTAAAAAATCCGACAAGGACGTTGCGGTTTTCTCGCTCGAAATGTCGAAAGAACAGCTTGCACTGCGTTTGCTTTCTTCCGAAGCGAGAGTTGTCAGCAACGCTCTGCGTACCGGTGAGCTCAGCTCGGACGACTGGGAGAGAATTGCAGTAAATGCCGAGGCACTGTCCAAAGCACCGCTTTATATTGACGATACGTCGGGTATCACCGTCGCAGAGGTAAAGGCAAAATGCAGAAGGCTCAGAAATCTTGGGCTTATCGTCATCGACTATCTACAGCTTATGTCCTCGACTCGCAGAACAGATAACAGAGTTCAAGAGGTGTCCGAAATCACTCGTTCGCTCAAGATAATGGCAAAGGAACTGAACGTTCCCGTAATCACACTTTCACAGCTCGCCCGTGGACCCGAGGCGAGAACCGATAAGCGCCCAATGCTCTCCGACCTGAGAGAATCGGGCTCTATCGAGCAGGATGCAGACCTCGTGCTGTTCTTGTACAGAGACGAATACTACAACAAGGAATCCGACCCCCATATTGCAGAATGTATCGTAGCTAAAAACCGTCACGGTGAAACTGCAACGGTACAGATGGCGTGGGACGGCAAGTTTACAAAATTCTCAGGTCTGGAGAAGTTTAGAAGTGAAAATTGACAAAGTCGTATCTACCATTGAAAAATACCGAATGCTCAAAAGGGGCGATAGCGTAGCGGTCGGTTTTTCCGGCGGCGCCGATTCGGTATGCCTGTTGCATATACTTTATATGCTAAGGGAAAGATACGAACTGGATATCACTGCGTGTCACGTGAATCATATGCTTCGCGGTGACGAGGCTGACAGAGATGAACAGTTTTGCAGGGATTTCTGCGAAAAATATGGCATAGATTTAAAGGTTTTGCGCGTTGATGTTGCAGATATTGCAAAGAAAAACAAAGAGTCAGTTGAACTCTGTGCGAGAAAAATCAGATACGAGTTTTTCGAGGAGATTTTAGGGCAGAACGGCAGGATTGCTACCGCCCATACTCTCAGCGACAGTCTCGAAACTACGATTTTCAATATGCTCAGAGGAACAGCACTCAAAGGACTCTGCGGAATACCCGAAACACGCGGCAAAATTATACGCCCTTTGATAGAATGTACGCGTCAGGAGATAGAAGAATACTGTAAAGAAAACGAGCTTTACTTTGTGACAGATTTTACCAACAACACCGATGAATACGCGAGAAATAGGATCAGACATCATATAATACCGCAGTTGCAGATGGAAAGTAATTCGCTTTACACCTCCTACCTTTCGATGCACAACGCTTTGTCGCGTGATGAGGATTTTTTGGACAGTTATACCGATAAAATTCTGAAAGAAATCGAACTAAAATCAGGATACGATGCAAAAAAATTGGCTTTGGAACACGATAGTATTATCGTTCGGTGCGTGGCAAAACTGTTTGCCGAACAATCTGTTCCCGTTGATACCGCAAAGCTCGAACTCGCGTGTGATGCGGTGAAAAATGGCGGTAGGGTAAACCTCAAACCAAGCGTATACCTCAATGTAAAAAATTCAATACTGACAATTGAGGAAGAAATCCCGCAGGAGTATTTCGAAACCCCGCTGGTGATAGGAAAAGAGATAGAGGTCATAGAGGGAAAAAGCATTCTCGTAAAACCCCTCGATGCCATAAGTTCAAAAAAAGTTAACCAAAATTTACTAAAAAAGTACATTGATTGTGATAAAATAGGTTATAACGTTATAGTGAGACAGCGAAAAGATGGTGACTCTGTCCGCCTTGCTTGCAACGGTATGACCAAAACCTTGAAAAAGCTTTTCAACGAGCGCAAAATTCCACCGCATCAAAGAGATAAGATTCTGATAGTTTCCGACGAAAACGGAATAGTGTGGGTCGAGGGTTTTGGTGTGGCAGAAAGATGCTCGCCAGACGAAAATACAAAAAACATATTAACGATTGAAGCAAAAGGCAGGACGAACTAACTATGAAAAATGACATTTGCAGAGTACTTATCAGCGAAGAAGAACTCAAAGAAAAGGTGACCGAACTTGGCGCACAGATCAGCCGTGACTATGCGGGAAAGAAGCTTCTCCTTGTCAGCATACTAAAGGGCTCTGTCGTATTTATGGCAGACCTTATGCGCGCTGTCACAATTCCCGCACGCATTGATTTTATGGCGGTTTCCAGCTACGGAAGCGGAGTAAAAACCTCCGGCGTGGTTAAGATAATAAAAGATTTGGACCTAAACCTCGAAGGATATGACGTTTTGATAGTAGAAGATATTCTCGATAGCGGAATGACCCTCAGCTATCTTGTTGAACTTCTCAAATCCCGCAACCCCGCAAGCGTTGAGATATGTTCTTTGTTGGATAAGCCCGAAAGACACAAGGTTGAAATTGCCCTCAAGTATAAAGGCTTTACAATTCCCGACGAATTCGTTGTAGGCTACGGCCTTGACTATGCGGAGAAATACCGCAACCTGCCCTATGTTGGAATTCTAGATCCCAAGGTGTATTCATAATTACCTGTTGGCAACCAAAGAAAATGTGAGGTGGACCCTTTGCAGAAAAAACAAAGCAGAATAGGAAGCATACTTTTTTATATTGTGGCAGCAGTAGCCGTAATACTTGCAGCGTCCTATCTATTTAAAATGCCCGCTGCGGCAACTCCGAAGTATTCTGAGGTGTTGGATTTGTTCTATTCCAACGCGGTAACGGAGTATAAAATAAACCTTGGTAGCGGAAAGATGACAATGATCCTCGATGCCGAAAAGGTTCCTGCGGAGCTTTATGAGAGCAAAATTGTTAAAAAACTCAAGACCGACGAAACCAAGGCATCCTTCAATTACACAGTACCTAACGTGTCTATCTTCCTCGATGACACCCGTGAGTATGTGAGAAACTACAACAACGACAATCCCCAAAATAAAATAAGCTTTGAATATGAACGCGCTACCGATAACTCTTGGTGGCTCAGTTTGTTGCCCTTCGCGTTGCTTATACCCATATTCGCTATATTCTGGTTCTTTATGATGCGCCGAGAGGATAGCGGTTTTGGAAAGAGCATCAGTTTCGGTAAGGCAAAAGCAAAGATCAGCAGCGACCAAAACAATAAAACTACCTTTGCAGACGTTGCAGGTGCCGATGAGGAAAAAGAGGAACTTTACGAAATTGTCGAATTCCTCAAGAACCCTGCAAGATACAACGAACTTGGCGCAAGAATACCAAAAGGTGTACTCCTTCTCGGCCCTCCCGGTACCGGTAAGACACTTCTCGCACGTGCAGTTGCAGGCGAGGCAAACGCACCGTTCTTCTCAATATCGGGTTCCGATTTTGTTGAAATGTTTGTCGGTGTCGGTGCTTCGAGAGTCAGAGACCTGTTTGACCAAGCGAAAAAAGCAGCACCCAGCATTATCTTTATAGATGAAATCGACGCAGTAGGACGTCATAGAGGCGCAGGTCTCGGCGGTGGTCACGATGAACGTGAACAGACACTCAATCAGTTGCTTGTCGAGATGGACGGCTTCGGTGCAAACCAAGGCGTTATAGTTATGGCGGCTACAAACCGACGCGATATTCTTGACCCTGCTCTTCTGAGACCCGGACGTTTTGACCGTCAGATAGTAGTAGGCTACCCCGACGTAAAGGGAAGAGAAGCGGTGCTTAGAGTACACTCCAGAAACAAGCCTCTCGCTCCCGATGTTGACCTTTCTGTAATTGCAAAATCTACAGCAGGATTTACAGGCGCAGAGCTTGAAAACCTTCTCAACGAAGCGGCTCTGCTCGCAGCAAGAAAGAAACTCAAGGCTATAACTATGCAGGATATCGAGGAAGCTACCATAAAGGTGGTCGCAGGCCCCGAAAAGAAATCCCACGTGGTTACCGAAAAGGACAAAAAGCTCACAGCATATCACGAAGCAGGTCACGCGATCTGTACCTTCTATTCGCCCACACAAGATCCCGTTCATCAGATTTCCATCATTCCTCGCGGAATGGCGGGTGGCTATACTATGAGTCTTCCCACTGACGAAAAGAACTACCGCGCAAAGAGCGAGATGGAAGAAAATCTCGTGGTGCTCCTCGGCGGACGTGTGGCGGAAAAGATTATTCTCAGCGACATCTCGACAGGTGCGTCGAACGATATCGAGAGAGCATCCGCAATCGCGCGTAATATGGTCACGAGATACGGCTTCAGCGAAAAACTCGGTCCGATAGTATATGGCTCTGACCACGACGAAGTTTTCCTTGGAAGAGAGATAAACAGCTCCAGAAACTATTCCGAAACTGTTGCTGCGACAATCGACCAAGAGGTACGCACAATTATCGATGTCGCATATGCAAAATGCGAAAAGATACTCACCGAAAATATCGATAAGCTCCACAGTGTTGCAAAAGAGCTGATTGAAAGAGAGAAGCTCGACGGCAAGGAGTTTGAAACCATAATGAACGGCGGTACGCTCGAAAAGATAGCGGAAGAAACTGCCGAAGAAACAACCGAAGATAATAAATAACAAAAGAAGATCCACCCACCTTGAGAAATTATTTCGAAAAGGCGGGTGGATTGTTTGTTTTTGCTTGACCTTATTCACAAAATAGGGTAAAATAATATGATAGGAGTATTATGTGTATTTGGCACATTCCAATAAATTGACACGAAAGACGAGGAAGTCTAATGGCGAAGAAGGTAAACGAATATTCCAATGAGAGTATAGCCTCACTCAAAGGTGCCGACAGGGTAAGAAAACGCCCTGCCGTTATATTCGGTTCTGACGGTATCGAAGGTTGTGAACACGCGATTTTTGAGATACTTTCAAACTCTATCGACGAAGCGCGCGAAGGCTACGGTAATAAGATAATCGTAACTAGATATTCCGACCATTCCGTTTCTGTAGAGGACTTTGGACGAGGAATGCCTGTTGACTACAACCGAAACGAAGAGAGATATAACTGGGAACTTCTTTTCTGTGAGATGTATGCGGGCGGAAAGTATAACACCCTCGATGGAGATAACTATGAGTTTTCCCTCGGTCTAAACGGACTCGGTCTCTGCGCTACGCAGTACTCTTCCGAATATATGAACGCGGAGATATACCGCGACGGCTTTAAATATGAGCTTCACTTTGAGAAGGGCGAAAACGTGGGCGGACTCAAAAAAGAGGAAACCAATAAGCGTCAGACAGGTACCAAGATAACTTGGCGCCCCGACCTTGAAGTATTTACCGATATCGCGATTTCTCTCGAATATTTCCAGACCGTTATCAAAAAACAGGCGGTGGTAAACGCCGGTGTTGAATTTATCCTTCGTGACCAGAACGCAAAGGGAAGCTTTGATACCTACAACTACTGCTACGAAAACGGAATAGTTGACTACGCAAATGAGCTTGCCGATTCACAGGCAATGACCTCTGTGCAGAACTGGCAGACCGAAAGAAAGGGTAAGGACCGCGAGGACAAGCCTGAATATAAAGTTAAACTCAACGTTGCACTCTGCTTTTCCAATAAGAAAAATGCAATTGAGTATTACCACAACTCCAGTTTTCTTGAATATGGCGGTGCTCCCGAAAAAGCAGTAAAGAGTGCATTCGTTTCGCAGATAGATGCTCTTTTAAAACAGCAGGGGAAATACCTCAAAAATGAGAGCAAAATAAACTTTCAGGACGTTGAGGACTGCTTGATACTTGTGTCATCGTCCTTCTCCACACAGACCTCGTATGAAAACCAAACAAAAAAAGCAATAACCAACAAATTCATTGCAGAAGCAATGACCGATTTTCTAAAGCATCAGCTTGAGGTATACTTTATAGAGAATCCTCTCGAGGCTGAGAAAATAGGAAATCAGGTGCTTGTCAACAAGCGTAGCCGTGAAAAAGCCGAAAAGGCTAGGGTAGACCTAAAAAAAGCTCTTTCCACCTCGATGGACGTTACAAACCGAATCCAAAAGTTTGTAGACTGTAGAACAAGAGATACTGCACGTCGCGAGATATACATCGTTGAGGGTGACTCTGCTTTGGGTGCTTGTAAGCTTGCGAGAGATGCAGAGTTTCAGGCGATAATGCCCGTCCGCGGTAAGATTCTCAACTGCCTTAAGGCTGAATACGACAAGATATTCAAGAGTGATATAATAACCGATCTCATAAAGGTTCTTGGCTGTGGTGTCGACGTAAAGAGCAAATCAAACAAGGATATCTCCGCGTTTGATATAAACGCTCTTCGTTGGAACAAGGTCATTATCTGTACCGATGCCGACGTAGACGGATTCCAGATAAGAACACTTATCCTTGCGATGCTCTATAGACTCACCCCTGCACTAATCGAGCAAGGCTACGTCTATATTGCAGAATCTCCGCTTTATGAGATACAGACAAAGGATATGACCTATTTTGCTTATTCCGATAGAGAAAAGGCAAACATAGTAGAGAAGATAGGCAACCAAAAATACACCATTCAGCGTTCAAAGGGACTTGGTGAAAACGAGCCCGATATGATGTCGCTGACAACAATGAACCCCGATACAAGAAGACTAATAAAGGTTACTCCCGACGAGGCACAGAAAACAGCAGACGTTTTTGAGCTTCTTTTGGGCGACAACCTCGCAGGAAGAAAAGAGTTTATCGCCGAAAACGGAGCTATGTATCTGGATATGGCTGACATCAGCTGATGATTTCTAAAAAATACCGAAAGGTGTGTTAGCGTGGCTAAAAAGAAAACAGAACCAAAGCGCAGTACAGTGCCTAAAATAAATGCCGAAATCGAAAACGCAGGTACCGTTGTAGAGCAGGTCATTGTCGATACTCTCGAGAAAAACTATATGCCCTATGCGATGAGCGTTATCGTTTCGCGCGCAATTCCCGAGATTGACGGCTTCAAGCCTTCTCATAGAAAACTGCTTTATACTATGTATAAAATGGGACTTCTGACGGGACCTCGTACCAAATCCGCAAACGTTGTCGGACAGACAATGCGCCTTAATCCACACGGAGATATGGCGATATACGAAACAATGGTGCGCCTTTCCAGAGGTCACGAGGCTCTGCCGTATCCGCTTGTTGACTCAAAGGGAAACTTCGGTAAAGCTTACTCTCGCGATATGGCTTTTGCCGCTTCGAGATATACCGAGGTAAAGCTTGACCCGATATGTGCCGAGCTTTTCCGCGATATCGACAAGGATACAGTAGACTTTGTTGATAACTATGACAATACAATGAAGGAACCCACCCTGCTTCCCACAACCTTCCCGACAGTGCTTACAAACAACAACGTCGGTATTGCGGTAGGTATGGCAAGCTCTGTCTGTTCCTTCAACCTTTCAGAGCTTTGCAGAACAACCATAGCTCTAATGAAGGATAAAGACCACGACGCATTGACAACCCTTCTTGCTCCCGATTTTGCAGGCGGAGGAATCATCCTCTACAACCGCGACGAGATGGACAAGATATACCGCACAGGACGTGGCTCTGTGCGTGTTCGCGCAAAGTATAACTATGACAAAGCAAACAACTGCATTGAGATAACCGAAATTCCTCCTACAACTACCGTAGAGGCGATAATCGATAAGATAGTAGAACTCATAAAGCAGTCAAAGCTCAAGGATATCTCAAACCTCCGCGACGAAACCGACATTTCGGGTCTAAAACTCACCCTTGATTTGAAGCGCGGAGTTGACCCCGAAAAACTGATGCAAAAGCTGTTCCATATGACACCCCTCGAGGACAGCTATTCCTGCAACTTTAACATCCTCATCGGTGGCAACCCCAAGGTTATGGGCGTGTACGAGCTTCTCGAAGAATGGGTAGCATTTAGAGAGGAATGTATCCGTCGCAGAGTGTATCACGACCTGAAAAAGAAAAAAGAAAAGCTTCATCTTTTGCAGGGACTTTCAAAGATACTTCTCGATATTGACAAAGCGATAAAGATAGTACGCGAAACCGAGGAAGAAGCAGAAGTTGTTCCAAACCTTATGATAGGATTTGGAATCGACGAGACACAGGCAGAATATGTTGCAGAAATCAAACTCCGTCACCTCAACCGCGAATATATCCTCAACCGCACAAAAGAAATCGATGAACTCAAAGAAGCGATTGCGGATATGGAAGAGATTCTCAAAAATAACAAGAGAGTCCGCGCTATCATCATCGACGAGCTCAAAGAGGTCGAAAAGAAGTATTCCAAACCGAGAAAAACCCTCATAAACTACGACCACGAGGAACAACAATACGTCAAGGAAGAGGAAGAGATACCCGACTATCCCGTACATCTGTTCTTCACCCGTGAGGGATATTTCAAGAAGATAACTCCTCAGTCGCTCAGAATGAGCGGTGAACACAAGCTCAAAGACGGCGACGAGATAATGATGCAGGTCGAGAGCTCAAACGCTGCCGAGCTTCTGTTCTTCACAAATAAATGCCAGGTGTACAAAACAAGAGCCTGCGATTTTGACGATACCAAAACCAGCGTAATGGGCGACTATATCGCCGCAAAGCTAGAGATGGAAGAGGGCGAGGTTCCTCTCTATATGGCAGTTACAAAAGACTACGCAGGACATATGCTGTTTATCTTTGAAAACGGAAAAGCAGCAAAGGTACGTATGGATTCCTATAGCACAAAAACCCGCCGTAAGAAGCTCATAAATGCGTATAGCAATAAATCTCCCGCAGTGCATATACGCTATATGCACGATGAGGGTGAACTTGCGGTATTTACGTCGGCAGGAAGACTTTTGTGCCTCAATACAAGGATGATCAGTGAAAAGACCGCCAAGGACACACAAGGTGTTGCGGCAATCACACTTAAAAAGAATCACAGAATAGACCGAGTTGCCGATTTTGTAGCTGAGCAATATTCCGATCCTCACAGGTACAAAACAAAATCCCTTCCCGCAACGGGAGCTATCCTCAAAAACGAGGATGTGGGCGAACAAATAAGCTTCTAAAATTAAAAAGCCGACGGATCCAAGACCATATAGACTCAACGGATCCAATCGGCTGGTTCTGAATATGCAAACGCTGCTGCAAACACCTACTAATCTATCTTCTGTGTTTACAGAACAATAATCAGAACAGTTATATTTTAAGAAGAACCACTCGTTTTATTACAGATAATTTATGGAAAGGGCGGGTCGCGATGAAAAAACTGTTGCCTTTTGCAATAGCCGCGATGTTGCTTTTGTGTACTTCCTGTACTCCGATAGAACTAAACCCTGAGGCGCTCTACGAGCCGCCAAAGCTTTCTCAGGAGCACAAGGAGATATACGAGGCGATAGAAGAAAAGGTCGGAGACGACTATATACTAAAGTATCCCGAATCGGGCGAATACCGCTCTGCCATAGTACTAAAGGACATCGATTTAGACGGAATAGATGAGGCGATGGCTTTCTACGGACGCCAAAACGGCGAGAGCGTGAGAATAATTGTGCTCGACAAGGTGGGAGGCAGGTGGCGAGTTACCTGTGATGCTGCAGGATATGGAACGGGCATTGAACGAATTGTTTTCAATGATATTTCCGGATCCAGAAAGCCCAGCATTATCGTCGGTTTTTCACAGGAAAATACCACCTCTAACACTATGATAGTTTACGAGTATGTAGATTCAAATCTCGAGCTCGAATACATCCGAGACTACACCGAGTTTGCCGTCGTTGACATTGATATGGATGGCATAAGTGACGTGCTTGTAATAAACAATAACTATCTCAGCCATAACGCATACGCTCGTGTCCTCAAAAAGATAAACTCAAATATCAGCGAGGTCGGCGAGTGCTATATGAACGAGGACGTTGTCGATTATCTGAGTATCAAAGCGGGAATCCTTGCAAACGGCTCAACAGCGATATACGTTGATTCACTTTTGGCTTCGGGCTCTCTTATGACCGAGATACTGACTATAGAATACGGCGACCTTGTAAATAAGGTGTACGGAATGGACAACCTGCTTGTTGAAAAATCCATCCGCGAAAGCACCTTGCCATTTCAGGATATAAACAATGACGGAGTGTTCGAGGTCCCGACAAGGACACCCCTTGCCGATTCCGATAATGTTTACGTTACCCACTGGCAACAGCTCTACGGAACGGCGTTTGTAACTGTTTTAAAGACCATAGATAACTACGACGCAGGATACCGCATAGAGATGCCACAGCGCTGGGAAGACAATATTATGGTTACCAACGTAATAGAAAATAATGAGTGGATATTCGCGACCACGGGCGTTAATACAAACGGTGTTTCCTACGAACTGCTGAGTATCCGCGTATATTCCGAGGACGACGTTATCGATCAGTTCGCTGTACAGGATTATACAATGTATGCCGAAAAGGGAATGTTCAAATATTATGTAAATATTCCCGAGCAGGATAACATCCTTGCGATAACCGAAGAAGAGTTCAAGGATATGTTCAAGCTTATAAACTAAGGAGTGAAGGATTATGAGAAGAATACTTCTTGCAGAGGACGAAGACGCTATCCGCGACTTTGTCGTTATAAATCTCAAAAGAGCGGGATATGACGTAGTGCAAACCGCAAACGGAGAAGAAGCACTTGCCGCATTCGAAAGAGAAAACGGAAACTTTTCCGTTGCGCTTCTCGATATTATGATGCCAGGAATCGACGGATTTGAGGTTTGTAAAAGAATCCGCGAAAAGAGCAATAAAATAGGAATAATAATGCTCTCTGCAAAATCGCAGGAGATGGATAAGGTTCGCGGACTGATGCTCGGTGCAGATGACTATGTGACAAAACCGTTCAGCCCATCCGAACTCACCGCGAGAGTTGACGCACTTTGCAGACGCCTCGGCGTTGATAACACTGTGACCGTAGAAACACAAGAGCCCGAAGACGAAAACTCTATTGTTTCAGGACCCTTCAAGCTCGACTATAAGAGCCGTACACTCTATAAAAACAAAACCGCAATCGATCTCACACAGGTTGAGTTTCAGATTATGGAATATCTTATGAAAAATCCGAACGTAGCATTAAAACGCTCCGAAATTCTTCACGCTGTATGGGGTGAAAGCTATACAGGAGAGGAAAAGGCAGTAGACGTAAACGTTCGCAGACTCCGCGTAAAGATAGAGGACGACTCCTCTGACCCGCAGTACCTTGCAACTGCTTGGGGCTACGGATATAGATGGGTACCCGAGAAATAAACTAACTCCCGACGAAAGAGGGTGACGAATTGGCGATAAAAAAGATAACGGTAAGATGGTTTGTGAACAGCTTTTCTATAATACTCTTGATGCTCATAACCATAACTGTAATAGCCGCTTTTTCTGTAAAAGGCTTCTACTACAGCACCACCCGCCAGTTCATTGAATCGAGAGCGCAGGCTATCTCATCACAGATAATTAAATATGCGTCCGATAGCTCCGCAGACTATACCTCTGCCGTGAGCGGTCTTGTACAAGGCTTCAGCGATAAGGATAAAATGGAACTTATGGCGCTGGATAGCGAGGGTAACATCACCATCACGTCCAGTGGATTTGCTATCACCGAAAAGACCAATATGCCCGACTTTGAACTTGCAAAAATCTCCGAAAACGGAGTAGGCGAGTATCAGGGAGTGCTAAACGGCGAAAAGGTTATGGCGGTAACCTACATAAATCCCGAGGACGACAGTAGCCTGTACGCTTTTAGGTACGTAATCTCGCTCACCCGAATAGATGCGCAGATAACTATGGTGGCTGCGATTCTTTGTCTCATCGTTCTCGGAGTTATCCTGCTTGTCGTTTGGACGAGTTCCTACTTCCTAAATTCTATAGTTACCCCGATAGGTGAGATAGGAAAAACCGCAAAAAAGATAGCAGGTGGCGACTTTGAATCCCGACTAAAGAAAAAGAACGACGACGAAATAGGCGAGCTCTGCGATGCCATCAACAATATGGCGGGAGAACTTGCCGCTACCGAAGAGATGAAAAACGGATTTATTTCCTCTGTTTCTCACGAGCTTCGCACCCCTCTCACAGCAATAAAGGGCTGGAGCGAAACCATAACCTACTCTCCCGATGACCCCGAAATAATAGCAAAGGGAATGAGGGTCATAACAGGCGAAACCGAGCGCCTTTCCAATATGGTTGAAGAGCTTCTCGACTTCTCCAGAATGCAGAGTGGCAGACTCACTGTAATAATGGATAAAATGGACCCCTTGGCAGAGCTTGGCGATGCGGTTTTGATGTACGTTCAAAAAGCAAAGCGCGAGGGAATTGCCCTTGAATATAACGAACCCGAATACCTTCCCGTAATCGTAGGAGATAAAAACCGACTCAAACAGGTCTTCGTAAACGTAATCGATAACGCGATAAAATATTCCGACGAAGGCGATACCGTTACGGTAGATGCCTACACCGACGAAAACTGCGTTTGCATATCGGTTGCAGACACGGGCTGCGGTATAAAGGCGGCAGACCTACCCAAGATAAAAACAAAGTTCTACAAAGCAAACCTCACCCGACGTGGTTCGGGAATAGGACTTGCACTTGCCGATGAAATCGTAAAGATGCACGGCGGTACACTTGATATCGATAGTGAAGAAAATGTTGGAACAACCGTTCTGATAAAGCTTCCCATAAACCATATATAACGGAGGAAAAAACCTTGTCCAAAAAATGCGAAAATGCTTGTAAAAGAACCTCTATCGGCGGACAGGCGCTGATAGAAGGCGTTATGATGCGTGGCGTTGGAAAGGCTGCAATGGCAGTCCGTATGCCCGACGGCACAATAGACGTTGAGATCGAAAAAACAAAACTAGCAAAGGATAAGAGCTTTGTTTTCAGAATGCCCTTTGTCAGAGGAATCTTCAATTTTGTTGACAATATGATTTTCGGATATAAATATCTGATGAAATCTGCCGAAAAATCAGGAATTGATTTAGAAGAGTCCGAGTCCAAATTTGACAAATGGCTTGAAAAACACTTTGGCGATAAGCTTATGAAGGTCATCAGCGCAATCTCTATGGTGCTCGGTGTGGTCCTTGCTGTAGGACTTTTCATCCTCGCTCCTATGGGAATAGTATGGCTTCTTGAATTGGCTGTGCCTCTCGGTGCGTTCAAAACCTTGATAGAGGGACTTATAAAAATCGCAGTTTTTGTGGCATATCTCGCTCTTGTTTCTCAAACCAAGGATATTAAAAGGGTGTTTGAATACCACGGCGCAGAGCACAAGAGTATCGCTTGCTATGAGGCAGGGGAGGAACTCACCGTTGGAAACGTCAAAAAGCACAAACGCTTCCACCCTCGTTGCGGTACCAGCTTCATCCTCATAGTTTTGATTGTTAGTATTTTGGTGTATAGCGTTATTCAGTTTTCGTGGGAAAATCTTCTTCTCCGCGCAGGGCTCAAAATACTTCTCCTTCCTATTATAGTCGGAATAAGCTATGAGATTATCAAGCTCGCAGGAAGATACGACAACTTCTTCACTCGTATCCTTTCCGCCCCTGGACTCTGGATACAGAGATTCACTACCCGTGAGCCCGACGATTCTCAGATAGAGGTTGCAATTGCCTCGCTAAAGCCTGTTTTGCCCGACGAAAACGAGAACGATAATTGGTAATATGAAACTAAAAGAAATAAGAAAAAACACCGCAAAGCTTCTTTCCGAAAACGGAATAGAAGCTTCTGCTTTTGAAACAGACGTCATCATTCAAACTGCACTCGAACTCGATAAAACTGCTCTCATAATGAAACTCGAAGATGAACTTTCGACAGAACAGGCTGAAAAAATCTCAACAATCGTTTCTAAAAGGGTTGAAGGTTATCCGCTTCAGTATATTATAGGCAGTTGGGAGTTTTACGGTCGTGAGTTCTTGGTCGGCGAGGGAGTGCTAATTCCCAGAGCAGATACCGAAACCCTCATAGATACTGCAAAAAAACTCGTCGAGAAAAAATCGACTGTCATCGACCTTTGCAGCGGTAGCGGATGTATCGCGATTACTCTCGAAAAAGAACTAGATGCAAAGGTCTACGCTCTCGAAAAGAGCGAAAACGCTTTTGAGTTTCTAAAAAAGAATATCACTCTGAACGACAGCAAAGTCACACCAGTTCTCTGCGATGTTTTGAACAAAAACTCACTCATAGATATTCCACAAGCAGACCTTGTTGTCAGTAACCCGCCCTATATCAAAACCGACGAGATAAAAACCCTTTCAAAAGAGGTGGGGTTTGAGCCCAAAATGGCTTTCGATGGCGACTGTGACGGACTTAAATTCTATCGCGAGATAACTCGCCTTTGGAAAGATAAAATCAAAAACGGCGGATACCTAATATATGAAATCGGATATACGCAGGCCGAAGAGGTAAGCAAGATACTTTCCGAAAACGGATTTAAAGACGTAAACGTAGTATGCGATATCTGTAAAAACCCTCGAGTTGTCTACGGAAAGAAGCAGTAAAATGATTACAGCCTGTTTTTCGGTCAAAACTACCTTCAAATAAACTTAGGAGGTTTACAATGAAAGCATACGTTGACCGAGAGGGCTGTATCGGCTGTACACTCTGCGCATCAATCTGTCCGACAGTGTTTGAGATGGATGGCGAAAAAGCAAAGTCAATCGACGGTGACATCCCCGAACGCTGTGTGGAAACTGCAGTAGAAGCACAGGAAAGCTGTCCAGTGTCGGTAATAAAGGTTGAATAAATAAAGAAAGGACTTGCTTTGAGCAAGTCCTTTCTTTATTTATAATCCTCGTTCGCGTAGGTCGTGTACCAAATCAACGTAGAAATCGCGAACGTCAAAATCCTTGATGTTTTCACGACTGAGGTCAATCATATCCGCGTGAGAGATACCTCGTTTTCCGTTAGAACGCAAAAGCGTGTACTTTTCACCCCATTTGAAAGAATTTTCTCCAACAAGACCGTCGTTTTCTCCGTCATAGTTTTTTACGTATTTGTAGGATAGGTTCAACGGAAACTGTCCCTTTCTTGCGTGACCCAAAACAGACCCGACACTCTGCGCATATATTCCGTCGGGGAAGACAAGCTCCTTGTTTCGCTTTTCACAAGCCTTTGCTGTAAGGTCATTAACCGCTGTGAGAAAATCCGGAGTTTCGTCACCCAACGCTATAAGTGAGGTGTTATACACTTTCGCCACTTTGTTCTTTACTTTTTCCGGAATGGTATAGAGAAGCTTTTCTGCAAAAAGACATCCGCTGTGCGGAGTGTTGATGGTTGTAATAGATGCAACGTAAGGTGCCAACCCAAACTCTGATATCGCATAACGACAGTCCAAGCCACCCTTTGAATGTGCGATGATGTTGACCTTTTCACATTCCGACCTTTCTACAATCAGCTTTATTCTTGCAGTCAGCTCACGCGCACTCTCTTTTACCGATAGAGCAGATTGATGTTGCCCATAGTATATCGTCGCTCCGTGTGCTTGCAACGTGCGGGGTATTCTACCCCAGTAGTTAAATAGATTGTTGTCGCGGAAGAATACACCGTGAATTAACACTATCGGGTACTTTGTTTTGCAAAAGTCTGTAAACGTCGGGTCAGAAGCCTTGACCTCTTTTTGAACTTCGAATTCGATTTCATCAGAGGTTATGCGGATTATTCGGGCGAGAATAACTAGGTTTACTATAGGGATCATCCCGCATAATGCACCCAGCACGCGCCACTTCACACCCATTTGTGAGGATGTTGCGTATACGCAGATAATTCCGTTCCAAAAAACGATTGCAGACAAAACAACACAGTACAAAGCACTGAATACGAAATCAAGATATGTATCGGGAATTGTCAAATACGCGAGTATACCGTGCCATATTATTGATGAAATCAAAGAAAACGCAAATAGAGCCAGAATCACGTTTCCGTGATTGCAAAGCTTTAGCTGCCAACGCTTAACACCTTTCAACCTGCTTCCCGGCAGAACGTTTAAAACGATAAATAAGGGAACTATCCAAATCAGATTGTAAAGCGACGCTTTAACCAACATATAGCTGTTAAACAAAAGCGACAGTAAAACAAAATAGATGATATTAGATAAAGTTATATGCTTTTTCATAGTATTCTCCTAACTAAAAGCAAAACGGATTATCGGACTTTCCAAAGGTTTTGATTGCCATTCTCCACATCGCTTTTGCGTGGATTCTGTCGTGCCAAATAAACCGCCTTATGACCTTGCGCAAAGACCACTCTTCGCCATAACTTCCCTCGACTGCAACGTTGTCGAGAAAATCACCCCTTTCCTCTAGCTTTTCAAAACCGCGAACTCGACATTCAAAAATGTCACCGTCATTATCGGCATCCACACCAATCTCAGCAAAGTAATATTCGTTTACGTTTTTTGTATGCTCATACATTTCGTTTGCTGTACGCGGTACAGACCCGTAAAAAGTATTTCGCTCTGGCAAAACACTTTTGTCTTTGTCGGTAATCGAGTTGTAAAGCGAAAGGAAATCCTTTGCAGATTTCAAGGCGAGAGCTTTTAACTCCAGATATTCCTCAAAAGTGAGCCTTTCTCTTTCACTTTCAAATAGTACGTCAGAATCCGCATCACAGATTTTGAGTTGAGACTTCTTTTCTCCAACAATCTCAATCGTTATCTCTTCAGGAACATCTTTCCCTAACCAATTAATATAGGAGGAAACCTCGTTTTCCATCTTTGAAGCTGCAACCTCAAGCGACTCTCCTCGAGTATATGCACCAACCAAATCGACACAATAGAGCAAAGAGTCATCACCGTTATGCTCCCAAATACAGCGAATGGTCATACTAGCACCACCTAATTTATATCACTTGAAATAATTATATTAGTATTATATCTTTATAATATCACACCTGTCAATAAAAGCGATGTTGAGTATTGGTTGATGTTGAAATATGATGTCGTAAATATGAAAAAAGCCACACTTTCGTGTGACTTTTCCTTTTTGGTTGGGCTGGCGGGATTTGACCGTCTGCTTCGCATACTAACCGCTCGTCGACCCAAATTCTTCGAATTTCGGTACCCGACTCGCGCTCCTCGCTAAAAAGGTGCCAATGGCACCTTTTCTTAACGCTCAGACCTTCACAGGTTCGAATCCCTAATAAAAAATCCAACCCCGACCTAAAGGTCAAGATTGGATTTTTGGTTGGGCTGGCGGGATTCGAACCTGCGGGATGAGGGAGTCAAAGTCCCTTGCCTTACCACTTGGCGACAGCCCAATATAAAATTTTACCGATATACAAATACTGTATATCGGAAAAGTGGGGTGGATAATCGGATTCGAACCGACGGCCTCCAGAGCCACAATCTGGCGCTCTAACCAACTGAGCTATATCCACCATAAAAATTGGCGCGCCCGACAGGACTCGAACCTGTGGCCTACTGCTTAGAAGGCAGTTGCTCTATCCAGCTGAGCTACGGGCGCATAAACTTATAAAAAGGCGAAAAAATGGAGCGGGTGATGGGAATCGAACCCACGCGGCCAGCTTGGAAGGCTGGAATTCTACCATTGAACTACACCCGCACACTCACTATCAATGTGACGGAATACATTTTATCATAACCTTAAATCAATGTCAATAGTTTTTTGGGAATTTCCATAAAAAATTCAAATAAAAGATTTTTAATTTTTTTGAAAAAATCTATCGAAATCTTGTTGACATTCAAATAAAAAGGTGATATAATAGTCAAGCTGTCGCAACAAAGGCTGTTGACAAGTAATCTTTAAAAAAAGATGAAAAAAGTGTTGACAAGAAGCGATTGATGTGATAGAATAAAAAAGCTACCCACCCGAAAGAGTGGGACAGTCTTCGGACCTTGAAAATTGAACAACAACAAGTTACAAGAACTAAACACAAAAGGCCCTGA